>NZ_JBDJNE010000002.1:0-345037 GCF_039674265.1 Brucella sp. TWI559
GGGGAACGGGTTTCTGTCTCATCTTTGCGTCCTTTGATAAAGCTATGATGAGCCGAAAATCCTCTCTTCTTAATTAAACCAGTTTTGTCTCAAAGGCGCTGAGGTCGGACAGGCAAATCCCAGCCTTGGACTGACACCGACGCTGGATTATCTCCGTACCGAGTTCAGGAAAGCCAAAGGGCATCCAGCACAAGAGGCGGTTTTCCAGTGTTATCATCTTAATCGGTGGGTTGATCAGATTGCCGGTTGGTTGCCGCGTTCAAAATGGGCGCTTTGTACGGAAGATAAGGACGCTTGGCCGCAACTCTGGCGGCAACATAAGGGCCGCAAGGCATTTCTTGCTTGCGATGTTTCCGCGACGAGAGACATTACCGCGCTTGTGGCGGTGTTGCTGCCTGACGACGATCATGAGCGATGGGTAGTTATCCCGCGTTTCTGGGTGCCAGCTGCAACGCTTGATGAGCGGGCCGAACAGGACAAGCGCGTAGATTGGCATCGCTGGGTGAAAATAGGTGCGCTGGAAGCAACCCCCGGTGATGCTGTCGATCAGAACTTCGTCAAGCATGCCATTCTGGAAGCGTTTGCGAATTTCGATGTGCAGCAATTCGGCTTTGACCGATGGAATGCTGCGAAGCTTGTCACTGACTTGCAGGAAGATATTGACGCGGAAGTTATGGTTGAGATGCGTCAAGGCCATCAAACGCTGGGCTTGCCGACGAAAGAGCTGGAACGTTTAGTGTTCGCAGCCAAAATTGAGCATGGCGGACATCCTGTTCTTGCTTGGATGGCTGGCCATTGCAGTGTGCGCTTTGATGCCAATCTCAATTACGTGCCGGACAAGAAAAACTCACTCGATAAGATCGACGGGATTGCTGCAACAGTCATGGCTCTGGGGCTTGCAATCAACGGCGACGAAGATGAAGCCGCTCCGACATCGCCTTACGATGACCCGGAATACAGCGTGGGTAAATCCTGATGAAACTGATTGATAAGTTGATGGGGCGCGAAACCAGATCTCGCGCTCCAATCGAAAATCCGACTGTGGCAGTCAGTTCTGGCGATTTCATGCAGTTCTTCGGTTTGAAGGATGGAAACTTACCGCCTGTCACGATCAAAAGTGCGCTGAAACTGCCTGCTGTATCGGCTGCGGTCACTTTCCTTTCATCGTCTTTGGCAAATCTGCCGCTGCATGTTTATCGCAATCGCGGAAAGGGTGCAGAAAAGGCAGGCGGGCCGTTACAGTCGTTGCTCAATGAAAGCCCGCATGATGAATGGACGAGCTTTGGCTGGCGCAAATATATGTGGCAGCAGGTGTTCACCTCTGGGCGCGGTCTGACATGGATTGAGCGCGATCTGTCTGGAAACCCGATAGCATTTTGGCCGCTCAACAATGCGCACGTCACGATCAAAAGGCAGGCTGGCCGAAAGGTTTATGAGTTTGATGCCGGAGGTGGGCGAAAGGAATATCCAGCCTCTGACGTGATCGACATTCCTTGGATGTTGGATCCTGATCAGCTTAATTCATACAGCCCGATCATTAGCGGTTCCAAGGCTATTGCGCTTGGTCTGGCGATGGATGAGTACGGCAGCAATTTCTTTGCCGGTGGCGGTGTGCCTCCATTGGCGCTCACGGGTCCGTTGCCTGCTGGCAAGGATGGTATGAAGCGGGCTGCGGAAGACATCAAGCGTTCCATTGAACATGCGAGGGAAAGCAATACACCGATTGCGCAGATCCCCGGTGGTTACGATCTTAAGCAGATTGGTTTTGATCCGGCTAAGGGGCAGATGACGGAAGCCCGGCGCTTTCAGATTGAGGAAATCGCCCGGATTTATAACCTGCCGCCTGTATTCTTGCAGGATATGACGCAGGCAAAGTTCTCGAATGTCGAGCAACAGGATTTGCATCTCGTCAAGCATCTGATTTCGCAGTGGGCGAAGGCGTTTGAGGAGGAAGCCAGTCTGAAAATATTCAGACGGCGCGGCAATCGTCATATCGAGCATAATCTTGATGCTCTGATGCGCGGTGATTTCAAGAGCCGCATTGAGGGTATGGCGCGGGGCATCCAGTCAGCCATCCTTACGCCGAATGAGGCGCGGGCCTTGGAAAATCGGCCTGAGAAAGAAAACGGCGATCAGCTTCTTATTCAGGGTGCAACGGTGCCGCTTGGCTCCCAGCCTCTGTTGACGCCTCCAAAGGAAATTCCAGAAAACGGCGAGGATAGGCAATGACCGTAAAAAAGGAGATCCGGGGCGGCATTGCTGCCGAAATCCGGTCTGATGAAAGTGGTGTGGCAGTTTCTGGATATGCTGCTGTGTTTAATCAGCGTTCCGACATCGGCGGATATTTCGTTGAAGTCATCAAACCGGGAGCATTTCAGGCTGCGATTGGCCGGGATGATGTTTCGTTTCTGATTGAGCATGGTGGCTTGCCTCTTGCTCGTACCCGATCCGGCACGTTGAAGCTGACGGAAGATAGCCACGGCCTGAAAATCGATACCACGTTAGATCCTGCGGATCCTGATGTGGCGCGGATCATTCCTAAAATGAAGCGCGGCGATTTGGATAAGATGTCGTTTGGTTTCTATGCCACGCGACAAGAATGGGACGAGAGCCGCGATATTCCGATCCGTTACATTCACGAAGTTAGCCTTTTCGACGTGTCGATTGTTTCAGATCCTGCCTATCTAGGCACTGAAATTGCACTGCGGTCATTGCAGAGCGTTCGCAATGATCTGACCAGCTGCAATATCCGATCCGCTACAAAGCGGCTCGGTATGAAAATCTCTCTCGATCTGGCTCAGCGCCACCTTTGAACAAGTCTTAGCGCAGGCATTTGCCGCGCATTAATCAATCACAGCATTCCAATCGGAGAATATGCGATGTCTGCTCGCCTTAAAGAACTGCGTCAAAAGCAGGAAAAAATCGTTGTTGAAGCCCGTTCGCGGCTTGAAGAAATCACGGCCTGCACCGATGAAACGCGTGCCAAAGAACTTGAAGCCCAGCATGACGCGGCAATGGCTGAGCATGACAAGCTGGAAAAAGAGATCAAGCAGATCGAACAGGTCATTGCGCTTGAAACGCATGCGGAAGAACAGCGCTCGCGTCAGCGTCCGCTTGGCCCGGATCTTCGCAGTGATGACCGTGCACCCACTGCGAATACAGAATATCGTTCTGCTTTCTATAAAATGCTGGCAAATGGCGGTGATATTTCTGCCCTGTCTGGTGAAGAGCGAAACGCATTGAAAGCTGGTATTGTCACGCCAGATCAGGAACAGCGTTCGCAGTCCACGGTGGCCGCTGCCGGTGGCTATACCGTTCCGACAGAATTGGCGGGCTTTATCATCCAGTCGATGAAAGAATGGGGTCCGATGTATGACGAGAATGTCTGCACGGAGATGCGGACTGCTCGCGGCAATCCAATCACCATCCCAACTGTTGATGATACCGACAAAGAGGCCGTAGCGCATACGGAAGGTAACGACTTTGTTGATGATGGCTCTGCCGATGTAGAGTTCTCGCAGAAGTTGTTAAGCTCATATGTGTTCAATACCAAGTTTGTGAAGTTCTCGTTTGAACTTGTGCAGGATAGTGCTTTTGGCATGGAGCAATTGCTCGGCTCTTTGCTGGGCGAGCGCCTTGGACGCATCGCAAATTTGCAGCTGACACGTGGTACAGGCGTGAATGCGCCTAATGGGATTGTTACAGCTTCGTCACTCGGTCGCACGACTGCGACAGCAACCGGCGTGACGTGGGATGACATTATCGATCTTGAGCATTCGGTAGATCCTGCTTATCGTGCGTCGCCAAAAGCCCGTTACATGTTCAATGACAAAACATTGAATATTGTGCGCAAGCTCAAGGATGGTGATGGCAACTATCTCTGGCAAAAGGGTGATGTGCAGAAGGGTGTGCCGGGTAGCTTTAACGGTCGTCCATACAGCATCAATCAGGCCATGGATGATATTGCTGCTGCCAAGAAATTCATGCTCTTTGGCGATTTCAGCAAATATTTCGTCCGCAAGGTCAATGATCCGATGATCGGCATCATGCGTGAACGCTTCTGGCCGAACCTCGGCATTGCAGGTCTGATCCGCTTTGATGGCGAATTGGGCGATGCTGCTGCCGTTAAACACATGGCTGCTGCTGCTTAATCCAAACCACA
This sequence comes from Brucella sp. TWI559, assembly GCF_039674265.1. Classification (NCBI taxonomy): domain Bacteria; kingdom Pseudomonadati; phylum Pseudomonadota; class Alphaproteobacteria; order Hyphomicrobiales; family Brucellaceae; genus Brucella; species Brucella sp. TWI559. The sequence goes on from NZ_JBDJNE010000002.1 coordinate 4,163, forward strand.
ATCATTAGCAGGGAGTTGGCGTCGTCCACTCCCTGCATTTGCATGGGGATTACCATGAAAATCAAAATGCTTATGAGCATTGCCGGTGCGGGTTTTGCGCTTTCACGCGGCGATGTAACCGAACGCTTTTCTGAGAGTGAAGCGATCAGTCTGATTAATAGCGGCTCTGCTGTTCCTTTTTTAGGTACAGACTATGAAACGACCGTTGCTGATCGACTTGGTACAGAAACTGCGGTTGCGGCGCTTAATCTTGGCGCTGCTGGTGGTGGGCCTGAGACTGGAATTGGTGCTGAGCCGGGTTCTGTTGTGATGGGTGCGCCAGATGGCGCGGGAACAGATACCAGTCAGCAGTCGAAAACGGCAGTCGTTACTGATGCGCAGGTTGGTGAGAATGGTGCAGCGGCTGGCAGTGCGGAGCCTGAAACGGGCGCGTCCAAGGCTGAGACTGCGCCTGCGCAGCCAGCATCTGGCAAGGCCAAAGGAAAGGCTGACTGATGTGGACCCATCCGGTATCTGCCTGCGATGAAATTATAGAGCCAGTCACATTGGAGGCGGCAAAGCTGCAATGCCGGGTGGATTTCGATGATGACGATAACCTGATTGCCGGTTTGGTTGCGGCTGGCCGTGACCATGTTGAGAATTATTGCAGTGTGAAATTTGCGCAGCGAGAGTTGTCAGCGTCTTGTGAAACCTTCCGGGCGATGCAGGATCTGCCATTCTCTCCGGTGCAGAAAGTCGTAAGCATCATTTATGTGGATCTGGCAGGTGAGAGCCGCACGCTTTCACCTGATGTTTATAAGCTTCAATCAGATCCATATGATGCGAGCATTAAGCTGCGTCCGGGTAAAAGCTGGCCTGCGATACAAGCCGGATCGACCGTCGATCTTATTGCGCAGGTAGGCTTTGAAAAAGTGCCGGATGCTGTCCGGCATGCAATCTTGCTTTTCATCAGTGATGCTTATGAAAACAGGGAGCCGTCACCGTCTGTGCCGTATTCCAGTTTTGATGCGTTGCTTTGCAATTATCGCAGTCACTGGTGATTTGATCTTCACATAGAAAGGTCATTGAATGCCTTGGGTTCGCTTCCTGTCAGATTTTGATTTTCGGGCAACGGCTGCGGTAACGATTGCCTATAAAGAGGGCATGGTGCGCAGCGTGACCACGCGTTGTGCAAGTGCCGCAATATCTCAGAAAAAGGCCGTAAAGGTTCCAACTCCGCGACGTGAGGTGACAAATGGCAAAGCGTGATGGTGCAGGTCGCCTTCGCTTGCGCGTCACTTTTCAAAAGAAAGAGACTATTGATGATGGTCTCGGTGGATCTCGCGGGGGTTGGGTTGATCAGTTTACTGTTCCGGCTGCCTTAGAGCCTAAGTTTGGCGGCAATGCTGAAACGATTATCGCGTCAAGACTGGATGCGCGCCAGCCTTATAACCTTATTATCAGGTCGCATAAAACGGCACGGCAGGTAACGGCTGCATGGCGGGTCTATGATGTGCGCGCAGGTGTGAAAATTGACGAAAAAGGCGTGAAACTGCCAAATCGGGTGTTTGGGATTAAAACCATAGTCAATCCAGATGGCCGAAACGCCTATCTGGAAATGTTGGTGATCGAAGGCGAGGACGGCTAGTTAGGCAGCTTGCCAGTGCGAAGGTGCTTAGCGCAGTCGTCCAATCGTTGCTTATATCTAAGTCGTTCGCTGCTCGACAATTTGTTGGGATCTATATCTTTCACTTCTTCCAGAAGCGCATCGCAACTTGCGCTGAAGGTTTGCTTACCTAATGCTCTTGAAGCCATGTAGTCGCCTCCAATCACATAGATGGCGAGTGCAATAACTGCGATGCAAGCCGCTCCAATCAGAATTTTCATGAAAAGCCTTTCAGCGTGAAAAGTATGTCTCACAGTTAGTCTGTCCAGCCTATGGCATTGGATTGGAAAAGAGTCAAAGCTTGCGATGCCTTTCCCTGTTTCCCTTAAATATTGTGAGTGATTGCTATGGGAGTGCGCTTTAAATCAAAAGGCCGTGCTGAGTTAATCAATAAGATCCGCCAGATCGCTCCAAAGGCGATTGATAAAATGGCCGATGCACAGATGGCAGTCGCGCAAGAGGCTGTTAGTGCCATGAAAGAGCGAGCGCCAAACCGTTCCGGCGATTATGCAGATAGCATCCATGCGGCAAAGCAAAGTGACAACCCCGGCAAGGTTCCTTTCGGATCACGAAAAACGACAGACCCAAATGCGGTTGGAATTTATGCGTCGTTTATTTGGCGCTTTCTTGAATTTGGCACCAAATCAAGCGGCGGCGGAAGTGAGCGCCCTGATCGGCGTTATAAGTCTGGCAAGGTGATGAGCAAGGCAAAGCGCCCGCATGCTGCAACGCCAGCCCAGCCGCATATCTTTCCAGTCTGGCGTGGCATGCGCAAAAAGGGGCTGCGTCGGATCCGTGCAGCTGTGAATAAGGGCGTCAGGGAGGCGATGAAGAAATGAGCGCATCCCTTGAGTTGCAGGCGTCAATTGTAGCTCGCCTTAAAGCGTGGCCGCCGCTGCGGGCTATTTCAGGCGATAAGGTTTTTGACCGTGTTCCAGCTGAAACCAGTGCGCCGTATGTCGAGATTGGTCACTTTGATGATCATCGCGATGATGTTGAGTGTGTCAGCGGGCGGCGAATTTATGTGACCATTCACACATGGTCAAACTATTCAACCAGTCGGAAAGAGGCTGCGGAAATGGCAGATAGTGTTGAGATCGCATTGAATGATGCGTCTCTGGCATTGCCAAGCTATCGGCTGATTTCGATTGATCACCTGCGCACGCAGGTTTTCCAAGATCTGGACGGCATTCATTATCATGGTGTTGTCGAGTTCATAGCTCGAACTGAGGCGGCTTAACGCCAATCACTTCGACATTCCCAGAAACATAGTGGCTCACCCTTCATCCGGTGGGCCTTTCATTTTCCAAGGACACTAAAATGGCTACTGGTCAGCAGAAAGGTCGCCTTCTTCTTATTCAGGTTGGCGATGGCGAAGTCACTCCCGGACCGGAGGAGTTCAGCAATCTGTGTGGATTGCTTGCCCGTTCGTTCAACATGTCGGCAAATTCAATCGACACCACGATTGGAGATTGTGGAAATCCCGGTGCTACGCCACAGAAAACCGCTGAGCCGGGCATTAAAAATCGAACTTTCACTGGATCTGGCAAGTATGTGGCCGGTGCAAAGTCTGCATACTTTGTCGGCAAGGTGAATGCTGCTGAGGTTTTCAATGCCATCGTTATCGTACCGGGCCTTGGTCAATACAAGGGGTCGTGGTTTGTTTCTGATTTCGAATTCTCTGGCGAGCTTGAAGGCAACATGGATTTCAGCGCAACATTCGAGGCGGCTGGCCCACTCGAATTTACTGCGGAGCCATAATCATGGTGCTTCCTGTAAACGGGGCGCGGGGCGAAGTTGGCATCACCATTGGTGGTGCCGACATTGTTATTGCCGCATCAATGGGCGGGCTTGCTGCGGTTTCAACGGAACTTGGCTGCAAATCCATGCACGATCTCTATGAGCGTTTGACCAACGGTGAAATCGCAGCGGTTGTTTCTGGAATACGTCACCTGACCATAGAGGGCGATGCTTCCTCGGTGATTTCAGCCTTAAAGTTGAAGCATTTTAGCGATGTGTCGCGGGCTTTCTCTGCGGCTCTTTCTGATCATTTTGACGGTGAGCCGGGAAACGGTCAGGCCGGGGGAATGACATAGAGGCGGATTTCCCCTGGCGTGATTGGCAGCGATCCGCCTTTGGTGTCTTACGATGGACACCAGCAACATTCTGGAATGCCACCTTAAGCGAATTTATGGCGGCGATTGACGGCTTTATCGAAGCGCGTGGCGGCAAGAAACACGGCGATGCGCCAACTGATGCGCAGATGGATGCTCTCTTAAAACAATATGGAAATTAGAGGCCGCAAGCGAGCGGCCTTTTCTTCGATGTGAGGATCTCATGACGGAAGTGTCCGACGATATCATTCTTTCAATTTCTGCTGACGCAGCATCGTTGCGCCGCACACAGAAACGTATCGAAACGGCTATGAAAGCAATGGCCGATGGCGTCGATAAAAGCATGAATAATGCTTCCAAGATGGCAGATAAGCACTTCAAGGAGATCGAAAAGCTCGCCCGCGACATGCAGTCAAAGCTTGAGGCGACATTTAGCAAGCCTATCGGTACCGGCGTCGGTAAAGGGCTTGCTGCGGTTGGGTCGGTGCTTGGTGCAAATGAACTGCGCAAGATGACAGATGAATGGACGGATTTAACGTCTCGCGTCAATCTTGCAGCTGGTTCGATCGAAGGCGGTACGCAGGTAATGGGTCGCCTTGGTGATATGGCCCGCCGTACCTATTCCGATCTGTCGCAAACAACAGAGAGTTATCTTCTAAGCTCAACAGCCTTGAGGGAGTTGGGTTACAGCACCAATCAGTCGCTTGATTATACTGAGGCGTTGAATAATGCGCTTGTGGTGTCTGGCGCTAAGGGTGAGCGGGCCGCGCGCGTCATTGACGCGCTTGGTAAGTCTATGGCGACCGGCAAGCTTTCGGGCGACAATCTCAATACGGTGATTGAGTCGGGCGGTCGTGTTGCTGAGGCGCTGGCTGCTGGACTTGGCACAACGACAAACGGTTTGCGTGCGCTAGGCGCCCAAGGCAAAATTACTGGCGATGCGATAGTTAAAGCGTTAACCAGTCAAATGCAGATCCTGCGCAAGGAAGCGGCAGATATGCCCGCAACCATTGGCGACGGTTTTTCCCTTTTGAACAATGCGCTGTTGCAGTATGTCGGCAACGCCGATCATGCCACTGGGATCTCGGCTAAGATGGCCGAGGCGCTCATACTCATTGCAGATAATTTTGATCAGGTTGCAGATGCTGGTTTGCAGGTTGCGGCGGTTTTCGCTGGCGTTCTGGTCGGGCGATCTCTTGCAAACATGACGCGGGCGCTTGGCACGACAACTGCGTCGGTCATCAAATTCACGCAGGCGCTGAAAGCTGCCAAGGGTGCAGGTGAAATGGTTTCTGCGTTTGGTGGCCTGAGCGTTGCTGCTGGTCCGCTTGGTGCCATCATCGGCGGGGCGCTTGTTTTAGCTGTTGGGAAATATGCAGCTGGCGCGATTGAAGCGAGCCGTAACAGCGATGAACTTCGTGCTGAGATGGAAAAGTTGGGGCTACTTGCGCCAAAGGTAGCTGATGCACTTGATCAGGCGGCTGAGTCTTTGGACAAGCTTACGGCCGCGGATCGCGCACGAAAACTCAAACAAATCAATGATGAAATCGGCCGCCTGCGAAACGGTGGCGGTGCCTTCTCTAATTGGGTTGGTAATGGTGATGAGTTAAACTCTATCGCCAATCGTGCAATGGTTGCTTTTGCGAGCAAGGAAGATGGCGCGGCGCGTCAGCAGATCGCGCAGATGGCTCGTGATTTTGGTGACTTTAAAATCACAGCTGATGAGGTCCGTGCGAAGCTGGTCGAGATTAACGGCACAAGGGTTAGTGGCAGTGTCATCCAGCTAGGTAAGGATCTTGACGAAGCCGTTACGCGTCTCGCCGCTGTGGAGGCTTATTCAACTCGGTTCGGCGATACGCTTGAGCAGAACGTGGCAAAAGCAGGGTCTGCAATTCAAGATCTCAAGACGAATGTTGAAAACTTTAACAGGGCTGAGCCTATCGGCCAAAAACACATTGATGAGCTTAACAGACTTATCGATGAGTTCACCAATACGGGTCGTGGCGCAGAACAATTAAAAAACAAGTTGCAAGACATTGAAAACGCGCATCCAAATTTCAAAATCATCAAGAATGGTTTTTTCAACCTGATCGATGTGATGAATGTCGTGATTAAGACTGCGCAGGATGCAGGCCGTGCAATGAGCATGGCTTATCCGAAAGGGCAGGATAGCGATAAAAAAGAGCGTGCCACCGCAGATCCTTACATCGTGCAGCGTCGGGCTGAAAACGCAGTCGCTGAGGAATACGAGCGCAATGCTCTCAAGCGCGCTCAGCTTAGCAAAGAACAGTTTGCCCTTGAAAACAAGATTGCAGAAGTGCGCAAGCGCTCTGAAACTGACAATCAAAAGCTGACCGATGCGCAGATTAAGCGCATTGCAGAGGCTGAGCTTGCTGGTGATAAGTCCAGATCGGCAGAGGGTAAAAAGCCTGCGAAAGAAAAGGCGCATCAAAAAACTGCTGATCAAAAGCTTGATAGCGATGTGCAGGCTTTAAGAGATCGGACGGAAGCGCTGCGGGCCGAAACTGCGATGGTGGGCTTGTCCTATCAGGAACAGGAAAAGCGCCGCGCTTCGCTGGATCTGGAGCAGGCAGCACTTGCTAAACTTCGGGATGAAGCCATCAGAAAGGGTCAAACTGACCTTTCCAGCATCAAGCTTTCTCCTGAACAAAAAGCAGCTATTGATGAAGTTTCTGAGGCTTATGCTCGGCAAGCTGAGGCTTTGCGCCGCGTGCAAGAAAGTCAGGAGCGGGCAGATCAAGCCGCGATGGACTTCTATCAGTCGTTCAAATCAGGAATGATTGGTGCAATTACGGGGGCTGATAGCCTTAGCGATGCGCTTTCCGGTTTGCTGCGAAAACTGGCTGAACTGGCGCTCAATTCCGCGTTTGATTCTCTGTTCAAGCCATCTTCGGGCGGTTCCGGGGGTGGAATGCTTAGCGGTGCGTTTAGCTGGCTGGGTGGTTTGCTCGGTCGTAAAGATGGTGGGCCGATCCAAGCTTTGGCGAATGGTGGCCGTGTCAGGGGTCAGGGTGGTCCGCGTGATGACAAAGTTCTCATGTGGGGTAGCAATGGCGAGTTCATGATGAACGCGGCTGCCACGCAAAAGTGGTTGCCGATCTTGGAAGCTATGAATGCGGACCGTTTGCCTAAGCGCGCAAATGGCGGGCCTATCGGCTTTTCAATGCCAACGATGCCAAAGATGAATGTGCCTTTGCCGAATGTTCCGTCAATTTCAGAAATGGGCGGAGCGGGCGGCAGCATGTCATTTGCTCCGGTGTATCATATTGATGCGCGTGGGGCTGATGCTGCTGCGGTTTCCCGTCTGGAGGCGGGACTTGCGAAGACCAATCGCGAGATGGGATCAAGGATTATTGAGGCGGTTCGCAAAATACCAAAACATAACGTTAAGGTATAGATTGATCTTTATTAAGACTCGGATAATGTCCCGTCATTGTTGGAAAGGGGATAGTCTATGTCAGGGTATGATGAAGTATTATCTAGTTTTGAACTACGTGAAGAAACCAGTTTTAAGTTAGTTTCTCTAAAGCGGTTTGAAGAAGATGGGTTGGCAGCATATCACGCCAATTTTTTGTTCCAATACTGGGATGAAACTCTAGAAGCTTATGACAATTTTGATTTGTCGATCCAAGTGAGCGGCGCTGATCTCGATACATTGTCTGTTAATGAAATTAAAAAAATTGCCTTAAAGCGGGCAGCAATAGCGGCTCAATCACTTTGTGAGCATATTACAAGCCATGCCTGATGACTTTAGTGTCTCAAGCTTTGGCCGCTGGAGACACTAATGCCGATTACATATCCATATGACATTCTTGCCAGCTTTCCGGGTTGGTCAACAGAGTTTGATTTACTCTATCGGCAGGAGCAAAGTCGCACGGCGGGCGGGAAAACCTACGTGAAGGATCTTGGCTCTCCTTTGTGGCAGGCAACTTACATGTCGCGCAGTTTGCCAGCCAACGTTCTCGACGCTTGGCGCGCTCGCCTGAAACTGCTTGAGGGCGGGCTGCAAGAGTTTCTTGGCCGTCCGATCAGCCGATGTTTTCCTATCGCTCACCCGAATGGATTGGGCGTAGGGGATGCATCCAGCTTGACGCTTGGCGCCATTGGCGAGGATCGCAAGACTTTGCGATTGAGCAACCGGCCTGCGGGCTATTCGCCAAGCATCGGTGATTATCTACAGCTTGGCCCGCGCAATCTTCATCAGATTGGCAATATCAATGGTCTGGACATTGAAGTCAGGCCGCATTTCTGGCCGGAAACAGTCGTCGGCAATTCAGTCACAATCGTGCGGCCGTCTTGCCGCATGACTATCGTTCCCGGATCCATTTCCACAACGGCTGAGTTGCAGACAGGGCGTGGCAGTGTGTCGTTTCAGGCCATTGAAAGTAGATGAGAGCAGTCTATAGGGACAATTTCACCCAATAGAACTTCTGTTCAATTGACCTGTCTTCATCGCTAGTAAGACGAGCACGCTTTAAATATTGGTGTATATGCACTGATGCTTTTCGTGCTGCATCTTTTAGGTGAAATGGTGAGGACCTGCTGTTTGCTATTTCTTGGCATAAGTCCCACTTTGACTTCAGAGTAGAGGCATTCTTTGCCCGAAAACGCCACTCCTCTAATATGGGGTCCGGTTTAGTTTCTTGATCGAAAGGTATGTCCTTGATCTCATCAAGAATTGGCCAGATTTTGGCTGTGATATTTTTGTAAAAATGTGCAGTCTCGTCCTCAGACCATCCCATATGCTGACCACGTGTATACACGTTAAGGGTCTTTAGATGCATCGGATGGTTCTTTGGAAGTAATTCAACTGCCGTTATGAAGCTGACCAGCCAATCATCAAATAATACCCCAGCTATACGCCAATCTTCAGAATTGCGCATTGTAAGTAGATGAATTTGATCGAGAGCGTTGTCTACTGTCTCGTTGCCCGTGTGGTATTTGCGAAATTCACGCATTTGACCTCTGCTAAATATAGAGAGCGCAGGAATTAAAATTTCCTACAATCTTTGTAGTGAAAACCAGATAATCGCTCAAGGAGTTTTCCTGTGAGAAACATATCCGCTGAAAACCATGCGGCCTTGCAAGGCCGTGTGCTGGTGGCGCGTGACTTCCTTTGGCTGGTTGCGCGCAATCGTCAGACAAATGCGCCTGAGACAGAGGGGCTTTGGTCTGACGTTGGCAATATTACTGCTCCAATCACGCATCCTGATAGTGGTTTGCCTGTCACACGTGAATGGTATGGCACTGGCAGTCTGGTTGCGATTGACGATATTCCGCTTGTTGCAAATCTGGCCGTGCAGGAAGTCAACATTCGCATGTCGCAGGTACTTGAGGAAGTTGAGCGCATTGTGCGCGATTACGATTGCCAGCAAGCGCGTGTCGAAATCTATCGCGGGCTGTTCGATCCTAATTCACGCCAGTTGGTAGCGCCTGCGGAATGCCGGTTTATTGGTTTCGTTGATCGTATTGAGATAAGCACCCCAAGCGAAAATGAGGAAGGCGCGGTCACGATGACCTGCGTCAGCCATACGCAGGAATTTACCCGCTCTAATCCAGATACCCGATCAGACGCCACTCAGCGGCTGCGACTTTCGACTGATGGTTTTTATCAGGATGCTGACACGGCAACCGAATGGGAAGTCTGGTGGGGATCGGAAAAGGGCAAGGTGCCGACGCAAAAGAAGAAAAAGAAGTTTCTGGGGCTGTTCTGATGGTTGTTCGCTTAGCACTGCCATCAGATCGCGCTGCATGTGTCCAGCTTCTGAGATCCAGCCATAGCGCTGCGGGCTTCGCTTTCCCGTTTCAGGCGGCTTATGCCGCAAATCTGTTTGATCAGCATCTTACATCGCCACAAGCGGTTGCGCTTGTGCTGGGTGATAAGCCGCAAGGCATTCTGTTGGCTGCATGGTTTGAGCATCCGTTTGGCGCTGGCCGGTATGCCAAGGAAACAGTCTGGTTTATCGATCCATCCGCGCGTGGTCGCTCGGCGCTTCTAATGCTTGATGCTTATGAGCACTGGGCGCGTGAACAGTCCTGCACCGCAATTGGCATGGCGTCACTCGCAAGCAATGATGTGTCACGGATCTATGAGCGGCGCGGCTACAAGCCTGCGGAAACGCATTTCCTTAAGTCTCTCTGACAGAGATTAATCTCAAGGTTACAACATGGCTATTTTTTCAGCTATTGCGGCGGTAGGCGCTGCAATCGGTTCGTTTATTGGTGGCCTTGGCGTTATCGGGTCATTTCTTCTCAAGACTGCTGTAGGCATTGGCGCAAATCTCATTGCGCAGGCAATTTCTGGCAAGCCCAAAGAGCCGGCATTCTCAATCAATGGTACCTTGCAAGGCGGCGGCGATCTTCCGCGCTCTTTCATCATTGGTAGAACTGCAACGGCTGGCTCTCTTGTCTGGGCAAATACATGGGGCAAAGATGGTGACAGCCCGAATGCCTATCTGACGCAGGTTATTGCGCTCTCCGATCTGCCGGTCAAAGGGCTGCTTAACGTCTGGGTGAATAATGAGAAAGTAACTCTTGATTTGAATACGCCCGACATGTCGTGGGGCTGGCAGGTCAAGGAATATCGCAACAACGGTGATAATCTCTGGGTCAAGTTTCATGATGGAACGCAGACGGCAGCGGATAGCTTTCTCGTCAATACCTGTTCAAACGGCAACCGCGCTTGGGGCGCAAATCGTGTCGGGCATGGTGTCGCCTATGTGATCGTGACGGCGCGCGTTTCCAAGAATATGTTTTCGGGCATTCCATCCTTCAAATTCGAAGTTGATGGCTATCCAATGTATGACCCGACACGTGATAGTAGTGTTGGCGGCATCGGCGCGCAGCGTTTGAGTGATCCCAGCACATGGGGCGGCGATGGGGATCATCTTTCAGCCGTGCAGAACTATAACCTGCTGCGCGGTATTTATCTGGATGGCAAGTGGTTCTATGGCGTACAGGGCATGTCGTCAGCACGATTGCCGACTGCTAACTGGATTGCAGTGATTAATAAATGCCGGCAGATTGCTGGTTCTGAACCGCAATATCGCTCAGGTGGAGAAATTACGATTGATGCACCGCTGTCGGCGGCAATTGAGGCAATCAATACCACTTGTCAGGGCCGTATTGCTGAGATTGGCGGCGTCTACCATATGTATCTCGGCGCTCCTGATGCGCCTGTAGTCCATTTCACAGATGACGATATCCTTTCGACTGATGAGCAGTCGTTTTCTCCATTCTTTGGGTTGGCGGATACGATCAACGGCATTTCTGTTACTTATCCGTCGCCTGCTGATGGCTGGGTGATAAAGACCGCACCGCCGCTCTATCGTACTGATCTTGAGGCACGGCACGGCAATCGCCGTCTAATGGCGTCAATCGAACTGTCATTCGTCTGTTATCCTGAGCAAGTGCAGCGTCTGCAAAAGTCGGCCTTGGAAGAGGGGCAGCGGGCGCGACGTCATACGCATGTGCTGCCGCCTAAATTCTGGGCTTATGCGGTTCCCGGTGTTATCTTTGCCTGGACTTCAAAACGCAACGGCTATGTCAATAAGCTGATGCGGGTTGATGGCGCTGCGGATCGGGCCAATCTTGATATTATGGTTGATCTGACGGAAGTCGATCCAACCGATTATGACTGGAATAGCTCAACTGATTACAAGCCCCCAATCGACGGCGCCGTCGGGCCTATGCGTCCGCTGCCCCAGCCGATTGTTGATTTCTCTGCTGAGGCTGATGTCGCGCAGGACGCGGACGGCAATAGTCGCCGCTGCGCAATCCGGCTTGGTTGGGATGGCGCGAAAGAGGACATTGATTTCGTCCGCTTTGAAGTGCGTTTCGCTGCTGATTTGGGCGTTGTCTATTCCGGTCGGGCTGATGATGTTGCGCGTGGTAGCATCAAGATTGCGCCCGGCATCCTGCTGCCGAATGCCGATTACGACATTCGGGCAGTTTACGCAACTTTTGCGGGCAATCGCCTGTTTGAGTGGTCCGACTGGATCCGTGTGCGCACGCGTGACATTCTCCTAGGGCCACTGGATATTTACCCGTTCAGTGTTGAAAACTTTAACACAGGGCTTCAAGAGTTCTGGCGCAATCAGAATGATAATCTCCGGCGCGTCGATAATGAGGTGTCGCGCTTAACTACCGCGCTATTAGATCTTGAAGCGGACAGCGAATTTGAACGTGCAGGTATTCGTGAGGAAATCGGCGTTCAAGGTGCAAACTTTCGTCGCCTTGTTTTGGTTGAGGCTAATGAACGTAAAGCTCAGGTTACGCGCCTTGAAGAGCTTGACGCGCAATTGGCAGGCAACATCGCCAATGTTCAAGAGTTCGCGCAGGCAACAGCAACAGAGCTTGGCGCTGTCGCACAAACCCTCATTCAAACGCAGACGCAGGTCGGCAATATATCGGCAAATGGTTATTTGCAGATCTATTCTGAAGCTGCACCGTCAGGCTCTCTTTCGCGTGTAGTTTTTGCTGCCATCGCGGAGGTGGGGGGCGATAGAACGCAAGGTGCTTTAGCGATTGAGGCCATTGGTGGCGGAAAATCACGTGTCATTGTTGATGCTGATGAATTTTACGTTTCAAGCCGTGGTCATAGGGGCGCGCCGCTAGCCTACGTCAATGGTGAATTGACATTGCGCGTCATCAATTTTGGTTCTGGCTTCTTTGATGAATTTCAGTCTCGAAACGGCGCTCTGCGGTTTCGTGGCCATGGTGACTATGCGGATATTAGGCTCTTTACCGCAAGCAGATGAGGTAATTTAATGAGTTATCTGGCGATTGGACACAAACCCGGCGTAGGCCCGGTTGTGAAGGTTATGCGCAATGATACCGATGATTTCCGGGAATTACCCAGCACGGATTATGGCGCCTTCCTGTTTGATTCTGAAAACCAGAATGTTTCCTACATGAAAGAGCCGGGTGTTTTATCGATCAATCCGAACGCTTTCCCTTTTGAAAGTGGTAAATATCGATTTTACACGATAGGCGGCGGTAATAGCGATGCTAAGCAGATCGTAATTACCCAGCATACTGTGGGGGGCGGGACTGTTCCTTATTTCCTATTAGATAGGATGTTCCCCGGCGATGCGCCGCCTATTTTCGAAGCAAAAGTAAAGAGGGCCGATGGCAGGTTTCTTGGCCCATCATTTAGCATAAATAGTCAGTATCAAATTGGAATGCAGTATCGCACCGTTATTGCAAGAATGACTGATCAGAATGACGGTCCTTTCGAGAGTGGCAAGTCGCAGCCACCACAAAGCCAATCGGTAACTAATCGAATACCTTCTTTTTATGGGTATTATGGATGGTGTGGAAGAATAACAGACCGATTATCGCAGCGTCCTGAGTATGACAATGCATATTGGAGCACGGGTAGCGCCGATATTTATTACACCTTTTGGGATCTTCCTGCGAATGAGACTCCTATTCCCAAACCTTCTGCCCCTGTCGTTGCTGGGCAGGAGGTTGTTCGACTGGATAGTAATGGGTTGATCATCACGCGTCCGGGTTTCACTGTTGATAATTCGTCGGGACGTCAGCGCATTATCGATAGCACTCGCAATCCTCCGTTCTGTATTATGGCAGACGAAATCAAGAATATTCCGGCTGGCGGTGCTTATTACGTGCCTGCGCCTTACGGCGTCACACTGACTGAAAGTATGTTTGTTGATATCGTTGCCGGTATTGCGGGGCGTGATTACATCCTGCCGATGTTTGATCGGGAGCTGTATGACACCAATCAAGATGTGCTGATCACCTACAGGCTGGATCCGGGTGGCGTTACGTTTTTCAATGAAAGTGCAAATATCGCCGTCAACATCAGGTATCTGGTTTATTGCAATGATCTGATGCCACCTTCGATTGGTGGTAATCAGGTGATGCGGCGTGTCTTTAATGACATCCAGATTAAAAAGCCCGGATCCAGCGATACATCGCCAGCGTTCAATGACATTCTTTTAGATACACGCTTTCCAGCGACGCAGATATTACGGGAAGAGTACATTCCGGCCAGTCAGTTCAACGAGGGGGCGTCGAATGCGATGTATGGGGAAAAAGCAAAGACTATTAACTTCAACGGTAATGGTATGCTGGTCTTTCCGAAAGTTATTGGTGTCTTTCCTAATGTCCTGCGTCAGTCTTATGCTGCGCTTTATAAAATACCTAACAGAGGCTACGGACTTTCAAACCAGTCAGTTGTTTCTGTTCTTAACGAGAATAGCCTGAAAATCCATATTTCCCCCAGCCAGTCTACTGGCATCCGCTGGACCGGAACGAATAGCTGGAATTACGACAATTCATTTCCCGGTCCTCTTGGGGTTCGTTATTACATCCTCGGCGTAGCAAAACGCTAACTCAAAGGTAAATTGGTATGTCTTCAACGACGGCTGAACAGTCGGCGCAGCTTACGCATGTGCGCATTGATCCTGTTGCGATGGCAAATGAAGCTCGCGCATTGAGTGATTTTTTGACCGCGCAAAGCCTGCGCAATGCAAATGACGCAGTGATTTTACTTCGCAGAGTCAAAGAATTGGAATTGGCAGCGGAAGAGGATGCCAAAATCCATAATGAGGAAATGACCCGTATCACGCAGGAACGTGATCAGGTGATGCAAATGTATGAAGGTTCCTGCCAGAAAATCAAAGACATTCAGGCCGATGCAATGAATGTGCAGCAGCAATTGAATGATGCGCAGGTTGAGATTGCTGCTTTTAAATCGCCCGTTGTCTCAAGACGGAAGGTGAAGGCTAATGGCTGACAACTTCGATAAGTTCCTTCCAGACTGGCAGATCGGAACATTGACGCTTGCCGCTAACTCAATTGGTTTTACTGCAGCCGATGCGCTTTTGACATTTGGCAGTATTCAGCAAGGCGACTTCATTATCTCGCCTGATGGCCGCATGCTGGTGATTGAGAGTATCGCCGACGATAATAATGGCGTCCTGTCGTCGCCATGCCCGCCTGAGGCCGCTGGAACATTCCCCACGCGTATTCGCTACCAGTCGGATAATTCGCGCTACACAGGGCAGACGGCAGCACTTCGGCGGCTTATGTCGGGCGGTAATCTGTTCGCATTGGCAAAACTTGCTGGCGACACTGAGACCGTAATTCGCTTTCTCGGAAACGGTGCGTTTGATCTGGTTGACCCCTCCGAGTTCGGCATCCAAGACCCAAACGGCAGTCTGGCGAAGCTGGCCGCTTTCATTCTTGCTGCGAACAAAGCTATCGTTACCGATGATGAAGGTAACGCCCAGCAGATTGATCTCGGTTCACTTGGTCGCGCTTTGATTGTTTTGTCATTGGGCACCAACGCTCAATATATACAGGGTGACGGGACTTTGCAGGCCAAGGCTGGCTTACCCGTTAGTACGGCGACGCAAGCTGCGCTTAATGCCAAAGCCAATTTATCGGGAGCTAGTTTTACTGGTTCTATATCTTCAACGGCAGGACTTGCTGTAGGAACGTCAATTACAGCAGGCGGTGTTGGTCAGGGAAAACTATATTTTCGCAATGATGCAAACATTAACATTATTGATATGGGCGTTGGTTCCGGTACGGGATACGGCAACAGTTTTGGTATTTACAACACATCAGACGGCGAGTTTGCTGTTTTCACTCAAGGCGCTCGGCGTTTCACGGTAGCAGGCGCCGGAAATGTGGCTGTCGCAGGTTATTTTTCAGCTTCAAGCAAGTCGTACTTAATCGACCATCCTAAAGACCCGTACAATAAAGATCTCCGCTTCATGTCCACGGAAGCTCCAAAAGCAGGCGTAGAATTTTGGGGAACTGTGAGACTGGTCAACGGTCTGGCCGAAGTTGACATTGATGTGGCGAGCAACCTTACTCCGGGCACTTTCTCAGCACTTACGCAGAACGCTTTCGTGGTCAGTGTGAATAACTTGGATGAACCAACATATGTTCATGGTGGACGTATTGTTGAAGGTAAATTCACATTGCAAGCAGACGGCCCAGTCAATTGCGAAGTTTCATGGCACGTTAAAGCCGAACGCGCCGATGCTTTCATTAAATCACACCCATATTGCGACCCCAATTCTGGAGTGTTGACTCCAGAAGCTGAGAAGGAGGATTTCGTTGTCTCAGGCTACTAAGGAAATCGTGGATAATGCTCGTATCGGAACAAAAGGCTATCCAAGGAATTATGAAGCACTTGGAATTGCGCCGCCAATGAAAACCGTGCCTGTTGAAAATGGCGAGCCCGTCACCAGTCACCCTGGCCTGACGCCGCAAGAATATTTAGCGGCTAAGCGTTGGGAGAAAGAAGTCGGAGGGATTGAGGTTAATGGATTGTTCGTAGCCACTGATGATCGCTCAAAAATGATGATTTCGGGGGCGCGGGTTGCTGCGGAGAGTAATCTAGAGTTTGCCACTCAATGGAAAACGGCGACAGGCGACTTTCTTATGGTCGATGCTGCTTCAATCATCGCAGTTAGCGATGCCGTTCTTGATCATGTAGCTAGGTGCTTTGCTGTTGAAGCAGCAATCACAGCAGATCTGCAATCTGGAGCGGATTTCTCCATCGCTGATATTGATGAAATCTTTGCCCGTAGCTTCCCCTAACCGATAGACCGCGCCGTCCTTGAGGCGGTTTTTTAATACCCCAAAGGAAAATCTAATGGATAAAACCGTGCCTCTTGGTGCGGCGATTCTGCTTGACTTCATTCGTAAGACTGAGGTTGGCCGGGTTGATCGCGCTTCTTACGATGTTATTTACGGCAATAATCAAAACAAGCTTCCAAAGCAGATCACATCAATGACGGTCGGTGAACTGGTTGATGCGCAGGCTAGTTTTACAAAGCGGTTCAGGTCCTCCGCTTCTGGCGGCTATCAGTTTATGCGGGCCACCTTGCAGGATCTTTCCCGTGAACTTGGTTTGCGCGGGACGCAGATATTTGAGCCTGACTTGCAAGATCGTCTTGGCTATCACCTGCTTATTCGTCGCGGCTACAATGAGTTTATTGCTGGAAAGATCAGCCGTACAGAATTTGGCAAACGTCTTGCGCAGGAATGGGCTTCTTTCCCGGTTCTGGCCGCTACCAAAGGCGAGCACCGCGATTTAACTCGCGGCCAAAGCTACTACACCGGTGATCCGTTGAATAAGGCTCTGGTCAAGTCTGCAAAGCTCGAAGCCATTCTCAATAAAGTGAAAACGGTTGGCAATGCACAGCCTGCCGTCGAAAAGGTTATTGAGAAAGTACCGGTAGTTGCCGATCCCGGCGAGCTTGGAACGCCTCCAGCAAAGTCAAAAACTGTCATCACGAATATTCTGACTGGCATCGGCATGGTCGTGACGGCTGTCGGCTCATTTCTTGGCGGGCTGGATTGGCGCGTTCAATTGTTCATTTGCGCCATGGTTGGAGCTTTTGCAGTCTATGCGATCAAGCGTCGCGTGGATTTGTACAAAGCCGTCAAGGATCTCCATCAGGAGCTTGGCTGATGGCGCTGATTGCACTTATCCCGCCGTGGCTGAAAACGGCCCTCATAACGGTTTTGACAGGTGGCGCAATTGCCGCCTTTTCTTTTGGCTTTGGATATTACCGGGGCGATCACAGCGGGTTTCAGAGGGCGAAAACCGCACAACTCAAAGCAGACATGAAAGCTGAACGGGAAAGGACAAAGGACGATGCCAAACTGCGCGGTCTTTCGGATTATGATTTTTGCATTGTTGCCCTTCGCCGTCGCGGCTTGCCAGCCGATGAGTGCGTCGGGTTGCGCGGGGTTTCGAGCGAATAGCTTATCACCTGTAGGATTGGTGGCTCTCACAAAAGTGGATCGGGCAGGGGCTGAACGTGTCGAGGGTAACGACGAGAACGGAAAACGGCGGGGATGCTGGAAATGAAAGATCAGTTTGCTGATCGTGTTACGACTGCTGTTGCCACTGTTGCAGCTATAAATCCTGCATGGCTTCCGCATTTGGAAAAGGTTCTGTCTATCGGCCTTTCCAGCCTCGGCATTATCTGGCTGATCGTCCAGATCTTCTATAAGATTAAGAATGGCAAATGACATAAGGCCCTGAGATGTATTTCTTAGGGCCTTTTTTTGTGCCTGGGTTTGGATAGGTTAGCCGTTGCATAGCGGAACAAAGCGAAAATCGCGAATTGGCTAACCTTAAATTTATGCAATGATTTCAATTGTTGGTGCAGTCCCTCCGGGACTGCGACTAAAAGTTGATGCAAAAACACACCGTTTGATCAGTTATTTAGGTATCTGAATTGCTTGGCACGCGCTGATAGATTAAATGCTTGAAATCTCTCCGCCTTCTTTTTTGCGGATGACCAGCTGTTCACGCATGGTCCGATTGCCTAGTTCTGTGAGTTCCAGAGTTTGTTTGTTCTTAATGTCCGACTTAACCAATATAAGTCCAAATGCTTCAAGTTGAGATTTAATGGTCGCTTTTTGTAATTCAGTTATGCTTGTTTTCATTTCCCGTTTTCGCTCGGGTAATAGTGAAACTAGCGCGTTCTTTATTACAATATCATCACTTACGCCCTTGATGTGCGAGGCGATAGAAATAAATAATGATCGCCATGTGGTGATAATTAATTGAGAATGATCTTCCTCATAGTCAGAGGCGTAATTCCAGTTCTTTATTTTCATTGAAATACTAATTTCTTCATCAAGTGAAGCAATGTCGTCGACTTTGAAATTTGGAACAGGCTTTAAATCTGATAAAAGCGACTTTAAATTATTATTTTCTTCTAATAGTTCATTATTTCTTAGAATGACGTCGGAGTTTGCGATACTATCTCCCCTAACCCAACCAATCTGAGGGTAATTATTAAATGCATGCACCAATGCCTTTATTATCTGAGCCTCTAATTTGTCATCCGAACTCCACTCTCGAACTAGCCTGCCTCGCATCACTTTTTGCCTAAAAGCTGATAGCGCTGTTCTTTTGTCCTCATCAGTATCGCTGTGGTTAAACGGCTGCGTTTCCGGTTGACTATGAGGGAAAGCTAGAACAAATTTTCCTTGCGAAACAGCGTAATCATACTCTTGTTCAGTGTAGCTTACTCCATCTGTCATGCTACCGTACATGTTCGCCATGATAAGGACGTAGTAGTCGCATTGGTCAATGATTTTTTTAATGTATTCAAGCTGGTCTGTATCGGTGGCTGGAAACATTTCCATACCGGCTGGGATGTGCTGTAAATCTAAAATGCCTTGAATAACCATTCGCCGTTGTTTCGCGAGGTCCTTAAACGTGGAGGATACAAAAACTTGGTATTTTTTGTCAGACATTATGCACCGCAATTATTTCGATTATATCAGGCTTCTATTTAATGAGTTGTTGATCATAAATTCCATTTAATTGGAATGGGCATCATCAAAATAACTATTGTTAACCGACTTCGGAACGCAGGTATGGCCATTAGTTTTGAGATCATAAGTCAGTGATTCACGAAGTAAATTTCAGAAAGAAGCCGATCAACTTCGAGATATGTAATCTCTTGTTTCTTCCTAAATGACGAATTTGTAGTTCGCCGTCATATTGGAAGGCTTAACTGATTTTGAGCGTGAAAGTGTGGGCGCAATTGGTTTTTGAGTATTAGCTTGTCTGGAAAAATTGAAGAGAAAACCGTTCCAATTTCTGATGTTTTCGCATCCCTATTAACATGTCAAAAGTTGGAACTGTGATTGCTTTTTTGATAAAGCTTCCCGACTTCTAAGCCGTAGGCAGCACGTTCGGCTTCTCCGGGACGCTTGTCTGATCCCGAAAAAGCGTTGCACCGGGGTTGTCGGACAATTAAATAACTGCTTGTTCGTTCTTGCTGGATAGCTGAGTTATAAATCAAAATTCGTAAATTCTGTGAATGGAGACAGAGCGCTACTTTAAGGATAAATGATTCTATGCCAATTATTTCTTATGAGCGTATCTGACAATTTCCGAGCTTTTCGATCCAACTACTTAATCCCTGCAGATACTATTAGTAGTATTTCCTATCGCTATAGGCGCATTACAAGGCAGTTGAACCGGGATTTTTGGTCCTCTGAATCTGATAATGCACACAGCCTTTATGTCGGTTCTTACGGAAGAGACACCGCAGCAAAAGGGGTTAGTGACTTGGATGTCGCATTTCTCCTGCCAAATTATTTAATGTCAAGGTATTCTAGTTATACATCCAACGGCCAATCGGCCTTGCTACAGCAAGTAAGAGCGTCGCTCCTGAAAACTTATGGAACCACACGAATAGGTGGCGACGGTCAAGTGGTGGTTATTGGATTCGATGATGGAATTACCTTTGAAGTACTTCCAGTTTTTAATAATATGGTCGGAACCTATACGTTCGCTGACAGTAATAATGGTGGGAGCTGGAAAACGTGTAACCCACGTGCAGAGATGGATGCATTTTTAGCGCGCAATCGCGCAACGAATGGAAACCTCAAGGCTCTTGCAAGGATGGCTAGAATTTGGAAGCGCCGTCATTCCGTTGGTATTTCTGGAATGCTTATCGATACACTAGCTTATCAGTTCATTGAAACGTGGGCACACAAGGAAAGATCATATACGTATCACGATTGGATGGTGAGAGATTTCTTCAGCTACTTAGGTAACTTGGACCGGAATCAGCAATTCTGGAGGGCGCCCGGCAGTGGAGCCAGCGTAATGAAGACAGGAAATTTTCATTATCAAGCTAATAGATCTTACAGCGACGCTGTAAGTGCTATAAGTTTGGAAATGAATGATTATAAATATACTGCGCGATTGAAGTGGAGAGAAATTTTTGGCCCCACATATCCGTGAGTCTAATCAATTTGCACTAGAAGGACAAATTCGCGAGTGCTTTGGTAGGATAGTTTACTCACATAAAACTCATGAAAAGCAAGCAGATATCTGTGCCAATACGCTTACCAGATTTAAGATAGCGCAGATATTAATTGCCGCCGTAACTACGTCTGGCACGATTGCAGTTGTTGTTATTGATGACGTATTGCTGAAAATCTTGACTGCGTTGGTATCAATGATTGGATTGTTTGTGTCTGGATATATGAAAGGGTTCGATCCGGGAGCTGCTGCACAGAAGCATCGGGATACTGCCGCTGATCTGTGGGCTATCAGAGAGTCTTATCTTTCGTTACTAACTGATCTTTCAAGCAGCGCTCTCTCAGAAGATGAAGTGCGTGAGCGCAGGGATGCGCTGCAACTGTCGTTGGCTGCAATATATAAGTCGGCGCCCGGAACAACATACAAAGCCTATTGTAAGGCTCAAGCGGCATTGCAAATTATGGAAGATTATACGTTCAATCCCGGCGAGATTGATAAATTCCTTCCTTCAAGCCTAAAGTCACAAAAGAACTCAAATGGTTGATTTTATCTATCCTTAAATCTTCACGATATTTTGCGGCCCTACAAGCAGGAGACAATGATCCGTAATAGTGAATTTCAAGTGCCTGCACAGTCATCAACATGAGACTAGTGTTCAAGAAGTCATATAATGCCTATCGTGGGGCTTCCTCTAACAAGGCTTCTTGTTACCCGACGCGTTACCCGAAGTGGCCTTAACGGTACGTATCTAAAATGTATTCTAACTATATAATTGAATTTATTATAAAAAATGGTGCCGCTTAGCAGACTCGAACTGCTGACCCCATCATTACGAATGATGTGCTCTACCAACTGAGCTAAAGCGGCAAGGAACAAGAGTTCCTAACTCCGGTGGGAGTATCGATTGTTTTCAAATCGAACGCTGCGCTGATAACCAAAACCGTAAAGGAAAGCAAGGCCCAAAACGTGCAATCTTGATGTTTGTCTCAGACCTTGCCTTATAACGTTAAAATGAGTGCTATTATCCGTTCGTGCAAATGCGAGCACGCGCTGCAATATATTCACGTTCAAGTTTGTCAACAAGCTTACCTGCAGGCGTAATCTCTTTCACAGCACCAATTCCCTGTCCGCACCCCCAGATATCTTTCCACGCTTTTGCGCCTTCCTGCTGGGCCTTTTCGAAGTCCATTTTCGATGGATCTGCTTCGGGAAGATGATCCGGATCAAGGCCGGAGCCCGCTATGGATGGTTTAAGATAATTACCTGAAATACCTGTGAAATAGTTCGAATAAACGATGTCTGAAGAGTTTGAATCGACAATCATCTGTTTATAGCCATCAGAAGCGCGGGACTCCGTAGTCGCAATAAAGGGAGAGCCGATATAGGCAAGGTCTGCGCCCATGGCCTGTGCAGCGAGAATTGCGCCACCATTGGCGATTGCGCCGGAAAGCAGCAGCGGTCCGTCAAACCATTCGCGGATTTCCTGGATGAGTGCGAAAGGCGAGAGCGCCCCTGCGTGGCCGCCAGCACCTGCTGCAACAGCTATAAGGCCATCTGCACCCTTGCGGATGGCGGAATTGGCATGACGATTGTTGATAACGTCATGGAGAACGATGCCGCCATAGGAGTGAATTGCATCATTTACTTCCGGCACAGCACCCAGTGATGAAATAACGATGGGGACTTTGTATTTCACGCAGAGGCCAATGTCGTGTTCAAGCCGTTTATTGGAGCGGTGGACAATTTGATTAACCGCAAAAGGTGCGGCAGGGCGATGCGGGGTTGCCGCATCATGAGCGGCAAGATTTTCGGTAATCTCGGCCAGCCAATCATCAAGCTGGGCTTCGGGCCGTGCATTGAGCGCGGGAAAAGAACCGACAATACCTGCCTTGCATTGCGCCAGCACCAAAGCCGGATTTGAGATGATAAACAGTGGCGCTCCGACCACGGGAATGCGCAGCCTGTTTTTCAAAATATCCGGCAATGCCATTTTATCCTCCAAAAATTGACGTTTGCGTAAACGTAATAGTTTTAACATGGCTTTCGCCAACCACAACATGAAAATTTGAATGGATATAAAGGGCTGCATAAGGCGTGAAATGGTGGTTTTTCCACCAAAGGTTGGGGGAAAATACGTCTTAAAGTTAAGAATTGGTATCTTTGACAGGTGTTGCGGGTAGCCAAAATGGGTTCAGAACAGGTAAATGCCTTGATTCAGACGTTAATTTCGCTGAGGCTTATCTAATATTACCGTATCTAAGGACTCAGGTAGAATACGCAAACTCGGAATATGAGAACCCAGGAAGAACGGCCCTTTGGAAAGTATCGAACGCGCAATCAGAAATGCATTCGCAAAGTCGGATGCACATAACCCTGCCACCCGTCAGCGTATCTACGAAGCGGCCTGGGGCGCGCATGAGCGCGCGCTGGTGTCCAATTCAGCGCTTAGCGAAGAGCAGAGGCAGCAGCGTCGTCAGAAGGTGAAAAATGCGATCTCGGAAATAGAAGCCGAGTTTAAGTCTTCTCAGGCCGCCAGTGCTATGCGCGAGCCAACGCTGGAATCGCCTTATTCCGCCGACCCTGTGTTGGATGGAGGCGATTTTGACGCTGGTCCCGCGCTCGATACTGCGGACATTCGTTCGGCATCCAAAAAGAACAAGCGTGCATCGGCCGATCTTGGTTATGAAGCGGGTGTTTCGCGCAAAGACCGCAAGAAAAAGCGGCGCTCGCCGTTTTTGAGTTTCGGTGTTCCAGTGCTGGTCATCGTTGTGCTGGGACTGATCGGCTTTTCGCTCTATAACAGCTTTGCTGATTTCACACGCGGCGGCAGTTCAAGCCCGCTTCTGACAGACAATCGTATGGCTCCGATCAAGGAAGGTGAAGATCCGGAAGGACGCATCTGGATCAATATTTTTACACCCGCCGATGCAACGCGGATGTCAGTGCAGGGCGGTGCCACGGCTGAAATCATGCGCGAAGGCACGAACAGCTTTGCGCGGCTTCAGTCGAAGGGCCCAAATGACAGCGTGACGTTTGATGTGGGCGAGGGCGTGCTCAGCCAGCTTGCAGGCAAGAAGGCAACGTTTGACATTGTTGCCCGCAGTGAAGATGGCAAGCCAACACAAATGTCGGTCAATTGTGATTTCGCGGGTCTCGGCGATTGCGGACGCCGACGCTATGACGTTCGGGATTCTGTGAGCGACTTTCTGTTCGACCAGGATTTTGCGAAGGCTGAGGCCGGTGGTCGCGCAGGCAAGATTACCATCAATTCCGATCTCAGTGGCGCAGGCAAGCCTGTTGATATTTTTGCTATCCGCGTCACAACGGCTGTTGAGTAATCAGCTTAACAGTTTTTCCAGCGTTTCAAGCCGATCCGCTTCGCGCGGCGGCTTGTCCCAGCGCAGCCGAGAAAAGCGCGGAAAGCGCATGGCGACACCAGACTTGTGACGGCTGGAGCGGTTGAGGCCTTCAAAGGCAACTTCCACCACCAATCCATGATCGGGCTCGGCCCGAACGGACCGCACCGGACCAAAGCGCTCAAGCGTGTTTTCGCGCACAAATTTGTCGAGAAGTTTTAGCTCCTCATCGGTGAAACCGAAATAGGCTTTTCCGACCGGGACGAGAGCGGGATTTTCTTCCGGTCCTGTCCACACGGCGAAGGTGAAATCTGAATAATAGCTTGAGCGCTTGCCATGCCCACGCTGTGCATAGACCACAACAGCATCGACTGTGAATGGATCGCGCTTCCATTTGAACCATGGGCCCTTTGGGCGTCCCGGCACATAGGCGCTGTCATGCCGTTTGAGCATAAGCCCTTCGATCACCGGATGCGGTGGATTAAGACGCAATTTCGCGAGTTCATCAAAGTTCGAAAATTGAAGGACCGGCGACAGATCAAAGCGTCGTTTATCAAGCTTTTCAACGAATTGAGTGAGCCGCGCGCGTCGTTCTGAGAAGGGCAGTGCGCGCAGATCTTCACCAGATTGCTGCGTGCCCTCGTGCAAAAGATCATAGGCGCGGATGAAGGCCGGATATTCGCGGAGCTGTTTGGCTGTCACCGTTTTGCGATTAAGCCGCTGCTGTAAATCGGAAAATGTCGCAGTTTCTAGACCCGTTTCGCCATGGTGGCCAACAAGCAATTCGCCATCAATAGAGCCTTCGAAATCCATGGCCTCCAGCACATCGGGAAAGGCGGAAGAAATATCGTCGCCGGTGCGCGAATAAAGCCGCCGCACACCGTTTTCTGCAACGGCCTGCACGCGAATTCCATCCCATTTCCATTCGGCGCTATAGGCAGATGGATCAAGCGAGGGAATTTCGACCTCATCCAGCGCCGTTGCCAGCATGACGGGTCGGAATGGTGCGTCGGCAGTGGCGGCAGGCTTTGGGCCATGACCCTCAAGCCATGCAAAAAGTGCCGTGAAGGGCGGCGTCTGTCCGTGCCAGAGTTCTTCGATTTCCACCACATCCACACCGCCAAAATCTGCCAGTGCCTGCTTGGCAAGACGGGCGGAAACGCCGATGCGCAAGCCCCCGGTCACAAGCTTCAAAAGCGCATAACGCTCTGATATGCCAAGCAGATCGAGCCAGCCAGCCACAAGCTGCGGCCCCTCACGGCGTGAGGCGTTTTGCAACTCATGCACGACAACGCTGAGCGGCAGGTTGGCACCCGCAGGCGTTTCTCGCGGACCGGGCCAGATCAGCGAAATCGTTTCGGCAAGATCGCCGACATAATCATAGGAATAAGCAAAAAGCGTAGGGTCCGTGCGCTCGGTAATCAGTGCGCGCAGCATAGCAGGCTTGACGCTTTGCAATTCCAGATCGCGGGTGATGGCTGAAAGTGCAAGGCCACGATCAGGATCAGGTGTGGTGCGGAAATAATCGATCAGCAGTCGCAATTTGCCATTGCGCTGGGGTGTGAGGACAAGGCGGTCGAGAAGTTCAGCGAAAGCACGCATCAATCGCCCTCATCTTCGTAGCCGATAAGATGGAGCGGGCGCGCTGGGATATTTTGCAGCTCGCACCAGCGCACCAGCGCTTCTTCGCGCCCATGTGTCACCCAGACTTCCGCAGGTTTTATCTCGCTGATGGTTGTGGTCAGCTCGTCCCAGTCACAGTGATCAGATATGATGAGTGGCAGTTCGACACCGCGTTGCTTTGCGCGCTGGCGGATACGCATCCAGCCCGATGCAAAGGCGGGTAGTGGATCGGGGAAACGTCGTGCCCAGCGATCGGCAAATGCGGAGGGTGGGCCGACGACGATCTTGCCAGCAAAATCGGGCGCAGCTTCACCACGTTCGAGCGTTGCAGGTTCCAACCGACCAAGATCGATCTCTTGTGTGCGATAATAATCGCAGAGCTTTTGCAGGCTGCCGTGAATATAGATTGGCTCGTCATAACCCGCATCGCGAATGAGTTTTATAACGCGCTGCGCTTTGCCAAGCGAATATGCCCCCACCAGATGCGCGCGTTCAGGAAATTGTGTGAGTGATTTCAGCAAAGTTGCAATTTCATGCGCCGCTTCGGGATGACGAAATACGGGCAGCGCAAAGGTCGCTTCGGTGATAAAAACATCACAGGCAACAGGCTCAAAGGGCGCGCAGGTTGGATCGGCAGCACGTTTATAATCGCCTGAAGCGACAATGCGCGTGCCATCTTTTTCGACTGCAATTTGTGCGGAGCCAAGCACATGGCCTGCCGGATGAAAGCTGACGGTGACGCCGTTTACATTTAGCACTGCGCCTAAATCGGCCGATTGTGTGCTGCCTGCAAAATCTGCACCATAGCGGATTGCCATGATGTCGAGCGTCTGTTGCGTCGCAAGCACATGAGCATGTCCGGCACGCGCATGATCGGAATGTCCGTGGGTGATCAGCGCGCGATCAACAGGCCGCACCGGATCAATGTAAAAATCGCCGGGCGGGCAATAGAGACCTTTGGGTGTGGAACGCAGCAACTGATCATAGCGCATGATTTATTAGATAGGTCAGTAACTTCCCGCTGAAAAGAGCGCGCAAAACGAACTTCTCACAAAATGAGAACAAAAGTGAACAAATCTCTTGGCGAGACGCCTCGTGAGCACTAGATTGAGTGCGTGACACTGAACCTGACACCCACTTCTAAGGCCGCTGCCTTTCACTTGCCAGACTGTTTTATAAAATGGTTTGCGCAAAAGGGCTGGTCGCCGCGCGCGCATCAGCTTGAATTACTATCGCGCGCCGAGCAGGGGCAATCGACACTGCTGATTGCGCCAACGGGGGCGGGCAAGACGCTTGCAGGTTTTCTGCCTGCGCTGGTCGATCTGGAGCGGAGTGGCAGCAAAAAGCCTGGTATGGCAAAGCGCGGTGTGCATACGTTGTATATCTCGCCTCTAAAGGCGCTTGCGGTCGATATTCATCGAAATCTGACCATACCCGTCGAGGAAATGGGACTCGACATCACGATTGAGACCCGGACGGGTGATACACCCGCACATAAGCGTCAGCGTCAGAAACTCGCACCGCCTGATATTTTGCTCACTACGCCGGAGCAATTGGCTTTGCTTATTGCCTCTAAAGGGGCTGAGCAGTTTTTCAAAGGCCTGCGTTATGTGGTGCTGGATGAACTGCACTCGCTGGTTATCTCAAAACGCGGTCATCTGCTTGCGCTGGGGCTTGCGCGTCTGCGCCTTCTGCAACCGCAAATGCAGACAATCGGTTTGTCGGCGACTGTGGCGCAACCTGACGAGTTGCGTCGCTGGCTGGTCGAGCAGGATGATACAGAGCCGAAATCCGGTCTGGTTACGGTTGATGGCGGGGCCAAACCCGAAATTACTATTCTCGATTCAGAGGAGCGGGTGCCGTGGGCGGGGCATTCGTCGCGCTATGCGATCCCGGATATTTATGAGGCTGTCCGCACGCATCGCACGACGCTGCTGTTCGTTAACACGCGCAGTCAGGCGGAGATGCTGTTTCAGGAGCTTTGGCGTGTCAACGAGGACACGCTGCCGATTGCCCTGCATCACGGCTCACTCGATGCCAGCCAGCGCCGCAAGGTGGAACAGGCGATGTCGGCGAATACTTTGCGCGCTGTCGTTGCCACCTCAACGCTCGATTTAGGCATTGACTGGGGCGATGTCGATCTTGTCATTCATGTCGGCGCACCAAAGGGCGCAAGTCGACTTGCGCAGCGGATCGGTCGCGCCAATCACCGTATGGATGAGCCGAGCCGTGCCATTCTGGTGCCTGCCAATCGCTTCGAGGTGCTGGAGTGCCGTGCGGCGCTCGACGCAAATTATCTTGGCGCGCAGGATACGCCGCCGCTGATTGATGGCGCGCTGGATGTTCTGGCGCAGCATGTGCTGGGCATGGCCTGTGCCGAGCCCTTCAACGCCGACCAGCTTTATCGGGAAGTACGAAGTGCAGCACCTTATTCCAGTCTCTCACGCGAAACCTTTGACCAAATTCTCGATTTTGTGGCGACCGGCGGCTATGCGCTCAAGACCTATGAGCGTTTTGCTAAAATCCGCAAGACTGTTGATGGCACATGGCGGGTTTCAAACCCGCGCATCGCGCAGCAATATCGCCTGAATATTGGTACGATTGTCGAAGCGCCGGAATTAAATGTCCGGCTGACGCGTGGCGGCAAGGGCGCAAATGCGAGAGGCGGTCGTGTGCTGGGCCGCATTGAAGAATATTTCCTCGAAACGCTGACACCGGGCGACACATTTCTGTTTGCGGGCAAAGTGCTGCGGTTTGAAGGCATTCGTGAGAACGAATGCATGGCTTCCAACGCTGCCGGACAGGATGCCAAAATTCCCGTCTATGCAGGTGGAAAATTTCCGCTTTCCACTTATCTCGCATCTGAGGTGCGCGCCATGTTGGCGGATCGTTCGCGCTGGCAGTTCCTGCCGGAACAGGTGCGCGAATGGCTGGAAGTGCAGGCGTTTAAATCCGTTCTGCCGCGAGAAGACGAGTTGCTGATCGAAACGTTCCCCAAAGGCGGGCGTTTCTATATGGTCGCCTATCCGTTTGAGGGCAGGCTGGCGCATCAGACGCTTGGCATGTTGCTGACCCGCCGTCTTGAACGCATGGGCGCGCATCCGCTCGGCTTTGTCGCGACCGATTATTCGCTGGGGCTTTGGGGCCTCAAAGACATGGGTGCGATGATTGGTTCTGGCAAATTAAGCCTCAAACAGCTGTTCGATGAAGACATGTTAGGGGACGATCTCGAAGCATGGCTTGATGAAAGCTATCTCCTGAAGCGCACCTTCCGCAATTGTGCCGTGATTTCGGGGCTTATCGAGCGACGACATCCGGGGCAGGAGAAAACGGGCCGTCAGGTGACGGTTTCGACTGATCTGATCTATGATGTGCTGAGAACCCACGAACCGGACCATATTTTGCTACAGGCAACGCGTGCCGATGCGGCAGCCGGGCTTCTCGACATCAAGCGTCTTGGCGACATGCTGGCGCGTGTGAAGGGCCATCTGCTGCATAAGCCGCTGGCGCGTATTTCTCCGCTGGCGCTGCCTGTGATGCTTGAAATCGGGCGCGAGCGCGTGGCCGGTGAGGGCGATGATATGCTGCTTGAAGAAGCAGCCGATGATCTGATTAGAGAAGCAACGCAATGAGTATAGCAGTCTGGGGAAATGGTGAGGCTTATAGTCTGGCGCATGCGGAATTGTGCGGCGTTGCGACGATCTACGATCCTTGCGGCGCACTCTTTCTGCCGGACCTCGATATGCTGGTGGTTTCGGATTTGCATCTTGAAAAGGGCTCGTCTTTTGCCCGGCGTGGACAGCTCATTCCGCCTTATGATACGGCTGCCACACTCGACATGCTGGCTTCGGTCATTGCGCGCTATCAGCCGCGAACCGTTATCAGTCTCGGCGACAGTTTTCACGATGCAAAGGCCATCGAGCGTCTCCCATCGTTATATGCGATCCGTCTTAAATCGTTGATGGAACGCCGCGACTGGTTCTGGATTACCGGCAATCATGACCCTGATCGCCCAGCCGATCTGCCCGGCGATTGCGTTGAGGAACTTGCAATCGGGCCACTTACTTTCCGGCATGAACCATCGCGCATAGAGGCGCAAGGTGAGGTGGCAGGCCATCTTCATCCGGCAGCGCGGATCATCCGGCGAGGGCGGTCGGTGCGGCGTCCATGTTTTGCGAGCGACGGCGAAAGGCTGATCATGCCTGCATTTGGTGCTTATACGGGCGCGCTCAATGTGCTGGATCGCGCGTTTCGCGGGCTGTTCGTTGATGCAAGCTTGCGTGCCTATATGCTGGGGCAGGGCAAAATTTACCCGATTGCGCATAGTGCGCTGGTTGGTGGTTAGTCTTTTCTGAAAAGAATTCGTCCGGCCCAACCGGTGAAGACAGCTAAAAACACGGCAAATAAACCGTAATAGAAGCTGTATTTGTGCGCTGCATCATAGATGCTTTGCTCGACACCGGCTTTCACAATTTCAAGGCTGGCATTGGCTTCGCGCAGGAAAACACCGTTGCGAAATAACAGCGCTCGCGCCTTATGACGCCCCACCGGAACATTGGCAGAGAGGTTCAGCGTTGCACGAAACAGGGTGCGGGAGAGAAATTCAACACCGCCGATGCGCTGACTGTAAAGGCCTTGGCGGATTTTCATTTCGCGCAGTTCATTACCAAAGGTCAGGATATTTCCTGAAAGGCTCGCCGGATCTTCGGGCCTGAGATAAAAATTACGAACGCCGACCGAAAGCTGGCGGTATAGCTTGTCATCTGCGATGTCCTGAAGATTACGCGTCGAAGCGAGCGAATAGGACAGTGGCACGCCAAGAAATGTTTCAGAATCTGCATTGACCCAGACACCGAGATAACGCTCCTTCTTGCGCACGACGAGATCGCGGGATGGGCCTTGTAGCACGACGATAATGTCATAGCGCCCCTGACGCTGGATCACTGGGTCGGCATTGTCGAGTGCGCCGAAAATGGTAAGGTCTGTACCGCCAAAATTAGAAGTGATGGCAATTGTTTCGGTCGAAAGACCGATCTCAATTGTCTCTTCGGCCGGGTTTTGCAATTGCGGCACAGTATTTCCATCGCCGCTTGAATTGATCTGCGCAGATGCCGGAAATGCTGCAAAGCTGAATAACACAACTGATATGAGCGCGAGTTTCCTCATGTCACATATCCGCAATCGAGATCGAGAACAGATTGTCGGGCCGTACGAACAGGCCGAAAGCAAGGCGTAAGCCCACGGCAAGCACCAGCAAAGCCAGCAGCAAGCGTAACTGTTCGCCACGCAGCTTCTGTCCTGCGCGTGCGCCATATTGCGCACCGATCACGCCGCCAAGCATCAGCAGGAATGCCAGCACGATGTCGATTGACTGGTTGGTCGTCGCCTGCATCACCGTGGTGAAAGCCGTGACAAAGGTAATCTGAAACAGCGATGTACCAACGACAACATTGGTCGGCACATGCAGCAGATAAATGAGCGCAGGCACCATGATGAAGCCGCCACCGACACCCATCACGGATGACAGAAGGCCGATGAAGAAACCAATTCCAAGCACCGGAATGATGCTGACATAGATTGTTGAAGCGCGGAACCGCATCTTGAAGGGAAGCTTGTGTATCCAAGTGTGCTGGCCGGGGCGGCGAATGGCACCCGCCTGTCCCTTTTTCACGCGGCGCAGCGCGCGCACGCTTTCAACCAGCATCAATCCGCCGACCGTGCCTAAGAAGAAGACGTAGAGGATCGAGACGATCAGGTCGAGCTGTCCGAGATCACGCAACCACGAGAAAACGAAAATACCGAGGAGCGATCCCAGTATACCGCCGGCGACCAGAAACAGCCCGAGTTTTATATCAAGCGTTCGCCGTTTGAAATGCGCGAGAGCACCTGAAACCGACGAAGCGATAACCTGATTTGCGCCGGTTGCAACGGCAATAGCGGGCGGGATGTTATAAAAGATCAGCAGTGGCGTGATGAGAAACCCGCCGCCCACGCCGAACAATCCCGATAGAAAGCCCACGGCTGCGCCCATGCCGAGCAGAACCAGCATGTTGACCGACAATTCCGCAATGGGAAGGTAAATACCCAATTCCGAACCCGGTTTTTTACAACGCACACCATTCAGCACTTTGCGGTCGCGCTATGCCGCAAGAGCTGTATTAGAGCGTGTCCGGTCTGATAAAATCAGATCGGCGCTCTAATCTTTTGTTTTAACGCGCATCTTTTCCTAAAAACCGTCTAACACTTTTCAGGATGCGCTCTAACCTGTTCAATTGTCTTGCTCTTTCACCAAGGGGAAGTCAAACTCCGATTGAGAATAGAGTTACTTTGCTGAATGATGGGTGAAGAAAATGGCACATTGTTGTTTATGAACAACAATGTGGAATGCCAATCCTATGCATTGGGCCCAAAACTGAGGCCTATTTGTTCTTTTCGAGCAGGAGCTGCACGAGTTGCTGGTTGACTTCGCCGGTCGGCTCCTGCCCATTGGCTTTCTGAATTTCCGCGATCGCGTTGCGGGTTCTGTTCCCCATCACGCCATCGGCTGTGCCAACATCATAGCCGTTTTTTTGCAGGATGAGCTGGATATTGCGAACAGCTTTTTTCATATCCACAGAAGCCGTTGTGACAGGCTTTTCGTCTGACCAACCTTCAGGTATGTCGAGCGAATTGGCGTCCGGATTAAGCGGCTTCGCCTTCCAGAGTTCCACTGTGCCTTTGGCACGCTCAAGCTTCTCAGGCGTCAGTGCGGCGCCAATCTGATCACGCTTGTCGGCTGCGTCCTTGTCTCCAGCCTTTGCCGCAAGTGCAAACCACTTGTAGCTTTCTTCGAGGTTAACCGGCATTCCAAGACCTTTGGCAGCCAGAATTCCCAGATTATACTGGCTGTCCTTGACGCCCCGTTCTGCCGCTTCGGTAAACCAGTGTACAGCCGATGCATTGTCCGGCGAGCCGCTGGCACCCGAAGCATAAAGCACAGCCAGATTGTGCATGGCGCTGGCATTGCCCGCTTGTGCTGACTGCTGATAAAAATCGATGGCTTTGGCGAGATTACGGGAGATGCCAAGCCCCTTTTCATTCATGTTCCCAAGGCGATAAAGCGCAGGGGCAAAGCCTTTTGAAGCCGATTTTTCAAACCAGTTTGCCGCTTGCGTCAGGTCTTTTGTCACGCCCTGACCTTCCGCATAGCGATTGCCGATTTCAAACAAGGCGCGAGGATCGCCCGCAGCTGCTGCTTCACGCAACGCGGCAGGGCCAGCATCCACAGGCACATCTTGTGTTGTTGCTTCAGGTTCCTGAGCTACAGCCGTATCGGGAATAGCCTGTTCCTGTGGTTCGGTCGGCGCCTGCGGCGTTAAAAGATTGCTTTCCTGCTGTGGCTTGGCAATTGTTGTCTCAGGCGCAACCATTTCCGGCATGGGCTGCATGGTTGCTGGCGCAGGCTCAGAAGCAGGGGCGAGGGAAGCTGTGGTCGCTTTATCGATTTCCGGCGCTGCTGTTTTTGCAACAAGCTCGGCCTGCTCTTTGTTTTCAAGAAAAGCAGCACCCACCTGCAAACCAGCGATTGCCATCATCACCGCACCCATTGCCATCAGGATCGGCTTGCGCTGACGGGTGAAGAGACTGCTGATCGATCCCTTCTTTTCTGCTGCTGCTTTTTCGGAGCTTTGTTCAAGCTTGCTCGATTCGTCGGCAGCTTGCTGTGCCGCACGGCGCGCAACGCTGATCAGGTCGGCTTTGCCGCTTGGTTTGGCTTTGGCGTCGTCCTGTTGGTTGCGCTCTTCGCGCACGCGCTTCATGATCGTGTTCAGATCAAGCAGGCTGTCATTATCGGGCTGAACAGAATCAAGTGATGCGCTTAGTTCCGGTTCCTGCCGTGTCTTTGGTGAAAGCGTGTGCGGCGCCAGTGTTTTGGGTGTCAGTTTTGCAAGCTTTTCCTCACCATGCGCTGTATCGGTTGCAGCTTTTTCAGCCGGCTTGGTTTTAAGCGTTGGGAATGCATTTGCTGCCGTAGAATACGGATTTGCAACGGGCTTGGACTTGGGCGACGTGTCGGCGTTGATGACGATCTGCTGCTCAAGGGTAGTCAATCGATCAACAACTTTGACCAGCGTCTCATGTACGATGTCGAATGTCCTGGCATTGCGCTCGTCTGCATTGCGCGCGAGCGCTTCAAGCGACTTCATATCGTTGGCAAGCTGGAGGGCAATCGCGGTGTCGTGCTGCGAACCGTGCTTTAAAACACTGGCAACGGCGGCTTCGGCGGCTTCTCTTGCCGCATCCAGCACCGTTTCGCGGTTGTTCACAATAGCATGTTCGATTGTATCAAGACGCGGCTTTAATTCTTCAAATTCTGCCGATGGTCTGGCAAGCTGGAGGGCAAGATTTGCGATCTGGTTTTCGAGACCGCGAATGGCTTCGCTTTCAGCAAACGAAGATTCGTCGACATGTGGTGTCTGCAGAAGGCTGAGTGAAATCTGCTGCGATATATCGTCGAGCCGTCCTTCAAGCGTATGCAAAACACCGCCATCGGCGTAGTGGCTTGCATATTGCGCATCCAGTCGCTTGGTCAATTCCTTAAAGCGGTTATCGATCTTTTCCAGAAGGCCAGGGTTTGGATCGCGCGTCCATTTCTCAACCACTGCAAGCTTTTCACCGATGGCCTCAAGTCGCGCATCGACGCTGTCATAATCGGACTGATTCAGATTTTCCATAACCTTGCCGACCTGATGGGCAAGGAGATTGATCTGTTGTGCCAATTGCTCAATTGTATTTTCGGGCAGATGCGCCTCTTGGCTTAAAGCATCAATACGCTGCGAAAGTTCGCCGAGACGACGAAACAGCATATCGGCATTCTGTGCGGCGTCTGAACTGTCAAGCTGCTGGGCCAGCTCCGTAAGGCGGCGTTCAATGCGCTCCAGACGCATTGCTTCTTCGTGATTGGAGTGCTGGTGCTGATTGGCTGCAATGACGCAGCGACTGATATCATCCAAACGCTGGTCAATCTGGCGCAGTGTGTTGCGTTCCAACGATGATGTGCGTGGTTCGTCGCGCAGTTCTGCAAAGCGCGGTGCTGGCTGGCTTGCAAAATGTCCTGCTTCGCTCTTTTCCCTTTCGAGACGCCGCAGATGGTCTGCAATTTCTGCAAGACCTTCAATGCGATTATCAGGGCGTTTATCGGGCACAACGGCGCGTGGGCGAGGGGCCGCTTCTCCAAGGTTGGCCAGGCGTTTTTCAAGTTCAGCCAATGTGTTGCTTAGCTCGTCCAAGGCACTTTGTTTTGGGGCAACGGGTGCTGCATGACGCTCACGCAGGGCGTTGAGTTCATCGATGATGGAACGAGAACCGGATGCCTGATGTGTGTTTGCCATGTGAAATTCACTTTTCAAAAACAGTCGAAATTACGGGCCGAATTCACGAATAGGTCGACATAATGATTTGCTAAGTTCATTTTCTTACAAACGTAGTAAATAAGTCGTTAAGAAATGGTTTGATTTTGATGATTGCGACCCCTTCGTTGGGGCGCGTGCGCGCTTTTAAGCACTGGAAAATATTGATTATTCCGTGATGGCGATCTCATGCTGGCGCAATGAGTGGAGCGCTGAGACCGTATCCCCGACGCAGTATCATGGCAGTGCCGGTGACTGCGGCGCACGAAAAATGACGGTGGAAGGCAGCTCTTGTGTTGTTACAATGATGTTCCAAACGAGCTTTCACAAGAAATGCACTTCGATATTATGCTTTGCTGAAAGGCAATTGTTTAGGTTTCTGTTAACCCCAGCAATGGGCTGCAAGCCCATACACCCAAGGGGTGTCACTCTTTCTGTTCAGAAATTGCTTGCCTTTCGACATTGTGGTGACTGTGCTGAAAACACCAAGCCGACATTGTGCAAGATAATCTGCAAACGGACCGGTTTTCTCGCGCGTATCGACACGGGCAAAGGCTCCTCTGAGATTATGCAGATGGATTGCAGTGAGCTGGATTGCATCCTCATCGTTAGGCGCCACGATTGGGCCGATAACTTTGCCCCGACCGAATTCGCGGCAGAAGGAATAGCCGACCAGTTGGCCATTGCGTTTCAAGCCAAAGATTTCTGCTTTGTCAGACAGGTGCTTTAACAAACCGGCGCGATTGACGCCGAAAGCCTGAGCGTCCAAATGCGCCAGCGTTTCAAATTCGCCATCCGAAAGACGAACAATGTCGCCGTCAGCAAAGGGAATTTCGGGAAGCGTGAGCGCTGTTTCACCCTGACACTGATAGACGGTTGCTTCATTCTTAAACCCTAGCGAAATGTAAAGACTATAGGCGGCATGGGTTGCGTTGAGACTGAGATTTCGACCGCTGCAACGTTCAAGCACCTGATCCATAAGCCAGCGTCCGTTTCCCTGGGCCTGCGCGCGCGGCGATGTGATCACCATCCCAATGGTTGCAAAATCGTCCCCGTAGGGAAACCACATCGCACTTCCGAACACGCGTCCGATCCCGTCAACGGCCACGATACCCTGACCCGTTTGCAGAAGTTGCTCCCAGTCATTGGGACGATGCGGCCAGCGGACGCCCATGGAAAGCGCATGCAGCATGCTGACATCGACATTTGCGATGTCTTGCGCCATCAGTTCAAACGATTTCAGCCGCACTGAATTCTGCATATCAGCGTCCTAACCCAATTCCCTAGCCTGCAATAAGTAGTGTTTTTGATCCTGCCAATGAATGCAATCCGTCTGGCAGACGTATTTTGCCGCATCATCACATGGCGCTCGCGGCAGGATTTGCTTCTTGGCAGGGGTAATTCGCAATCTTTGTTTAAAGCTACGCCTTATTCGGCACGGAACACTGGGCGGCGCTCTTATGCTGGTAAAAATCCGAAGAGTAACCTTGCATGTGGTATTCATGAACGTCGAAGAAATTCTTGCCGCATTGATCGGGTTTCCCTCCGTCGTGGGCACCGCCAATGACCCGATTGTCGGTTGGATCAGTGCCTATGCAAAAGCGCATGGAGCGCAGGTTGATATGCTTCCGGGACCGGAAGGTGACAGGGCGAACCTGTTCATGACTGTCGGTCCACGCGATGTGCCGGGCTATATTCTTTCCGGTCATATGGATGTGGTGCCTGCCGGAGAGGCTGAATGGTCAACCGACCCATTCAAGCTCCATAAGGATGGCGAAAAGCTTTATGGTCGTGGCACGACTGACATGAAAGGCTTTCTGGCATGTGCTTTGGCGGCTTTGCCCAAATTGTCGTCCAGTTCCTTGCAGCGGCCGGTTCACCTGGCATTTTCCTATGATGAAGAGGCAGGCTGTCGGGGTGTGCCGCATATGCTCGCGGAGCTTCCTAAGCTCTGCGCGAAGCCGCTTGGTGCGATCATCGGAGAGCCAAGCCGGATGCAGGCTGTGCGTGCGCATAAAGGCAAGGCTGCTGCGCGACTTGAAGTCATCGGGCGTTCAGGGCACTCGTCGCGTCCCGATCTGGGGTTGAATGCTGTTCATGCTATGGCCACTGTCATTGCGCAGGCTGCGGTCTATGGTCAATCACTGCAAAACGGACCGTTCGATCATAATTTCGAGCCGTCTTATTCCTCTTTGCAGTTTGGTGTGGTTTCCGGCGGGCAGGCTGTCAATATCATTCCGGATCGCTGCACCGCAGATATCGAGGTGCGCGCAATTTCCGGTGTATCGCCTTTGTCTTTGCTTGAGCCGGTGAGAAAGCAATTGCTCGCTTTGCGCGACGATGGATTTGAAGTGCATTGGCATGAGCTGAGTTCTTATCCTGCCTTGTCGCTGTCTGACGAAAGCGCACTTTCACAATTGATGGTGGAACTAACGGGGCGGGAAGCAATGGCTGCGGTAAGCTATGGCACAGAAGCCGGGCTTTTTCAGCAAGCGGGTATTGATGCGATTATCTGCGGTCCTGGTGATATTGGCCGCGCGCATCGTCCCAACGAATATATCGAAATCAATGAACTTCATGCGTGTCAGAAAATGATCGACGATCTTGGCGCGCGCTTGATCATATAACCCAAGTTGGCGGCAGAATCGTATGGCGTTTCTCTTTAATTCGGATGCCGCGCGCGGCGCTGTTTTTCGCGACGCTTTTGTTCAGGCGCTGCCGGATATCGCGTTTTATCAGGCGGGAGAAGATGTCGATCCTGACAAAATCCGCTATCTTATCAGTTGGGTAGCGCCAGATGACATAGCGCGCTACCGCAATCTGGAAATTCTTTTTTCAATTGGTGCTGGTGTCGATCAGTTCAAGCCGGGAACTGTTCCCGCGCATGTCAAGCTTGTGCGCATGGTTGAGGACGGCATTGTTCGCATGATGCAGGAATATGTGACGCTTGGCGTGCTGACCTTGCATCGTGAAGCCATCGCCTATCGTCAACAGCAGAAAAATGAAGACTGGCGCGCACTTTCGATCGTGCAGGCCAGTGAGCGCCGCATAGGCTTTCTGGGGCTTGGCATGCTTGC
Source organism: Brucella sp. TWI559 (assembly GCF_039674265.1). Classification (NCBI taxonomy): domain Bacteria; kingdom Pseudomonadati; phylum Pseudomonadota; class Alphaproteobacteria; order Hyphomicrobiales; family Brucellaceae; genus Brucella; species Brucella sp. TWI559. The sequence goes on from NZ_JBDJNE010000002.1 coordinate 42,177, forward strand.
ACAGGCAGCTATTGAACGGCTGCTACCGTTTCAGTTTCCGATTTCAGGCTGGAGCCGGAGCAAAAAAGACATTGAAGGTGTTGCGTGTTTTTATGGTGAAGAACAGTTTGCACCCTTTCTGGGGCAAACCGATATTCTCATATGCCTGCTGCCGCTGACCGATGAAACACGCGGTATCCTGAATGCTGATCTGTTTGCGTTTCTGCCAAAGGGGGCGCGCTTGCTGCATACAGGACGAGGGCCGCAGCTCGATCAAAATGCACTGATCCAAGCCTTGGATAGCGGACATCTTGCAGCGGCAATGTGTGACGTAACCGATCCTGAGCCGCTGCCTGTGGGGCATCCGCTTTGGTCCCATCCGAAAGTGCTCATTACGCCACATATCGCTTCCGTCACGCAGCCGCACACGGCTGCAAAATCCGTCATTGAGAACATCCAGCGTTATCTCGCCGGGGAAAAACTGATCGGCCTGATCGATCGCACACTTGGTTATTAATCTAAAAGGGGAATTCCATGTCGCTTCTGATTACCATTGATCCAAATCCCGACTTTGTACCGAAAGAAGCGTTGCCAACGCCGGATCGTCTTATTTCCGGTTCTCCTGAATTCAAGACATGGGCACAGGATGCTTCCAAAAATGATAAGGTTCTGACGGGAGTCTGGGAAGCAACGCCGGGCGAAACGCATTCCATCAAGGGGACGACACTGGAGTTCTGCCACATCCTTTCCGGTCTCGTCGAGATTGAGGAAAAGGGTGGTGAAACCAAGACATATCGCGCAGGCGACAGCTTTGTCATGAAGCCGGGTTTTGTCGGTGTCTGGCGCACGATTGAAACGGTGCGCAAAATTTACCTCTGCGTTTACGAGTAAGCCAGAATAATCCGCCGCATAAAACCCGCTTGACGCGCATAAAAGCCGTCGGGCGGGCATTTCTTGATCGAAAATGCGGCGTCGGCGGCACTAAGGTCTTAAGCAAAGAAAGTGCGAGGTGCGCGATGACTTTAAGCTTTAATCCCGAAGCGCTTGAGCTCCCGTTTTACCATTATATCGGCGGAGAGCGTATCGATGCTTCCGGCGGGATGGAAATGCGCCGGCCTTCTGACGGTAGAGCTTACGGGGATTGTCCCATCGCCGATGAAGGGGTGGTTGATCGGGCAGTTCAGGCCGCCAAGGCTGCATTGAAAACGAGTGGTTGGGCCGATGCTCGCCCACGCGAGCGCCTTAATGCGATGCATCGCTGGGCTGAGCTTATTGAACAGGAAGCACTGACGCTTGCACGTCTGGAAGCCGTTTCTTCAACACGCCCGATTGCACAGCTTATTGAAGGCGATATTGCTGTCACGGCTGAGCAAATCCGTTTCTTTGCTGAATTTGCCGACAAGGAGGGCAGCGCTGTTGTGCCGACAAGCGCGAGCACATTCGGCATGACGCTGAGCGAGCCTTATGGTGTGATCGGCGCAATCACGCCATGGAATTTTCCGATCTCTATGGCGGGCTGGAAGCTTGGACCGGCACTTGCCGCAGGCAATGCCGTTGTTCTGAAACCGTCTGAAATGACGCCGTTTTCCACCCTTTACATGGCTGAACTCGCGGTCAAAGCGGGAATTCCGGCAGGGCTTATCAATATCGTGCTGGGTGATGGACCAACCACTGGCAATGCCATGACCGGCCATTCTGATATTTCAAAGGTCAGCTTCACCGGATCGACGGCTGCGGGTGCTGCGATTATGGAGAATATTGCGCGCACCGGCATCAAGCCGATGACGCTGGAGCTTGGCGGAAAAAGTCCGCAGGTGGTGTTTGCCGATGCAGATCTGGAACTGGCTGCAACTGTCATCACGCGTGGAATTCTCAGTAATGCCGGACAAGCCTGTGTGGCCGGTTCGCGCCTGATTGTTGCAGAGGAAATTGCCGATGCATTGAGTGAAGCGATTGCGCGGCATATGGCCAATATCAAGCCGGGCGTGACCTGGGATGAGAACACGCAATATTCGCCCATTATTTCCGAACGCCAGATTTGTCGTATTGACGAGATTGTGCAGAAGGCTGTCAGGCTTGGCGCACAAAGTGTTGTCGGTGGAAAACGGATGGACCGCGAAGGCTATTTTTATGAGCCGACGCTTTTGCGTGGTGTCACTGAAAGCTCACCAGCCGTTACCGAAGAAATTTTTGGTCCTGTTCTGACGATCCAGACATTTGGCGAAGAAGACGAAGCTTTAGCACTTGCGGATCATCCGACTTATGGGCTGGCAGCAGGTCTTTTCACGCGTGATTTGTCACGCGCAATCCGCGTAACAAAAGCATTGCAGGCAGGCACCATCTGGGTCAACCGCTATGGGCGATCGCGCGATCATATCCTGCCAACCGGCGGCTATAAAAGCTCCGGTATTGGCAAGGATCTCGGGCGTGAAGCCTATCTCGCAAATCGTAAATCCAAAAGCGTGCTTATCGATTTATAAGGGAGCGAACAATGACAACCTATTCGATTGCACTTATTCCGGGTGACGGTATCGGTAAGAATGTGACGGATGCGGCGTGGCAGGTTTTGCAAGCGGCTGCAAAACGCACTGGCTTCACGCTGGAAGGCAAAAGCTTCCCGTGGTCTTGCGCCTATTATCATGAAACTGGCGCGATGATGCCTGCTGATGGCATTGAGACATTACGCAAGTTCGACGCGATTTATCTTGGTGCTGTTGGCTGGCCAGCGGAAGTGCCGGATTCTGTTTCTTTGCATGGCTTGCTGCTGCCGATCCGTAAGGCGTTTGTGCAATATGCCAATATTCGCCCGCATCGTCTCCTTGCAGGCGTAACAGGGCCGCTGCGCTCTGAAGGCTTTGATATTCTGTGTATCCGCGAAAACACGGAAGGCGAATATTCGGGTGCTGGCGGACGCGTGCATTCGGGTACGAAAGATGAAGTAGCAGTCGAAACTGCGATTTTCACACGCGCGGGGGTTGAGCGGATCATCCGCTTTGGCTTTGAACAAGCACGTTTGCGCCGCAAGAAGCTGGCATCGGTGACCAAATCCAATGCGCAGAAATACTCGATGGTTTTCTGGGATGAAATGACAAAAGAAGTCGCCAAAGAATATCCTGATGTCGAGGTCTCGCATTATCACATTGATGCTATGGCAGCACGTATGGTGATGGCACCGGAAAGCCTTGATGTGATCGTGGCCTCCAATCTCTTTGGCGATATTCTGACCGATCTGGGCGCTGCCATTCAGGGCGGTCTTGGTTATGCGGCTTCGGCCAATATCAATCCGGACCGCACGGCACCCTCCATGTTTGAGCCGGTTCATGGTTCAGCGCCCGATATTGCGCATCTTGGCATTGCCAATCCAATTGCAGCGATCTGGTCAGGAGCGATGATGCTTGAGCATCTTGGCGAGCATCAGGCCGCCAAAGACGTCATGACGGCGATTGAATTGGCGACGGCGCAAGGTATCGGCACAGTTGCAGGCAAAGATAAGACGGAGGCGATCACGCAGGCCGTGCTTGCAGCTCTCGGATAAAAGGGAACAGAAGAATGTTAAAAGATCAGAGCCTTTTCAGACAACAAGGCCTCATTGGTGGTGTCTGGCAGGATGCGGCGTCAGGTGCCACTGTCGATGTAACCAATCCCGCAAGTCTTGGCACATTGGGTACGATCCCCGATATGGGGGCATCCGAAACACGCGCGGCAATTGATGCCGCGCACGCCGCATTCAAGCCATGGAAAAAGAAAACGCATGCCGAACGTGCAGCTTTGCTGGAACGTTGGTTTGATTTGATGATTGAGCATGAGCAGGATCTTGCGCTGCTTTTGACGCTTGAACAGGGCAAGCCGCTCAATGAGGCTGTTGGCGAAATTCGCTATGGCGCCTCTTTTGTGAAGTGGTTTGCAGAAGAAGCCCGTCGTATTGATGGTGGTAGTATTCCTTCGCCGACGGCAGATCGCCGTATTCTGGTGCTCAAAGAGGCTGTCGGCGTTTGCGCGATCATTACACCTTGGAATTTTCCCAATGCGATGATCACGCGCAAAGTGGCTCCAGCGCTGGCTGCCGGTTGTACAGTCGTCATCAAGCCATCCGAGTTTACGCCGTTTTCAGCGCTCGCGCTCGGTGTGCTGGCGGAACGGGCAGGGATACCGGCAGGTGTCATCAATATTGTCACCGGCATGCCGACTGAGATCGGCAATGAACTGATGGCCAATGAAACCGTGCGCAAGATATCCTTCACTGGTTCGACACGTGTTGGCTCGCTTCTGATGAAGGGGGCTGCTGACAGCATCAAGCGTCTGAGCCTTGAACTGGGCGGCAATGCGCCATTCATTGTGTTTGATGATGCTGATCTTGATCAGGCGGTTGAAGGCGCTATCGCTTCCAAGTTCCGCAATGGTGGCCAAACCTGCGTTTGCTCAAACCGCATTCTGGTACAGGCCAGTGTTTATGATGCTTTTGCGGCCAAACTTTCAAGCCGTGTCGCGCGGATGAAAGTGGGCGTTGGTACACAAAAGGGCGTGGTGATTGGCCCGATGATCAATCAAGCAGCGATTGAAAAAATCGAGCGTCATGTTGCCGATGCACTGGAACGTGGGGCAAAAATTCTTGCGCAAAGCGAGACTATGCCGGAAGGCCGCCAATATGCACGACCGATCGTTTTGGGCGACGCCACGACCGATATGCTGCTTGCTTCTGAAGAGACTTTCGGGCCCGTCGCGCCGCTTTTCCGTTTCGAGACAGAAGAGCAGGCGATTGAAATTGCCAATGGGACGCCTTTCGGCCTAGCAGCGTATTTCTATACCGAAAATCTCAAGCGGTCATGGCGTGTCGCGGAAGCGCTGGAGTTTGGCATGGTTGGCCTCAATACAGGCCTTATTTCGACCGAAGTTGCACCGTTTGGCGGTGTTAAACAGTCTGGGCTTGGTCGCGAGGGATCAAAGCTTGGTATAGAAGAATATTTGGAAATCAAAACGCTGCATGTTGGCGGTTTGTGAAATAAAAAGGGCGGTTTATCCGCCCTTTTCCTATCCTGAACTTATTGGAATTTATCAAGCATCTTATAATAGAAACCAACCATCGGCAGAAACCATGGCTTGCCCGAATATCCCGGAATGGTTGGCCAATCGAGACCGGAAATTGGATTGTTATCGCCCCGGCCAAGGATTGCATCAGCAAGGTAAATACCCATCTGGGTAGACATCTGCGCGCCGTGCCCGGAATAGCCCATTGCATACCACACGCCATCGGCAAAACCTGCACGAGGATAGCGATCCTGTGTCATATCAACCAGCCCGCCCCAGCAATAATCTATTTCTACATTGGCGAGATGCGGGAAAATTTTGACGAGGCTTGCACGCAAAATGGCACCGCTTTTGCCATCGGAGCGCTGGTCGGAAGTGGCTGAAAAGCGCGCGCGGCCACCAAAAATCATGCGATTATCAGGTGCAAGACGGAAATAATTTCCGATATTCATCGACGTCACATAGGTGCGATTGCCGGGCATCGTGGCCGCAATTTCACTTGGCGTGAGTGGCCGGGTCGCAATGATGAAGCTACCAACAGGTATGATGCGCTTGCGGAAATAGGCGAAGCTATCTGTTGTATAGGCACCGGTTGCCACAATGACGTTGTCAGCCGTCACCGTGCCGCGCGATGTTGTAATCTGGTGTTTGCCTTCGATTTTCCGGCGTTCAAGAACAGTGGCATTTTCGAAAATGATCGCGCCGTGACGCGCTGCCGCGCCCGCCAGACCTGTCACATAGCGCCCCATATGCATCATGGCGCTTTTCTTTGAAAGCATAGCGCCATGAAAGTCATTCGAGCCGACTTCACCGATAAGCTGATCGCGGCGCAACAGCGCTGTATCGGGGTCAACTTCCGCGTGAATGGCTTCGAAATTACGCGCAAGGCTATCAAAATGGGCTGGCTTTGAAGCAAGTTTCAATTTTCCTGCGCGCCGGAACGAACAATCGATATTTTCCTCCCGCATGATACGTTCAATCGTGTCGACGGAATCGTCAAAAGCCTTATAGAGTGCCTTGGCGCGCTCTGCGCCAAGGTGTTGTTTTGCAGCAATAAAACTGTGCGCAAGACCATTGTTGAGATGCCCCCCATTGCGCCCTGAAGCACCTGAGCCGACAAGGCCTGTTTCAAAGACGGCAACGCGGCTGCCTGCTTTGGCAAGATGCAATGCAGCCGAAATTCCTGTGAAGCCGCCACCAATAATGGCTACATCATAATGCCCTTCCGGTGGGGTGTTTTCCGCAAGAGTGAAAGGCGGAGTCGTGTCGTGCCAATAGGGCTTGAATTGCATCTTGCTAAGCCTTGTTTATAATCCGATTACGTCGGCCAAGCTGGAAATACCCTTGATTTCGGTATAGCCGTAATAAGGATTTGCTGGCTCATGACCGCGATTGACCCAGACCTTGTTTTTGATACCAAGATCATGTGCCGACATCAGATCGTAACGGAATGACGACGAGACGTGCAAAATGTCTTCCGGATTGGCATTGAGCTGGTCGAGCATATATTCGAATGCCTTGAAGCGGGGCTTATAGGCCTGTGCCTGCTGCGCCGTATAAACCGCGTGGAACGGGGCGCCCAGCTTTTCGACATTGTGGTGGATCTGCTCATTCATAGCGTTTGAAAGGATGACGAGCGGGATTTCCTTGGCGACCTTGGAAAGACCGGCTGGCACGTCGGGATGTGGACCCCAGGTTGGAACGCGTTCATAGACTGTGCGCGCATCTTCCTCCTTGAACGTCACATTGTTCTTCTTGCAGGTCCGCTCGATCGCATTGTGCACAACTTCATTATAAGGCTTCCAGTCGCCCAGGATTTCATCAAGGCGATAGGCTGCAAAGTTCTTGATGAACTCTTGCATGTGCTCTTCATCAAGTTGTTTGCCGTAAAGATCACGCGCCGCTTCTGCCATCTGGAAGTTGGTTAGTGTGCCGTAGCAATCGAAGGTGATGTATTTAGGTCTAAACTGGGCCATGATTTGATCCTTCCAAGCCTTGCAGGCACCGCGGTGCCGTTCTCATACATCATAATGAGCGGCGCATGGACTAATCACTGCATTCACACTGTTGCAAAGCAGATTGTTTCGTATGTGGCGTGCGCTTTGGCAGAGAGTTTTGTCTGTACGATCTTCAGGTGGCGCAGAAGGCGGCTTGTTGCTGTGGTTCTGTGTATGTCGCGGCATAAGATGCGGCGCGGGCATCCAAGGAAAGTCGAAATACATGGCATTTCGACGCTGGTCGGGATGAACTGCTGCAAGCGCTATTCTAATTTGGACCTAAGAAGAACGCTACTCGGAAATAACCATGACTGCATCGCAAATCACTCTTGAAACGATGACGCCGGATCACCTTGATGGGGCCGTTGGCTTGTCGCAGCAGGCAGGCTGGCCGCATCGTCGTGAAGATTGGGCATTTGTGCTGGCACTGAGCAATGGCGTGGTTGCGCTTGAAGACGGACGTGTTGTCGGTACGGCAATGTCCACGCCTCTGGGGGAGGCTGTTGCAACGGTTAATATGGTTATAGTTGATGAAGCCATGCGCGGACGCGGGCTTGGCCGCAAGCTGATGCAGGCAGCACTCGATGCCGCCACAGGGCGCACGTGTCTGCTTGTTGCCACACACGAGGGCCTCCCGCTTTATGAAAAGCTTGGCTTTGTGGCAAATGGCGAGATCGTTCAGCATCAGGGTCTGGCTCTAAAGGTTGCTGCACCGAGTAACATTTCATGGGCTGCAAGCGATGATTTTGCGCGTTTGGCTGCGCTTGATCATTTGGCAACCGGCCACAATCGCACAAATATCATGCAGCTTTTGAAAGAAAACGCGAAATTCGCGGTTCTTCGTAAAGAAGATGATGTCGATGCATTTGCCGGAATTCGCCCTTTTGGGCGTGGGCTTGTTATTGGTCCGGTTGTTGCAAAGACCGGCGATGAGGCACGTTCGCTGATTGATTTTCTGCTCGCGCAGCATGCAGGTGAATTTGTTCGCATTGATACAAACATTGCAACACATCTCGGTCCTTGGCTCACCGGGCGCGGACTTGCGCATGTCGGCGGCGGGATACCGATGTGCCGTGCAGTTGAGCAGAGCGAAGACAATAGCGGCAGTGAATACCGCACATATGCGCTTGTAAATCAGGCATTAGGTTGATTTGGAGAATATTATGCTGAGCAATTCGTTGATCGAACTTGATCGCGCCCACTTGGTGCATCCGGTCTCATCATTCCGCAGTCATGAAGCCGCTGGCGTGCGTGTTCTGAAGTCCGGCAAGGGGGCAACAGTCACGGATGCATCCGGGCACACGCTGCTCGACGGCTTTGCGGGTCTTTGGTGTGTGAATGTTGGCTATGGGCAGGATAGTATTGTTGAAGCTGCGACTAAGCAGTTACAAGAGCTTCCCTATGCAACCGGCTATTTTGGCCTGGGGTCAGAGCCTGCCATTCGCCTTGCGGCTGAACTGGCTGATCGTGCGCCGGGTGATCTCAATCATGTCTATTTCACGCTGGGCGGTTCTGATGCGATCGACAGTACGATCCGCTACATTCGTTATTATTATCACGCCAAAGGGACGCCGCAGAAAGACCAGTTCATCTCGGTGGAATATGGTTATCACGGCTCGTCCACTGCCGGGGCTGGTTTGACAGCACTGCCGGCATTCCATGCGGGGTTTGGCGTGCCATATGACTGGCAGCATAAAATTCCATCGCATTATGCTTATCGCAACCCGGTCGGCACCGATCCGCAGCCAATCATTGATGCCTCTGTTGCAGCATTGCGTGCCAAGATCGAAGAACTGGGTGCGGAGCGTGTCGCAGCATTTTATGTTGAACCTATTCAGGGTTCGGGCGGTGTGCTGGTGCCACCGGCAGGCTGGCTCAAAGCTATGCATGCTGTTTGTAAGCAATATGATGTTCTGTTTATTGCCGATGAAGTGATCACCGGCTTTGGCCGCACGGGCCCGCTTTTTGCGTGTTCCGAAGACGATGTGGTGCCCGATTTCATCACCACGGCGAAGGGACTGACATCGGGTTACGTGCCGATGGGCGCGCTCTTTATGTCTGAGCATGTCTATAACACCATTGCCGATGGCGCCGGTAAGGCCGCTGTCGGTCACGGTTATACCTATTCCGCACATCCGGTCAGTGCAGCGGTCGGGCTTGAATGCCTGCGCCTTTATGAAAATGGCTTGCTTGAAAATGGCCGCAAGGCGGGCCAGCGCCTTATGGCAGGTTTGCAGTCGCTTTCCGATCATCCGCTGGTCGGCGATGTGCGTGGTCGCGGGATGCTGGCAGCCATTGAACTTGTGACTGACAAGGAAAACAAGACGCCGCTTCCGGCAGCAGCCGATCCGGCTCGCCGAATTTTTGACCGCGCATGGGACAATGGTCTTGTCATCCGCGCTTTCGCCAATGGTGTTCTTGGTTATGCGCCGCCGCTTTGCTGCACCGATGACGACATTGATGCGATTATCGAACGCACGCGCAAAACGCTGGACCAGACGCTTGCTGACGAAGATGTTCGTGCCGCGATGAAGGGATAGGTTTGCGGACAGCAGCAAGAGGTTGCGAACCGGAATTTCGTCAGCGCACGAGATTCGCAATATTATGCTGCGGTCCTTCATCAATTCAGCGCAATTAATGCGCTTGTTCATAACAAACTAATAAGGCTGCAAAAGGTGAAGACGAAAGGCAATCTGCTGGATTGAGTTTGGATGACCGAATAATGCGCATCAGATGCATGGTCGCTCTCTCACTCAAATGCTTTTCCGATCAACGTGAGCATGAGGTGCTTGAAACAACGGATCTTTAAAAAATGCGGTGAAACCGGTGCCAATAAACCGGAGCACCAGATGCAATTGTTAAACAAGGGGAACTGCTATGAGCGAGAAGATTACCAACTGGACTTCTTCCGACGACCGTATGATTGAAAATGCAATTCGACGCGGGGCAACCCGGCGTGAATTGTTGCAGATGATGTTAATGGGTGGGGTTGCGGCTGCAGCGGGCACAACAATCCTGGGCCGCGCGACCTCCGCATATGCTGCGACGCCGGTCAAAGGCGGTTTTATCAAAGCTGCGGGCTTTAGCTCTTCCACTGCCGATACGCTTGATCCTGCCAAAGCTTCAAATGCTACTGACTATGTGCGCTGCTGTGCGGTTTATAACCGCCTGACCTTCCTTGACGGGCATGGCGAAACGCAGATGGAGCTGGCCGAAAGCGTCGAAAGTGCGGATGCAAAGGTCTGGACTGTCAAACTGCGCAAGGGGGTGACATTCCATGATGGCAAGTCGCTGAGCGCAGATGATGTGGTGTTTTCTCTTCAGCGTCACCTTGATCCGGCTGTTGGCTCCAAGGTCAATGCGATTGCCAAGCAGATCACGGGCGTCAAAAAGATTGACGACACCACAGTCGAGATCACGCTTGAAAGCGCAAATGCCGATCTTCCAACCATTCTCGCGCTGCATCATTTCATGATTGTTGCCGATGGCACGACGGATTTTTCTAAGGGCAACGGGACGGGTCCATTTGTCTTAAAAGAGTTCCAGCCGGGAGTTCGTTCGATTGCTGCGCGCAACGAGAATTACTGGAGGAATAACGGACCGCACCTTGATTCCTTCGAATTCTTTGCGATCTCTGATGAGAGTGCCCGTATGAATGCGGTTCTTTCCGGCGATATTCAGCTTGGTGCGAACCTCAATCCGCGTTCGTTGCGCGTGCTTGAAAACAACCCTGCTGCGACCCTTTTTATCTCGAAGCTTGGCACTTATACCAATCTTAATGCCCGCCTTGATATGGCACCGGGCGACAAGGCTGGCGTGGCCGAAGCGCTGAAATATCTCACCAATCGTGAAGTCATTCAGAAGTCTGTGTTGCGCGGTCTTGCAGAAATCGCAAACGATCATCCGGTGCCTGCAACCAGCAAATACTTTAATGCCGAACTCAAACAGCGCGAGTTTGATCCAGAGCGTGCAAAGTCCCTGCTTGGAAAAGCCGGTGTGCTTGGTCAGGAAATCCGTATCACTGCCGCAGAAGCTGCATCGTCATCGCTGGACTATGCAATGGTTCTTCAACAGGCCGCATCAACCATCGGTCAGAAGATCGCCATTGATCGCGTACCATCGGACGGCTACTGGTCAAATCATTGGCTGAAGGATGCTGTTCATTACGGCAATATCAACGCTCGTCCAACGCCGGATATTCTGTTCTCGCTGCTCTATAAGTCCGATGCGCCGTGGAACGAAAGCCGGTATAAGTCCGAGAAATTCGACTCGATGCTGCTTGAAGCACGCGGTCTGCTCGATGAAAACAAACGTAAAGAAATCTACGGCGAAATGCAGGGCATGATTTCCAATGAAGCGGGAACGGTCATTCCGGCCTTCATGTCAAATGTGGATGCAACTTCGCCGAAGCTTAAAGGTCTCGAGCCAAATCCGCTGGGTGGCATGATGGGCTATACATTTGCCGAACACGCCTGGCTGGAAGCCTGATTGTTCATCCGGTAAATTCGTTCTTCGAGTTCGGGCAAAGCATGGATTTTGCCCGAACTGATCGTTTCCCCAAAATATTGGGCCGCGCATGACCATGAAATCGCCTTTGCTGATTCTCGTCGCCAAACGCCTTGTTGTTGCATTCGTTACGCTGCTGATTGTTGCATTTACGATTTTCTTTGCAACAGCGATGCTGCCCGGTGACGTCGCCGAAATTCTTCTCGGACAGGCCGCAACGCCGGAGGCTGTTGCCGGACTTCGTCACGCGATGAATCTCGACCAGCCTGCCTTCCTGCGCTTCATATTCTGGCTGGGCCATCTGCTTACCGGCGATCTTGGCGTGTCCTATGCCAACAATCTGCCCATTGCCGATCTCATCGGCAGCAGGCTTGTGAACTCGCTCAAACTTGCCGGCGTGACGGCCGTAATATCGGTGCCGATCGCTCTGTTTCTCGGCATCACTGCGGCCATCATGCGCGGTACGATTTATGATCGGGTTGTTTCCATCATCACGATCTCGGTGATTTCCGTCCCTGAGTTCATGGTCGCGACCATCGCCGTGATTGTGTTTGCAGTTTATCTTGGCTGGTTGCCAGCCCTCTCAATGGCCAATGAAGTCACGTCTTTCATAGGGCTTCTCAAAGTCTTTGCCATGCCGGTGATCACGCTGAGCTTTGTGATTTCAGCGCAAATGATCCGCATGACGCGCGCCGCCGTTCTTGAAACGCTTAACACACCCTATGTTGAAATGGCGCTTCTTAAAGGTGCTTCGCGCCGCCGTATGGTCATGGTTCATGCGTTGCCAAATGCGCTCGGGCCGATCGTTAATGCGGTTGCGTTGTCGCTGTCTTATCTGCTGGGCGGCGTCATTATTGTCGAAACCATCTTCAATTATCCCGGCATAGCCAAGTTGATGCTCGATGCTGTCGCAACGCGTGATCTGCCGTTGATCCAGACCTGCGCGATGATCTTCTGCTTTGGCTATCTTCTGCTCATTACGATGGCGGATATCATTGCTATCGTTTCCAACCCGAGGCTGCGATAATCATGACCGCTTCCGTTTCAAGTCAGCGAAAGACTAAGTCTCAACGCTTTGGTTATCGGGTTAATCTGGTCGGCACAGTTTCGTTCCTGATTATTCTCTGCTGGGCACTGGTTGCCATTTTTGCGCCGTGGATCGCGCCCCATCCGGTGGGTGAAATCGTCGATTTCGACTTTTTCGGACCGATGAGTGCACAGTTTCCGCTTGGCACCGATTATCTTGGCCGCGATATGCTTTCCCGCATTATCTATGGCGCGCGCTTTACGGTTGGCATTTCGCTGGCAGCGGTTTTTCTGGCGTGTTTTTTTGGCGTGACACTTGGCATGATGGCCGCAGTTATCGGCGGCTGGTTTGATTCAGCATTGAGCCGCTTTCTTGATGCGCTCACATCCATCCCAAGCAAGATACTGGCGCTGGTGATTGTTGCGGGTATCGGCTCGTCCATTCCGGTCCTCATTGTCATCATGGCGGTGATCTATACGCCGGGCAGCTATCGCTTTGCGCGCGCATTGGCGATCAATATCAACACCAGGGACTATGTGACCGTCGCCCGCGCACGCGGCGAAAAGATCGGCTATCTTATCCGTTCAGAGATTTTGCCGGGTATCATCGGACCAGTCCTTGCCGATTTTGGCCTACGCTTTGTCTTTATCGTCCTGCTTTTGTCGAGCATGTCCTTTCTGGGGCTTGGTGTGCAGCCGCCATTTGCCGATTGGGGGGCTTTGGTAAAGGAAAATATTGGTGGTCTTTCCTTTGCGGCCCCTGCCGTTGTGTTTCCGTCCGTCGCGATTGCGAGCCTCACCATCAGCGTCAATCTGCTGATCGACAATCTCCCGCAAAAAATCCGCGACAGGAGCGAATGAATGAGCAATCTGGTTGAGATCAAAAACCTGCGCGTGGATGCAAAAACCGATTCAGGTCGCACCGTCGAAATTATCCGTGACGTGAGCTTTGAAATTGCCAAAGGTGAAATTGTGGCTCTCATTGGCGAGAGCGGCTCTGGCAAGACAACCATTGCGCTTACACTTATGGGCTATACGCGTCCGGGGTGCCGGATCGTGAGCGGCAGTATCGACGTTTCAAAGCAGAATCTTGTCTCGCTCTCAGAGCGTAAACGCGCGAAGAAACGGGGCACAGAAGTGTCCTATGTGCCGCAAAGTGCGGCTGCCTCTTTCAATCCTGCCCATCGCATTATGGATCAGGTCATTGAAGTGACCAAAATTCACAAACTGATGTCGAAGGAAGAGGCACGCAAAAAGGCAATAGATCTGTTCAAGGCGCTTGCCTTGCCAAATCCCGAAACAATTGGTGACCGCTATCCGCATCAGGTATCGGGTGGGCAATTGCAGCGCCTTTCGGCAGCTATGGCGCTCATCGGTGACCCCAAGCTTGTGATTTTCGATGAGCCGACGACGGCGCTTGATGTGACGACGCAAATTGAAGTTCTGCGCGCTTTCAAGTCGGTGATGAAAAAGAACCATATTGCTGGGGTTTATGTTTCGCATGATCTCGCTGTCGTAGCCCAGATTGCAGACCGCATCGTGGTACTCAAAAGCGGTGAAGTTCAGGAGGTGGGCTCCACACAGGATATTCTGCATCATCCGCAGCACCCTTATACGCAGGAATTGCTTGCAGCTTTTGAGCCGGTTTTGCATGCGCGGCCAGAAATTGCCGAAGTTGAAAAGCCATCGCCGCTTCTCGTCGTTGAGAATGTTCTTGCCGGTTATGGTATTGTCGGAAAATCCGGCGATCCGGCGATGATTGCGGTCAACAATGTCAGTCTTGAGCTATCGCGCGGGCAGAATCTGGGCATCGTCGGAGAATCGGGTTGCGGCAAGTCTACGCTTGCACGCGTAATTGCCGGTATCCTGCCAGCCGCGCGCGGAAAGATTATCTTTGAAGGTAAGGAAATGCAGAGCGCTCTGCGTCATCGCACGCGCGAGCAATTGCGCGAATTGCAGATTGTCTTTCAGTTTGCGGATACCGCGCTCAATCCTGCCAAGTCGATTGCCGATATTCTTGCGCGCCCTTTGTCATTCTATCACGGCATGCATGGCAAAAGCCGCGATGCCCGCATTGATCAGCTGCTTGATATGGTGCGGATCCCGCGCAATTTGCGGTACCGCAGGCCGGGTGAGCTTTCCGGCGGGCAGAAGCAGCGCATCAATCTTGCGCGTGCACTTGCTGCTGATCCCAAGATGATCATCTGCGATGAAATCACCTCCGCACTGGATACGGTTGTGGCTGCGGCCATTATTGATCTCTTGAAGGAGTTGCAGCGCGAACTGTCGCTGTCATATCTCTTTATCAGTCATGACCTCTCTACAGTGCGTGCGATCTGCGACGAAGTTGTGGTCATGTATGCCGGTAAAAAGGTTGAGCAGCTAAGTCCGGCCCTGATGGGCAATGCCGCCAGCCATCCTTATTCGCGGCTTTTGTTCTCATCCGTGCCCAAGCTCGACACCGGCTGGCTCGACGGACTGCAGCAGGACCCGGAACTGGTGCGTGAGTTTACCAGAAGCTGAGATTGGCGTGCTATTCTGTGAACATCACGTCTAGCGGCAAATGTGCTTTCACAATGGGTGACTTGAGCACGACGAAGCTGAAATATTTGTCGATGCCGACATCCATATCGATCAGGCGCTCCATGATCGTCTGATATTCGACAATTCCGGCGGTCACGAATTTCATAAGATAATCGTAACCGCCCGAAACCAGATGGCACTCAATAACAGAATCGATCTTTTCAACTGTTGCCAGAAAACGTGCAAAATCGATCTGGCGGTGGTTCTTGAGCGTGATCTCGGTGAAGACTGTCAGTGTCTGGCCCAGTTTCGAAACATTGATCTGTGCCGAATATCCGGTGATATAACCTTCCGATTGCAGCTTTTTTACCCGCATCAGGCATGGGCTGGGCGAAAGATTGACCAGTTCTGCGAGTTCGACATTGGTTATCCGCCCATTTTTCTGCATTTCGGATAGGATTTTTATGTCGATTTTGTCGAGCTTCATAGCAAAACCACTCATGCTGTATTCTGAAATCAGATTATTATCTTTTTCGCTTCAAGCTGCAATCGCGCCAGATGCGGTTTTCCATATTCAGTGATCGAGCGAAGCAAACGGGCTTTCTGCGCAATAATCGCCTGTCGCAGCCGCAGCAAACCATATGAAATTCTGTGTAAAGGCAAACTCCGATGCACGTCTTGGCGCGGCGGGCAGTAGGATGTGCAAAACACTGGAGTTCCACACATGTCTGCACCGCTCTTGCACATTGAAACCAGCCCAACCTTGCCAGAGGCAGCGGATGTGGTTGTGATTGGCGGCGGCGTTGTTGGCGTGTTTACAGCCTATTACCTCGCCCGCAGTGGCGTGAAGGTTGCGCTTATTGAAAAGGGCCGCATTGCAGCCGAACAATCGAGCCGAAACTGGGGTTGGTGCCGCCAACAAAACCGCGATGCGCGCGAGCTTCCGATGGCGAGCAGAAGCTTGGAGCTCTGGGATAAAATCGCCGAGGAAACGGGGGAAGATCCCGGGTTTCGCCGTTGCGGGCTTCTTTATCTGTCGCAGGATGAAGCGGAGATTGCAGGCTGGGCGCGTTGGCGTGATTTTGCACAGACTGTTGGTGTAACCACGCATATGTTGAGCGCAGCGGAAGCGGCAGAGCGTGGTAAAGCGACGGGGCGCAGCTGGAAAGGCGGCGTTTTCTCGCCGACCGATGGTATCGCCGATCCGTCACGTGCGGTGCCGGTTGTGGCACGCGGGATTATGGCGGCAGGTGGCAGCGTTCATCAAAACTGCGCTGCGCGCGGTCTTGAGCTGAGCGGCGGACGCGTCAGCGGTGTGGTGACCGAAGCAGGCACAATTGCCACGAAAACCGTGGTGATGGCGGGCGGTGCATGGGCATCTTCCTTCTGCAACCAGTTGGGCATTCGCTTTCCGCAGGCAGCCGTTCGCGCTTCGATCCTGTCGGTCGCGCCCGGTGCTGTCGGTTTGCCTGATGCATTGCATACATCTCAGGTATCGCTCACACGACGCTATGATGGCGGCTATACGCTGGCAATCAGCGGTCGCGCGCGGGTTGATACGACCCCGCAGCAATTGCGTTTTGGCCGTGAATTCATACCGATGTTCATGCGTCGCTGGCGCAGTCTTGCTCCGGGCGGTACTCAGGGCTGGTGTTCAGGTCACGAAACGTTGAGGAAATGGTCGCTCGACAAGATTACACCCATGGAAAGAAACCGTATCCTCGATCCGAAACCGGATGAGGGACAGATCCGACTGACCTATCGAAGAGCGTGTGACCTCCTGCCGGAACTGGCAAAGACACCGATTGCGAACCGCTGGGCGGGCTATATTGACAGCACACCGGACGGCGTTCCGGCGATTGGTGAGATTGAAAATGTTCCGGGTTTCATTCTGGCGGCAGGGTTCAGCGGACATGGATTTGGCATCGGTCCCGGTGCGGGGCATATGATTGCGGATGTGGTTTTGGGACGTAAGCCGATTGTGGACCCTAAACCTTACAGGCCGGAACGCCTGAACCGCAGCGCATGGGGCAAGGTTGCTGACTTTTAAACCAATTCAAGCCAAAGCGCGCATCTATCAGCGATTTAATTTTTCGAACCGCTTAAGCAGCCGTTCGCGCCGCAGACGTGAAAGCCGCTGCACCCAGAAAGTGCCATTGAGCTGATCGATTTCATGCTGATGGCAAACGGCAAGCAATCCTTCGGATTCTTCCGTTTTTTCAATGCCATCGAGGTTTTGATAACGAATTTTGATGCGTGCATGCCGTTCGACGTCTTCGACAACGCCGGGCATTGAGACGCTGCCTTCCTGATGCTTGATCGTCTCGTCGGAAGCCCAGATTATTTCCGGGTTTACATAAATATGTGTGCCGGTTTCTTTTGAAAGCTCAAGAACAACAACCCGTTTGGCGACACCAATATGCGGTGCCGTGATACCGATGCCGGGTGCTGCACGCATTGTATCGAGTAGGTCGTTTGCGAGATCGCGCAAGGTTTGATCAAATGCGGTGACAGGTTCTGCCACTTCGCGCAGGCGTTGATCGGGATATTGGACGATAGGGCGAACGGGCATAGAGCTACTCTGTTTTGTTGATCATAACGCTGTAGCCAAGCCTGTCAGATTCCGCAAAGTGTTTTGGAGCGATCAGGCGGGAATGACGAGCTTGAGAGCAATCAGCCACATGACGGCTGCAATGATTAATTCCAGAATGCGCCATGAGGATGGTCTGGCGAAGACCGGACGAAGCCAGGACGCGCCATAGCCAAGTGTGAAGAAAAACAGGAAAGAGGCTGTCACAGCACCGGCCGCAAAAGAGAATTCCTCTCCGGGAAAGCGCGTCGAAATTGTTCCAAGCAGCATGACTGTATCGAGATAGACATGCGGATTGAGCCATGTGAGGGCAAGGCACGTGATCAATGTTTGCGTGTGGCTGGAAGCACGCATTTCCGCCGATATCAGCGCGCTGGACGATCTTAGCGCCGCGTAGAGGCTTTTTGCACCATACCAAAACAGGAAGGTCGCTCCGCCATAGCGCATCACTGGGTCGAGCCATGGCATGAGCAAGGCAATTTTCTGAAAGCTGGTCACGCCCAGAACAATGAGAAAAGCATCCGAAATCGCGCAGGCCAGCACGACCGTGAGAACATGCTGATTGCGGAGTCCTTGCCGCAGAATGAAAGCATTTTGCGCTCCAATTGCAACAATCAGGCTCAGGCCCATCATCAGGCCGGTCACATAAACTGAACTATTCACCACTTTAAGAAGTCCCGAATTATCATTCAGGCTGTTGCTATCGTATCGGGAATGATTAGGCTAATTAATGTGACTTGTTCAGATTAAGAAAAACTAATCCATGCTTGATTATCCGGCACTGCGCGCGGTAACCACTGTTGTCCAGACTGGCAGCTTTGAAAAAGCAGCCATTGCACTCAACATCACGCCATCCGCTGTTTCACAACGCGTCAAGCATCTTGAAGAGCGGCTTGGTGTGGTCCTTATTGTGCGCGGCAATCCGTGCCTCGCGACTGAAAAAGGTGAATGGCTATGCCGCCATATGGAAAATGTGGGCATGCTGGAGAGCGAGTTGTTCAGACATTTGCCCTCACTGGTCCGCGAAGACGACAAGCAGCAACGCGTGACGCTGCATATCGCAACCAATGCGGATAGTCTGGGCACATGGTTTGTTGAAGCCATGTCCAGCTTTTCCAAACAAACCCGCTATTTGCTCAACATAGCTGTCGATGATCAGGATCATACGGCGGAATGGCTGCAACGGGGACGGGTGCTTGCGGCCGTTACAAGTCTGGAAAAGCCGATACAGGGATGTCGACGCCTTTCACTGGGCGCGCTTCGCTATCGCGCGACTGCCAGCCCGGCGTTTGTTGCGCGTTATTTTTCGAAGGGCGTAACGCAGGTCACATTGGCCGATGCGCCTGCGTTGACCTTTAATCAGAAGGACAGATTGCAGTCGCAATGGATCGCTCAGGTGATGGGCCGCGATCTTGCGCATCCCACGCATTGGCTGCCATCCACGCAGGGCTTCATCGAGGCCAGCCTGTCTGACATGGGCTGGGGTATGAATCCTGAGCACCTGGTGAAAGAGCATTTACAGGCCGGGCGGCTTGTCGAGCTGATCCCAAACACGCCGCTGGATATCGCACTTTACTGGCAGATGAACCGGCTGGCTGCGGATCATTTAAGCGAGCTTACGCGCGAGGTTGTGCGTACAGCAAAGGCTGCTCTCGTCACAGCATAAGCATCATCAGGCCTTCTTTCGGAATGAAGACGCGTCGATATTGAGCTTTTGCAGGCGCGCATAGAGGCTGCGACGCGGAAGTTGCAGCATCTCTGCTGCTTCTCCCACATCGCCATTAAGACGCGTGAGCGTGTCCTGCAAAACCTTGGTTTCGAACTGATCGAGTTGCTGGGTAAGCGGCAGGGCGCTCGGCTCACGCGCCTGATCGACGTCCAGTCCCAGCACGACTTGTTTTGCAAAATTGCGCAGCTCGCGCACATTGCCCGGCCATTCATCGGCGTTGAGCCGCGTTTCTATTGCCCCATCTATGGTCGGTCGCGGCTGACCGAACTGTTTTGCGGCCTCATCAAGGAAATAAGCGAACAAAAGGCCGATATCCTTGCGACGTTCACGCAAGGGCGGAATACGCAGCCTTACGGTTTCGAGCCGGTAAAGCAGATCGGACCTGAAACGCCCTTCCTGTACCGCACCTTCAAGCTCGCCTTTTGCGGCAGCAATGATCCGCAGATTAACGGCTCGGGGCTCGCCTGAAACGCTTGGCAATTCGCGCTCTTCGACAACGCGCAAAAGTTTGCCTTGCAGGACGGGCGACATGCTGTCGACCTCATCAAGAAAAAGTGTGCCGCGCTCAGCGTCAATGATGCGGCCACGCTGGATGCGGTTGCCAAACAGCACCTCATCAGCAATGGCATCGGGTAGCGCTGCGCAATCGATTGCAACAAAGCCACGGGCATGGCGTGCGCTCCAGCGGTGCAAAAGACGTGCGACCAGTTCTTTGCCGGTGCCGGTTTCGCCTTCAATCAGCACATCCACATCGACACTTGCAAGCTGGCGGATGGTTTCGCGCAGTCGCACCATGACGGGCGTCTCGCCCAGCAACGGGAAGCCCTGTTCAGCCTCTGCGGCCGCTTTGCGCAGGCGACGGTTTTCGAGAACCAGACGGCGCATTTCCAGCGCGCGCCGCACGCTTGAAATCATATGGTCCGCCGCAAAGGGTTTAGCTATAAAGTCGAAAGCCCCTTTTTTAAGCGCTGTCACTGCCATGCCAATATCACCATGTCCGGTCATCAGGATGACCGGCAGTTCGGGATCGCGCGTAAGCAGCGCTTCCATCACGGCATGTCCATCGATGCGCGGCATGCGAATATCGGTGACGACAATACCGGGAAAGTCTGCACTCAGATTGGCGAGTGCCGAATGGCCATCGCCGAAGGTCTCGATGTCCAGTCCGGCAATTTCGAAAGAATCCGCAAGAGCCGTGCGAAAGGCCACATCGTCATCGATGAGCATAACGCGCAGTGATTGTGTGTCCGTCATGATTGTTTTGCCTGTTTTAACATGGCTGAGAAGGCAGCGCCGCCTAAGGGGGAAGGCACGATGCGCAAACTGCCTTCGAGTTCTGACATGATGTCGCGTGCAATGCCCAGCCCCAGACCCAGCCCATCCGGTTTGCCGGTGACAAAAGGGCTGAACACATCATCGCCAACCGCAGGATCGATGCCCGGTCCGTTGTCGGCAACGATCAGCGATATATGTTCATTTGCTTGCAAGACATGCAAAGCAACGCGCGGTTTAGATTGGCCTGCCACGGCATCCAGTGCGTTCTGTAAAAGGTTGACCAGAACCTGCTCAAGTCGCACACGGTTTGCCAGAACTGTGAAGTCGCAGCCATTTGGCATTTCAAGCTCAATACCGGCAGTACGAAAGCGATCGCCCATGATGAGAAGCGTGCCCTCCAGCAATTCATCAAGTCGGATCGGGCCGAGTTGGCCATGCCCACGGCGTGCAAAACGGCGCATTTCCTGTGTGATTGATCCGATGCGGGCGGTGAGTTCGATGGATGTGCTCAGGTTGGTTGCAACCTTGTCCAGTTTGCCTTTTGCCAGATGATGCTGTGCATTTTCGGAAAGCGTCTGAATGGTCGCGACAGGCTGGTTTATCTCATGCACGAGGCCTGCGGTAATGGATCCGAGCGATGCAAGCCTGTTTGCCTGCGCCAGTTCCTCGCGGGCTTTGCGAAAACGCTGATCGGCACGCTCGCGTTCTGTTATTTCAGAACGAAGCTCTGCTGTGCGCTCCATGACCGCTGTTTCAAGTGCCGCCCTGTCGGCTGCCAGACGAGCGGCCCGCGTCATGCGCCAGTAAACAGCGCCTGAGAGCATTGCAATAATGAGCAGTGCTGCCACTGTAATCAGCCGTGCCAGATCCTTTGCTGCGCGCATTGCGGGAGCGATGGCCTCAATATGCAGAAGCCTTAATTCCGTTCCGGCGATCTGTTCGCCAACCGTGCGAAATTCTGTGCCTGAGGCACCCCGCATCATGCTTTCAGGTTCGAATGCATAATGGCTGGGTTGCAGATCGGCGATGTTGAACTGACCGCTTTGGGCTATTTTTTCGCGCTCGGCTGCGGAGATTGGTTGAAAGGACCGAAGGTCTTCCGCTTTGTCTGTGGATGCGAGAATGATGCCGCGCGGATCAACCACGAATGTCTGGCCAGGATCGTTCGCCCAGGTCTGAACGAGTCGGTGAAATTCGAATTTAACGACGACAACACCAGCCGGATTGGGCTTATCGCCTATTCGCTGCGCGAGAAACAGGCCGAAGCGCCCACTGACGTCGCCGATAGCGTAATATTCCGCTGCACCTGAATCCATGGCACCCTGAAAATAAGGGCGGAAGCTATAGTTGCGACCGACGAAACTTTCCGGCGTGTTGGCATTGGACGACGCAATCACGGTGCCATCGCGTGCGATCACATAAATGATAGGCGAGCCGATTTCGTCAGCAAGAAATTCGAGTTTTTTGTTTAATCTTGATGTTGCATTTTGCGGCCCGCCGGCAAGCACATCGTGAAGGTCGCCATATTCTTTCAACACGACGGGCAGAAGGCGAAACTTGGCAAGCTCACTGTCGATAAGCCGGGTCTGCTGCCGTGCAATAAGCGTCGCATCCTGACTGAGCCGTTCAAGCGCGCTTGCCTCTGTCCAGGAGCGCGCAGCCGTCCAGACGCCCGCAACAAGCAGGAAAGCCAGCAGGATCAGCAGGACTCTGCTGAGTTTTGACAGTGTCTTCATTTGTGCAGGATTATGCAATTATCTTTGAAAAGTCACGCAGAATTTTGCACAAAATACAAGTAAGAACTGTGGCGGAATTGTGAATAATTCAACCAATTCAAATGATTAAACTTTTTAATCTGTTGCACTGGCGATCAAAAACGATGTCACGCATTTTAGCGCCACTTCGAAATGGGAGTTTCGTAGGGAGGAGCTTATCCGCGTAACCACGAGAATATGATTATTTCTTGTTCGGCATTTACACCGGCAGCCAGGTTTTGTGTGCAACGCACCTGACCGAGGGCAATCAAAAATACCCGGAAGCCTGCGTACTTTGTGGCGTGCTTACAACGGGTGGAACCTCAAAGACTGAGAGATTTGAAGGAGTGACCGCATGGTCTCAATGACATCTGAACGGAGCGATGCGACAAGCACCAATAGCCGTCTTAAATCCATTATCGGTGGATCAACCGGCAATCTGGTCGAGTGGTTTGACTGGTATGTCTATGCCGCCTTCACGCTCTATTTCGCACCGCATTTCTTTCCATCGGAAAGCCAGACTGCGCAACTTCTCAGCGCTGCAGCGGTTTTTGCCGTGGGCTTCATCATGCGTCCGATCGGTGCCTGGATCATGGGGATTTATGCGGATCGCAAGGGCCGCAAGGCTGGTCTTGCCTTGTCCGTGACATTGATGTGTGCAGGCTCCCTGATCATTGCGCTCACACCCGGTTATGAAACGATTGGTATTGTTGCGCCAGCGCTGTTGGTTCTTGCGCGTTTGATGCAGGGCCTGTCTGTTGGTGGCGAATATGGTGCGAGTGCGACTTATCTTTCTGAAATGGCAGGAAAAAGCCGCCGTGGATTCTTCTCATCGTTCCAGTATGTGACGCTGATTTCCGGCCAGCTTCTGGCTATTCTTCTGCTGATTGTGCTGCAAAGAACAATGGAAACCTCAGCGCTTGAATCATGGGGCTGGCGTATTCCGTTCTTCGTTGGAGCATTGCTAGCAGTGGTTGTTTTCTGGCTGCGTCGTGGTCTTGCTGAAACCGAAAGTTTCAAGAATGCGAAGACGAAAGATGCACCAAAGTCCGGCTTCTGGACACTTATCAAGTATCATCCGAAAGAAACGGCTCTGGTCATGCTTCTGACCGCCGGTGGTACGCTCGCATTCTACGCATATTCGATTTATATGCAGAAATTCCTTGTCAACACATCTGGCTTCAGCCGTGAAGTTGCAAGCCAGATCAATGCGATTACGCTGTTTATCTTCATGTGTCTTCAGCCGCTGGCTGGTGCGCTGTCGGATAAGATTGGCCGTAAGCCGCTGATGATCGCCTTTGGTACTGCGGGCGTGCTGTTCACCTATCCAATCTTCTCGACACTTGAGCAGACGCGGGATCCATGGATCGCCGGTCTTCTGGTCATGGGTGCACTGGTCATCGTCACCGGTTATACATCGATCAACGCGGTCGTTAAGGCCGAGCTTTTCCCGGCACACATCCGCGCGCTTGGTGTGGCCTTGCCTTATGCTCTTGCAAATACATTGTTTGGCGGAACGGCCGAATATGTTGCGCTCAGCTTCAAGAACGGCGGTTGGGAGCGTGGTTTCTACTGGTATGTAACGTTTATGATCGGCATATCGCTGATTGTGTATTTGCGGATGCGTGACACCAGCAAGGACAGCTTGATTTCGGAAGATTAAAAACAAGTATGCCGGGCCAAAAGCCCGGCATTTTCATAGAGCGTTACAACAAAGGATTAGAGTGCTGATCCGATCCAATCAGATCGAAACGCGCTCTAAGATGTCGCTTTACGTTGCCGTGTGAGCATCGGTCCATATTCCAGAACATAGAGGCCAAAAGCCAGTATCCATAACAGCGCCGAACCTGCGAACAATGTATGAAAGAAATTCGGTATCATTTCTGCAAAGGGCCGCAAAAGAGCAGCAAGAATAATACATAGATAGGCAATCTGTGTGCTGGGTGTAGCGGTTAATGGCCGACCGGTATGCCCGCGAGTTGCACGTGTCATAACTGCAAGCATCATGGTGCCGATGACGCCAACTGTCATGACATGGAGCGCTGAATAAGGGTTGAGATGGCCAAGAGCTGCACATGCAATGGCAATGTAACCCAGCGGCACGAAAGCATAGGCCACGTGCAGAACCAGCAGTATCTTTTCACGTGCCACGCTCCAGCCGCGCCAGCGATAGAGCCTTATCGTGTGCAGGACTGCCGTAATGATTGCAAGAATGGCCGTAAGAGTTGATTCAGGTGCCACAACCCATGAGATGCACGCCAAAGCCGCAACCATAATGCACAGGACATCGTACCTGTTAAATGGAACCGGAACCCGGGTTGATCCGGTTTTGTTAAGCCAGTTGCGGGTGAAGCTTGGAATGATACGTCCACCAATCAACATGACCAGCAGGACATAGGCGCTGACCCCGATGCGGTTTGCCATCGCAACATCGCCGTCCGTTATTGCCAGATAGTGAAATGTGAAATTGGCAATTGTAACCACGCTGACGGCAATCAGAACTTTTAGATTTTTCCACTGACGGCCCGCAATGATCTCGCGTGCGCTAATAAAAAGCAGCATTGGCAGAAACAGGCTTTCTATCGCAACTGCCAGATAAAGATTGGTGATGTCTGGATTGAGAAAGAGGACGCGCCCGATAAGCCATGTGCCGAAAAGTATCGCAAGCGGAGCGCCGGAAACCGGCAGCCTGCCTGTCCAGTTGGGTATGGCGGTCATTAGAAAACCTGCAAGAATTGCAGAAGAAAAGCCAAAGACCATTTCATGTGCATGCCAGTTCAGCGCGCCATAAGTGCCTCCGACTGAAACGCCGAAAGTCAGCGACAAGATCCAAAGCAGCATGGCCAGAACGGCCCAGATGGCTCCGCCCAGAAAAAATGGGCGGAAGCCATAGCTGAAAATTGCCGGCCCGGTCTTTTTGAGGCCGCGCGCTATTGCGCCTCGGCGTTCGGAGGGCATCGCTGCGGAGGTGGCCAGCAGGCCTTCCTGTACTTTCATAGTATCCTCTCACTGACCGGTTTTAATGCAATTATCGGCAGTCTTTTATTGGGCGTCTGCAATCGCCTTTTCCAGCCGCTTCTGGACCGGCTTTGGCTTCTTGGCCGCGACAATAGCATCAAGATTTGCCGGGTTCTCGCCGACAACCAGCAGCGCAACCATACCCATTGCGTAATGTGGCGTGCATTTTACGAAATAGGCGCCGGGTTCGGTGACCGTGAGTGTGTAGTTTTCGTTGACCTTGCTCTTAAACGCTTCCACGCCTTCCGGGATCATGCCCTTGACCGACTCCACATTGTGGCCCTTGTCGGTAGGAATGAAGGTAATCGTGTCGCCGGGGTTGGCCTTGATATAGGCAGGCTCAAAAACCATCGCACCTTCTGCGCCTTTGTTGAGCATATGAACTTCGATGTTTTCCGCGAGAACGGGTGCTGCCATCATCAGGCTCAGCCCAGCAGCGGTGAGGGAAATAGCAAATTTGCGCATCTTTTTTGATCTCCATAGCTGGCTCAGGCGACATCACAGCGGTGCCTGATAATGACCAGTCTGATGCAGACTTAGAACGGCTTGGCGCTCACATCTTTGATTGGGATCAAATATATTCACATAGTTGAGAATAAAACTCAGATATCGCCTTCTGCCGTGTGCTTTGAGACGGTAGCCTTCTTATTTCTTTGAGGCCCTTGCTGGCTATCTTGCCATGAAGTGCGATCATTGGGTTAAGCTGCTCGGTCTCAGCCGTGATAGCGGCTACTATTGTGCGCGCCAACATTCATCTCTTGACCGACAAACTGCGGGTCAGGCTTACTTCACACGCTAACGCCGATGACGAACGCCTGAAGCTGTCCAGACCAACCGAGCCAACTCTTTACGCATTCTCTGCGCGGTTTCCATTGCTATCGAAGAGATGAAGCTTGTGTGACGGGAAGCTCACCTGAATGGTGCCCTGCGCGTGAAGCGCATCGCGATCCAATGTAAAAACCTTGAAGGGTAAACCGTGAATGCTCAAATGCAGAATGATGCCGAAGCCGGTTGGCTCGACAAGATCGATGGCGGCGGCAATGCCGGCCTCTTTTTCGACCTGCACATGCTCTGGACGAATACCGAGCGTGGCGTTGGCTCCATCCTTGAGCATTAGGGGGTGCGGCAATGCAATGAGCGTGCCGTCTTTGAGTTTAAGACGCGGTCCACCATCCTGTTCGAGATAGGTCACATCAAGAAAGTTCATGGCGGGTGATCCGATGAACCCCGCCACAAAGAGATTGGCCGGGCGGTCATAAAGCTCCAATGGAGCACCAACCTGCTGTACCACGCCGCCATGCATGGCGACGATACGATCAGCTAAAGTCATCGCTTCGATCTGATCATGGGTCACATAGATGGATGTGGCCTTGAGTTCACCATGCAGTTTTTTGATTTCAGCACGCATCTGCTCGCGCAGGCGGGCGTCGAGGTTGGAAAGCGGCTCGTCAAAGAGGAAGGCCTTGGGCTGACGCACAATCGCACGCCCCATGGCAACACGCTGGCGCTGGCCACCGGAAAGCGCTTTTGGGCGTCGTTCCAGCAATGGTTCAAGGCCGAGCTTTGTGGCAGTCGATTTGATGGCGTTTGCGATCTTTTCTTTTGGCGTTTTGCGCAATCGCATACTGTAGCTCATATTGTCGGCAACGCTCATATGCGGATAGAGCGCATAGGACTGAAACACCATCGCAATATCGCGGTCTTTGGGGGCTAGCTCATTGACGCGCTTGCCAGCGATCTGAACCTGCCCGGATGTGATGTCCTCAAGGCCTGCAATCATACGCAGCAACGTAGATTTACCACAGCCGGATGGGCCGACCAGCACGATGAATTCGCCATCTTTGATCTCTAGATCAACGCCGTGCAGAACCGCATGTTCGCCATAGCTTTTGCGGACTGACTGAATATCGATAGAAGCCATAGGGAAAAAACCTTTCAGCCTTTGACCGCGCCAGCCGTGAGGCCCTGCACGAGGTATCGTTGAATGAGGAAAAAGAAGAGACAGGCCGGGATCAGCGCGAGCACGCCCGCTGCCATCATCTGTCCGAAATCGACCGAGAATTTTGAGACAAAGCTCAAAAGACCGACCGGGAACGTGGCTGAATCATTACCGGAGATCAGCATCAGCGCGAATAAAAGCTCGCTCCACGCTGCGGTGAAAACAAAGCCGAGCGTTGCGGCAATGCCGGGAAGCGTCAGTGGCAGAATGATCTGCCGAAAAGCCATGAACTGCGTCGCACCGTCGATCTTGGCCGCTTCTTCGAGGTCTTTCGGAATGCCGTCGAAAAACGATTGCATCAGGAAAGTGGCAAAAGGCACATTGAACGCCGAATAAACGATGATGAGGCCGATCAGGCTGTTGGTGAGGCCGAGCGGTGCCATGATCTTGTAGATCGGCGCAATCAGCATCACGAGCGGAAACATCTGAGTCAGCAGCATCAACGCCACAATCCAGTATTTGGCCCGGAAGTTGAAACGTGACAACGCATAGCCGGAGAGTGATGCCAGCAGCGTCACGATGATGGCAGTCAACCCGGATACGATCAGGCTATTACGGAAGAACAGCGGAAACGAGCTGTGATTCAACACATGGCTGAAGTGATCAAACGTCATACGCGACGGCCAGAGTCTCACGCCTTCGCTGTAAAGCAGATCGTTGGGTGTGACGGAAACTTTCACCAGCCAGAAGATCGGAAACAGTGCAAACAGGACGAATAGCAGAATGGCAATGCGATGTGCACCAACAAGGAAGAGTTTACGGTTGGTCATGGCCTCAATCCTTGTTCAGAAGGGTCTGGCGCAACAGCACGATAAGCATTGAATAGACCATCAGCAGGACAAGCAGGACCATCGCAATCGCCGAGGCATAGCCGAAATCGAGCCGTTTGAAGGCCTGTGTGAAGATGTAGCTGGCGACAATCTGCGTTCGATCAGCGGGACCGCCGCCGGTCATCACGACAATCAGATCGGCACTGTTGGCAATCCAGACAGTGCGTAGCAAAATGGTGATAGCCATCGTTGGCGCAAGGTAGGGAAGTGTGATCGATAGAAAACGCTGCGCGGGGCCAGCCCCATCAATGGCTGCTGCTTCATAAAGATCGCGCGGGATCGCTTGCAAAGCGGCCAGCATGGTGATTGCAAAAAATGGGATCCCCCACCACACACCAGCGGTAATGATACCCCACATGGCAAGATTGGGATCGGACAGGATGTTGTCTGGCGCGCTCAGAATACCGATCGCATGCAGCCAGTGCGGCAGTGGGCCGATCACCGGATTAAAAAGCCACGCAAAGTTAAGACCTGTGAGGAAAGTCGGCACAGCCCATGGCAGGAAGATCAGCGCCTGTGCCAGCCCACGTCCGGCAAATGGTTTGTCCAGCAGCAGGGCAAGAATAAGTCCGAACACGAATTGCAGCAGTACCGAGCATCCGGTCCACCAGAGTGTGTTCTTCAAAGAACGGTAGAAAGCCTGATCGGTCGCAAGTTCGCGGAAATGATCAAGCCCGACATAGCCACCGGAAAACGGGTTTAGTAACTGGATGTCGCGAAAGGCATAGGAGACGCCGAGGATCAGCGGAACCAGTATGATTGCGCCAACCAAGATGAGGGCAGGGGCGCTGTAAAGATAGGGTTCGGAGGCGTGTGCAAGTCGCTGCAGAAAGCTGCGGCGGTCCTGACTTGGTATTTCGCTTGGCACCGGGGCCTTTATGGAAGCGGTGTCGTTCATTATTTTTCCCTTCGCGGGGCTGCATCATTCGCTTTGCAGGCGTGGCTGTTCCACGCCTGCAAACTGTTTATGTTGCTATTGCTTTGAAAGGTGCTTCTGCTGTGCTTTGGTCAGATATTCTGCCCATTGGTCGGCTAGCTGATCCGGCGTAATGTCTCCGAGAAGCGCTTCCTGCGAGGTTTTGATGACGAGAGAATCCTTGAAGAAGGCAAATTCTTCCAGATAGGTCGGCATGACGGTTGGAACGACGTCCTTGTCAGCCAGTTCATCGAACCAGCCCTTGAACTGTTCGCCGCTATAGAACGGATCGTTCTGAGCGGATTTGAGAACCGGCAATGCGCCGGTGCGCTTGTTCCATTCGATGTTGCCTTCCGGGCCTTCTAGCATCGAAATCAGCTTCCAGGAGAGGTCCTTGTTCTGGCTGCCGCTCATCATAGACCAGCCGGCAAAGCCGATGGTTGGGAAGGTCTTGCCATCCGGGCCCTTTGGCATGATGGCAACGCCGAAATCTTCCGGCTTCATACGTTCGGCAATGGCGATCAGTGCATCCGGGTCTTGGTTGAGGAAGGCGCAGGTGCCGCTATAGAAACCGGCTACGGTTTCGTTGAAGCCCCAGTTAACGCTATCTTTTGGTGCAAGGCCGTTCTTGTAGAGATCGACCATCCAGGTGATGCCCTTTTTCCAGCCTTCGCTGTTCATGGTCGAGGTGCCGTCTTCATTGAAGAACTTGTTGTCACCGGCCATGGATGCGGCAAAAATCACCCAGCCATTAAGGCCACCCGGACCGCCGCGCATACAGTAACCCGATTTGCCGGGAAGGGTTGCGACCTTTTTGGATGCTTCAACAAACTCGTCCATTGTTTTTGGTGGTTCGGAAACACCTGCTTCGGCGAGCAGCTTTTTGTTGTAGAACATGGCATTCAGATAGAAGCCATAAGGCAGCGTATAGGCTGTATCATTGACACTGCGGCCAAGCTCAAGCGCACGCTCGGTCAGGTCTGGTGTCGTTTCCCACTTCTCAAGATAGGGTTCGAGGTTTTCCAGCATCCCGTTATTGGCATAGAGCGAAACCCAGGTGTCGGGCATTTCCATGACGTCGGGAATTTCACCGGCCGAAACCATCGTTGCGAATTTCTGGAAGGATTCGCCCCATGGCAGCGAGATGATTTCGACCTTGGTGCCCGGATTGGCTTCTTCAAACTTCGCAACGATTGCTTCAAGCGTCTTGGTGCGCTCTGGACTGGTAATGACTTCAACAAGCTTCAGGGTGGTATCGGCAAGCGCCGTACCGCTTAAAAGCATGGTTGCGAATGCGGCTGCTATTAGTTTTTTCATTGCAGTTCCCCTTATTGCTCCTCACTGAATTTTCGTTATTCGGTCGATGCTGCGAGCGCTTCTTCAATATCCCGCCACAGCGCTTCCGTCCCTTCCAGCCCGACATGCAGGCGTACGGAGCGCGGGTCGATGCCGAACGTATGTGCCGAATTTGGTTGCGCCTTTTGTTGCAGCACGACTTCGCCCGGCACGATCAGGCTTTCATGTCCGCCCCAGCTTACGCCGAGCTTGAACAGATCAAGATGATTGCAGAATTCGCGGATGTTCACGCCTTCCCGGAAGATGACTGAGAAGAGACCGGACGTGCCCTTGAGACCCGCAGGCAGGCGATTGGCAAGAGCTGGGTGGCAGACGGTCTCAACCATATCCAGTGCCTGAAGACGCTTTGCAATTTCCAGTGCCGAAGCCTCGTGCACCTTCATACGGGTTGGCAAAGTGCGCATACCGCGAATAAGCAGCCACGCATCAAAGGGTGAAAGCTTTCCGCCGAGATATGGGTATGTTTCTGCGCGGATTGCATTGAGCAGCTCTTTTGAGCCTGTCACAACACCGGCCACGACATCGCTATGTCCGCCAAGATATTTCGATGCTGAATGTACGACAAGATCAACGCCAAGCGACAGCGGGCGCTGGAAGATCGGGCTGGCCCAACTGTTATCGATGATACTCAACACGCCATGCTGCTTGGCAATGGTTGCGAGCGCGCCGACATCATGAGCTTCCATGACCCAGCTTGTCGGGCTTTCCATATAGAAGATTTTCGCTCCGGGTAGGGCTTTGGCGACTGCTTCCTCGTCACGTCCGTCGACATAATCGACCTGCACCTGCATGCGTTTCAGGATGGTCCCGAAAAGCCGGAACGCATCGGGATAGACATGGCGTACAGCCACAATGCGATCGCCCGGCTTAACAAATGCCAGCACGCTTGAAGAAATTGCAGCCATGCCGCTGGCAAAGCCCAGTGCGTCTTCGCCGCCTTCAAGTTTTGCCAGCATTTCTTCGAATGCCCGCACGGTCGGGTTAAGCCCACGTGTATAGATCGGACGAACCTTTTCGCCGCGATACGAGGCGACCATGTCGTCATAGCTTGGAAAGGTGAAAAGCGAAGTCTGCACGATGGGCGGAACCACGGCATCGTAAGCGTTGCCTTCATCATGGGCAACCGTAAGCGCTGCGAAATCCAGCGGATCCATCCCGTCGGTCATTTGGACATTTCCTTGATGTCTTCCTCGACAATGTCGAGAATCTTGAGTGTTTCCTGCCGTGCGGCTTCAGGGTCCTGAGCCACGATGGCGTTGAAGAGCGTGCGGTGGAACGGAAAGGTTCGCCGCGCGAAGTCCATGCGCTCGAATGGATGGTCCCAGAAGTGCAAAAAGGCTTCGCGCATCTGTTCGAGCAATTGTCTGAAAAGCGGATTGTGGGTGGCGTCATAAATGGCTAGATGGAAGGCGAGGTCTTCCGGACCTGATGTTCCTTCCGCGATGTGAACACGCTCCATCTCGTTGAGATTGCGTTCGATGATGACGAGGTCTTCAGACGTGCGTTTGCGGGCGGCAACCATGCTTGCCTCGGCTTCAATGCCACGGCGCACTTCAAGCGATTGCAGCAAAGCATCGCGCAATTGTGCGGGATCGAAAGAAAGCGGCATGTGAATGGTGGCAGATGAAACAGGCTTGAGCAAATAGGTGCCGCTGCCTTTGCGTGCTTCAATCACTCCTAAGGCCTGAAAGTATCGGATTGCTTCGCGAATAGTGGAGCGACCAACAGCCAGCGCGGCCATCAATTCACGTTCGGCGGGAAGGCGATCTCCGGCCTGAAGCTGAGCGGTCTGGATGTAGGTTGCGAGTGCATCGGTTACCTGCCGTGCGCGATCCATCGGCGGGAGTGGTGCAATCTGCAGCAGCCTGCGATCTTTCATTCCGCCATCTCCCTCTGGCTTCATGCATCTGTATCTGCCGCATTGTTCTGGTTTTATTTTCAGCCATGCAGCAGTTTGAGCGCTGTCAGGCCGCATCCCCTTATTGGTTTTAAAATTGGTCTGACATCCTACAGATATTTAAAAGCATCGGGTGCTGTCAAGCATTTCATTTGTCAAAAAACCAAGGCTTTTGTCTGACTGCGTGTCTATTGCCATTGAGGACTCTGACTGAGTGGATGCTTTTGGTGAACGTTTAGCGCACAAGATGACTTCTGATTGTAATTGCTGGCCTTTTGATGGCAGAGCCGCAGGTCTTTAAATCAAGTGCTTGGCTTGGACTATGTCCGAGGTGATAAGTAAGATTAAAGTTGCTGTGTTTTGCGCATGCCAATTTTAAGAGGTAGAAAAAATAAGAAGGATTGATGAAAAATTTCTACCAGTGAGATTTATATTGAGTATTTGATTGGATAATTAGTTTTGCACATATGGAAAATCAAATTTTCCATATGTGCAAGAGTTATATTTATTTGCTGGTGGCAGGTGTGGATTTACATTGATTACATTGTGGGGCGAACGTAATTCTACGCTCAATCGTGCCTATAGGAATTGAGCGGCTCAAAAGACAATCATCCAATAGCGGCTATAATCGTCCGCAAATACCTAAAGAAAGCGCACTCAGGCAAATCCTTATCCATTTTCTTTGATCATTTCGCTCTGATGTAAAACACCAGCGCGCACTATAAGCCTACTTCCTTTCGCATAGTCTCTAGGCGTTCCATAGCAACGACCCCATCAGCGATGTTTGGGGCGGGTGTTTCCGCTCCCATAAGCGCGGGCATGACATCTGCCAACAATGAATGATAGCCCTTAGGGTCTTCATTGGCCGCTGCGGTAAAGTTAGGCTTCCAAGTGAGTGTATCGCAATCGCCTGACAATGTCGCATTCGGATCGTCAATCTTGAATGCGGGATTACGATGCCAGCGCACGTCGATAACATCGTCCACCTCGATACGCTGGTGATCTCCCATCAGTTCAATGCGTTCGACGGGGGTTCCGCGCGACTGAATCGTCCCCATCGCAATGGTGCCGATAGCGCCACATTCAAAATCGAATGCCGCGTGGATCAACAGCTTACCCGGTTCTTTTTCGACTTTCTTGGCTGTCAGCTTTCGAACAGGGGAAACCAAGTGGGAGACGAGGTCCATATAATGGACGCAGTGGTGCAGGAAAAAGCCAGTGTAATCGACGTTGCCCGCGAAATAACCGGGGGCTGTCATGTAATAGCCGGTTAGGCCCAGAACATCGCCGAATTGGCCCGATTTTATGATATTGGCTGCGATTTTGTTGCCGATCGAATAGCGTTTCATGAAGCCGAGCAGCAGTGGCTTTTTTGCTTTTTCGGAGGCCTTGAGAAGTTCACGTGCGCCTTCGGCAGACCCCGAAGGTGGTTTTTCCATGAATACAGGCAAGCCGCGTTCCAACGCTGCCTTGCCAAATGCAAGGTGCTGGTCAGGGCCAACAGCCATGCCAATGGCATCAAGACCGGGTGTGTTGAGGAGGGCTTCAACATCATTTGTCAGTGTTCGCACCCCGAACTGCCGTCCGGCATTCGCAAGTCGTGTCGGGTCTATGTCGCAAAGCGCGGCAATTTCCACATCGTAACGAACAAGCTGCGGGAGCAACATCTGGGTTGCGTGGATACCGCAACCAATCCAACCAATTTTGAGGGTCATCGACGATACTCCGTAAGCAGGAGGTGGCTTTTCATGAAGGCGGTGCTGGCTGACAGACGATCACTTTCGTCCTCGTGTGGCGCTCTCCATTGCGCAAAAGGAACACCAAAGCGATCATCCTGACGGCGGAATGGTTCAAGCGATATTGGACCGGTATAACCGATCTCGTGCAGGGCGCGACAAACCGCAACCCAGTCTGTTGCGCCTGTGCCGGGAAAGCCGCGGTGATTTTCATTGGCCTGAAAATGCACAACCAGATCGCCTGCAAGCCTGATCGCTTCTGGAATTGAGCTTTCTTCCATATGCATGTGGAAAGTATCGAGCATCAGTTTTATCGCTGGCTGGTCAACTGCATCCAACAATTCGATTGCTTGCTGGGTTGTGCAAAGGACATCGCTTTCAAAGCGGTTAAGTGGCTCGACTGCGAGCAGAACATCGCTTCCCTGCGCATATTCACCGGCAATTTTCAGCGCTTTTACGCAGCTATCTTTGCGGCGCAAACGCTCATCTTCTGAAACTGGCTGTGGCGGGCGGCCAGCAAAGACGAGAGGGTTTCCGGTCAGAGGTCCACCAACAACCTGCGCTCCAAGCGCATGGGCGCAATCAACCGTGTATTTGAGATAATCAATGCCGCCCTGATAGGCATTGTTGTCGGCGGAAGAGATATTGCGTTCAAGATTAACGCGTGCTGCAAGCACGACGAAAAGTCCTGCATCATCGAGGGCTTTGCGTGTTTCTTTGAGGTCCAGTTCACCGGGTTCTGGCACCAGCAACTCAACAAATTCAAATCCGTGTTCACGCATTTTATGGAAAAGGGAAAAATGCTGGGCTGTGAAAGGCCGCGCATATTGCATTGAAATCAACCCGATGGGGTTCATGATATTTCCTCGATTGCTTGAAGAACTATTGGGGAATGTAGGGGTGTCAGCCTTTGACTGCCCCTTGTGTAAG
This sequence comes from Brucella sp. TWI559, assembly GCF_039674265.1. Classification (NCBI taxonomy): domain Bacteria; kingdom Pseudomonadati; phylum Pseudomonadota; class Alphaproteobacteria; order Hyphomicrobiales; family Brucellaceae; genus Brucella; species Brucella sp. TWI559. The sequence continues at coordinate 77,263 of NZ_JBDJNE010000002.1, forward strand.
GCCGCCGATAAGGCGTTTTTGAACGAGAAGGAAAAGAATGGTTGCGGGCATGGCGCCAACAACGGCACCCGCTGCGAGCAGTCCCCATTCGATTTGGTATTCACCAATCAGGGTCTGAATTGCGACGGTAACAGGGCGCACATTTCTGCCGCCAAGTGTCAGCGCATAAAGATATTCGTTCCATGCGGTGATGAAGATATAGATGCCAGTGGAAATAATACCGGGCATCATCAAGGGTATAATCACGCGCCGTAAAGCGGCGAGACGTGAGCAGCCATCCATCATCGCGGCTTCATCAAGGCTTTTGGGGATTGCCGCGACGTAGCTCGTCAGCATCCAGACTGAAAACGGAATGGCAACCGTGGAATTCGCAAGAATAAGGCCGAAATAGGTGTCCAGAATGCCATATTTTCGCATGATGATGAAAAGCGGCAGGATGAGCAGCACAATGGGGAACATGTTGATGAGCAGAAATTGCATCATGAACAATTTGCGCCCGAGAAAGCGAAAACGCGAGAGTGCATAGGCCGCGGTTACAGAAACGGCGAGGCCCAGCACCACTGTGCCAACCGCAATAACCAGGCTGTCGAGCATATTTTTGTAGAACTGCGCTTTGTTAAACAGCCGTTCGTAATTATCGAGGCTCCAGCCCGATGGTGAGAGCGAAACACCATTGGCTGAAAGCGCCTCGGTGGGCGTTAGCGACGTGAGCACCATCCACGCAAACGGTGCCAAAGCAAACAGCACGATGCAAGCGACGGGTAAGTCGGTGGTCAATATGCGTTTAAGCGTGCTTTGACGTTTCATTTTTCGACCTCTCGCATTGTACGAGCCAGATAAAGAACGACCAGAACGCCGAGCAGCAGCGTGAAGGTGACAGCGATAGCGGTGCCGTAGCCGAAATCGAGGTTTTGCCGCGCTTTTACGAATGCATAGAGAGGCAGCGTATAGGTTGAGTAGCCCGGGCCGCCGCCTGTCATGACGAAGATGACGTCCATGGAGTTTGCAACCCAGATCACGCGGAGCAAGCCTGCTGTTGCAAGCACAGGCGCTATGCCGGGCAGAGTTACGTTTATAAACTGACGCCAAGGCGAAGCACCATCAATGGATGCTGCCTCATACTGGCTTTTGGGAATGCCCTGTAAGCCCGCCAGGATCATGATCGCAAAGAACGGAAAGCCCTGCCATGTCAGTGTGGCGATGATTGCGTAAAGGGCGATATTTGGATCGGCGAGCCAAGGAACTGCCTGGCTTACAACTGAGAGATTGAGCAGGATGTCATTGAGAACGCCGGTGTTGGGATCGTAAATCCAGCGCCACATGAGCGCAATCACGACACTTGGCAACGCCCACGGAATGATGACCAGCGCACGCGCCAGACCACGCCATGGAAACTCTCTGTTGAGGAGCAGCGCCGTAATCAGACCAAGACCCATTTGAAGCGGTACGGTCAGTCCGATCCAGATGCATGTATTCCAGAATGCAGCCCAGAATACCGGGTCTTGCAACAGCTTGATGTAGTTACCAAAGCCAACAAATGCCGTCGCTTTGGGTTTGAAAAGAACCAAATCGTAAAAACTCGTCCAAACTGCCTGCACCATCGGCAAGAAGACAATCACCAGCGTCACGATAACGGCAGGGCTCAGCAACCAGTAAGGCAACCATGTTTTGCTTCGGCGGCGAAGTCGCGCCGGTGCAATGGATGTGGAGGGCAATGCGGACATAGGTTATCTATCCATGCTAATGAAAGAACGGGATCTCGAAGGGGCAAGGGGAGGCATGACAGCACAATTGTTTGCTGCCATATTGCTCCCGCGCTTCAATCGATTAGTTTTGGAAAAGCTTTTCCAGTTCCTGCATCATCTGTTCGGAGGTGATTTGCCCAGCGAGTGCGCGTTGCATTTCAATTTGCCAAGCCGTGTTCACGAATTCCGATGTGCCCTCATTTTGTGGAAGCACATGTGCGAAGGGCAGTGAATCAACCGTGGCATCAACGAAACGGCGTTCGTGTAGCTTCCAGTCTTTGGCACCGCTTTTTGTCACGGTCATCTGACCGGTTGCACTGTTGAAGGAGACGTTATTTTCGCCTTCTGCAAGGAAGGAAATCCATTTCCAGGCAGCGTCTTTCACTTCTGAGGATGAAAAAATCGCAAGCGATTCATCACCATAGGAGGTCCAGCGATTGCCTCCGCATTCAGGCACAGGCACTGCCGACACCTTGTCGCCTAAAGCGGCAACGAGGTCTTTGGACGATCCGATATGGTGGATTGTCATCGCAGTTTTTCCGCCTTTAAAGGCCGAGATAATCTCCTGAAACCCGTCATTGGGCGCTGATGGTGGAATGACTTTGTCCTTCTGGAAAAGATCAATTACCCATTGATTGGCTGCCACCGCAGAGGGCGTCGTCAAGCCACCCGGCTTCAGCTCACCACCCTGTGAAAGAACAAAAGCGCCCCATTGATCCCATCCGCCTTTGCCTCCGCGAAGGCCAAAGCCGTAGCGATTTGGGGCCTCTGTGAGCTTGATGGCAGCGTTGCGGAAGTCTTCACAGGTTTTAGGAGGCTCAAGGCCTGCTTCTTTGAAGAGGTCAGCGCGATAATAGAGATAAAGGACGACATATTGAATAGGTAGATAGTATTGGCTGCCGTCTGCTGCTTTGTTCAACTCAAGGAGATTGTCGAGCAGGTCGTCTTTTCCGGCCCAGCCATTGATCCGCTCGCCAAGCGGCTCAAGTGCTTCCATTTCGGTCAAACGTGGCTGTGCAAACAGCTTGACCATGGCAGCATCAGGCGCGCTGCCACCAATAATCGACGTATAGAGATTATCGTAGTAGCTATTCCACGGAATATTTTCCGCCTCGATTTTGAGGTCTGGATTGGCCTTTTCAAACTTGGCAACCAGTTCGGACATCGGATTTTCCGGGTTGTCGAAATGATACCAGAAGCGAACGGTTTCAGCAGATTGCGCGGAAAATGTCAGTGCAGCGGTAAATGCCGCACTGAGCATAAGAGATTTCAACATTTCAACTCCTCGCAGTTGTTTAAAAGGCCTCTCTTGTTCAGGCCATTCGGCTTAATGCCTGCGCCGCGTCCTCCAACGCTGCTTCAGCTGCCGTCAGTTCATTTGTGTATTGTAGAAAGCCATGCACCACGCCTTTTGTGATGGCTATTTCGTCCTTGCGGCCAATTTTTAACAGTCGCTCATGCAGCAAAATCGTATCGGAAAAGAGGGGGTCAATGCCTGCGGCTGTAAGATAAAGCGCGGGCATTTTTTCAAGAGCTGCATCTTCAGCGTGAAGTGGACAGGCCAGCGGATGTGAAGCAATGTCTTGCCCGCTCGCATACCAGTTCCAATAACGCTTCATTCTGTCGGTGGTAAGCCCCGGACCATTGATGAAGGCTTGATAAGATGGAGTTTCAAAATCCATGGCATAGTTGCCATAAAAGAGCAGGGCGCCCTTGGGCAGCGCATAATTGTTTTGCGCCGCGTGCAGCATCGCTGAGAGGGAAAGATTTGCGCCAGCGGAATCACCTGCGATATAAACGGGGCCATCCAGCCCTTCGAATTGTCCATCAATTAATGCCCGCATGGTGCCGATGACATCATGAAGGCCGGCGGGAAAAGGGTTTTCCGGTGCTCGCCGGTAATCAGGCAAAACAACGGTTAAACGGGTCTTTTCTGCGAGCACCCGTGCGCAGCGCTCATGCGTTTTGGGGCTGCAAAAGGCAAATCCGCCACCATGAATGAAAAGAAGGGTTCCGGGCCTTTTGTTGATTGGTTCCAGAACGAGCAATGGGGTTTGTTGTGAGCCGATGGACGGGTTCGCAGCTATTTGCGTTAAACGCACGGCCTGCATTTCTGGAAGATTGATATTCCAGCGCTGGTTGTTTTTTTCTGCAAGCGTGCGACCCTCCGCAGGCGGAAGTGTCGTCGGATCAGGGGCGCCAGATAACTCAACAGCGATTTTTTCGAGAAGAGCCCGCATTTCTGGCAACGGTTCATGATCGAGGATATGTGTCATTGCGACTGACCTTCTTCCGGGAATACAGCTGGCCCAAAATCGACAATGGTTGCAATATGATGGCGCATGGCGATCTGTGCAGCTTCAATGTCCGCTGCTTCAAGTGCATCAATAATTGCGCAATGACGTAGCGCGGTTCCACGCAGGTCGCGTGCACTGCCGCTTTGTGAGATTTTGAAGCGATGATTATGCACGAGGCAACGATGTAAAATGGGGTTCAGAGCGGGCAAGTCTGCTTCGTCAAAAATGCGTCTGTGAAAATCACGGTCAATTGCAGCCAGACGATATTCGTCTTGTTCGTCGGCTGCCTGCAGCATCCCCTCCAGCATTTCTTTAAGATCATCCGTCAGCTTTTTGGATCGCCGCATCATCACGCGTGGAATACCATTGCATTCAATGGAATTGCGCAGGCGAAACATTTCAACAGCTTCATCCGGCGTACAAAGAGAAACTTGAGTTCCCCTATGTCCTTGTCTCAGCACAAGGCCTTCTTCCTGCAATTGGAGCAACGCTTCACGCACCGGTCCTTGGCTGCACTGAAAATGCGCGGCGATTTCCAATTCTGTCAAATTGGCCCCAGCGGGCAATGTGCCAAGCATAATATCCCGCTTGAGCGCTTCAAATACGACTGCTGCTTTTGGAGGCCTGCTCTGAACGAGTTTGGGTGAAAAATATGCCACGCCGATGTCTGAGCCTCCTTGCCTAATGTCTCAATTATCATTATTGATAATAATATCGATAAAAGACGTCAAGCGAAAACTCTGGGAGGAGAAGGCATGATCGCCATCGCGTTGGAACGTATCCAGAAGACTTATGGCACCCATAAAGTCATCCACGATCTCGACTTTCGGATCGAGAGTGGAGAGTTTGTTGTTCTGGTCGGTCCCTCCGGTTGCGGCAAATCCACTTTGCTCAGAATGATCGCTGGTCTGGAGGATATATCGGGCGGTGAATTGAAATTTGGCGATGCCATCGTCAACGAGCTTTCGCCCTCGGAGCGTAACATTGCGATGGTCTTTCAGGATTACGCGCTCTATCCGCACATGAGTGTGGAAGAGAATATGGCGTTTGGACTCAAAATGCGCGGCTCGAATGATAATGACGTATCATCTCGCATTGGAACGGTGGCCGAAACGCTTAAAATTGGCGAGTTTCTTGCGCGTCGCCCTGCACAACTTTCAGGGGGGCAACGCCAGCGTGTCGCTATGGGGCGCGCGATTGTGCGAGAGCCCAATGCATTTTTGTTCGATGAACCGCTCTCGAATCTTGATGCCGCTTTGCGTGTTGAAATGCGGCTGGAAATTGCGAAACTACACAGAAAGATTAAAGCGACCACCGTTTATGTGACGCATGATCAGGTCGAGGCGATGACACTTGCTGATCGAATTGTGGTTATGAACAAGGGCAATGTCGAACAGATTGGCAAGCCGCTTGATATATATCGGAAACCTGCCAGTCTTTTTGTTGCGCAATTCATCGGCAGCCCGACCATGAACGCTCTTCCTGCTGAGGTTCGACAGAACAGTGGAGAAACTCTCGTGCTGTCCTGCACAGGGAGGGACATTTCTTTGCGTTCCCACTTCGCACCGCTCAATGTTCAGGATCATGTTACGCTGGGCATTCGGCCAGAAGACCTGGCGGCTTGTTCAGCACAAGACGCTTGGTTCAGCGGTGAGCTTGCGGTGGTTGAACGATTGGGAAGTCAGATGTTTGGCTATATCGAAATTGGCCAGCCTAAAATGCTGACCGTTGAGTTCCCGCGTGATAGCGAGTTGGAGCTAGGGCAACAGGTGCACGTCAAAGGAGACGAAAGCCGGGTCCATCTCTTCGGCAGCGAAACAGGTAAGAGGATTTAGGTTTTGTTGCGGTTGCATCAACTGTTAAAAGCGCAGTGATGGCCATATATGAGAAACGCTGATTTTGCTATATGTAGCAGATCTGGCGGCTGGAAAGGCGCTACTAACAGACTGCCCACCGCAAGACATTCGTCTCCAAAACTGAACATCTGGGCGGCAGGCCCCAAGGCAACTATGGCGCCTTTCAACATTGAATTCATGTTGAAGTTAAATTCTAATTATGACGCTTTAAAAGGAGCGCTTGCATGCCATCATATTGCTTGGCGTTTAGCGTATAATGTTTGGTGGCGGTATTTTGCGTAAAGATTCAATTATATCGGGGCGTTGCTCTGCAATGGTCGCTATAATCGCTTCGGAGAGCGCGAAAATTGCCGAAGGAGAATTAGGCAGGAAGTCGCTCGTCGCCGTCGCATAAAGCACGACATCTGCCAGAGATGCGAGTGGCGATGTCGGGCTGTCCGTTAAAACCAGGATCTTTGCATGTTTTGAGTGCGCAGATTTTGTGAGTTCCAGTGTGCTCTGAGAATATCTAGGAACGGATATAGCAATCACCACATCATTCTTACTGATGGAGTTGATGATATTGCTTGAGTAGGAGCTTGCACCGCGCAACAGTGCATTGGTGACGCTTTTTTCAGTATAAAGCGCCAAGCCTTCTTCCAAATATGCTGCTGCGTAGTGACTTGCGCCAGTTCCAAGAATAATAATTCGATGAGCCTGTAATAATGACTGGATGAATTCGTCAGATGCAGCCTGATCAATATTGGATATTGTAGCCTGAAGCTTTTCAACACTATCAATAAGCTGGCGGTGCAACGTCGATCTTTTACCAAGAGATCCGAGGTCATCTCCTTGAGAGTTGCGCATATTACCCGGAACTGCCTGGAAATCAGAAACGATCTTTTCTCGGAATTCACTGAAGCCGCCATACCCGGCGGTTCTGACAAAACGGGTTATCGTGGCTGTTGAGCTACCGCTAGCCTCGGCGACGCCTTCAATTGACATGGCTACGACGTCCAACGGTCGCGCCAGAACAAAATCCGCGATCTTCTGATGTGATCTGCTCAGAGACGGGTAAACCTCTGTCATTCGCTGAGCAAATTCAGACTTGGGACTCAAAGTTGTGGCCATTGATCATTTCCGCCGTTGACGCCTAGAAATTTTCATATAATCTAAAAATGAAAATAATCACATCAAAAAAGATGTTTACTCCAAGGGAACGCATATAATTATGTACAAAACGCTCTTAATAGCCAGCCTTTTTGCGACCACAGTTTTGGGTGGCGTTGCAAATGCCCAGACCCTTAAAGTCGCGCTCTCATCAGAAGCGACTGCTGTTGACCCCCATTACCATGACCTCACCCCGAATAATGCGCTGGCCGCACATATTTTTGATAGCCTTACGCGGCAGGATGAGAAGCAGAAATTGCACCCGGCTCTGGCGGAATCGTGGGAGAATGACGGCAAGAACAAGTGGACCTTCAAGCTTCGTGAGGGCGTTAAGTTTTCGGATGGAGCGCCTTTCACTGCCGATGATGTTGTTTTTACCTTCTGTCGTACGCTGAAGAACGAAACGGCGGTTTCTGGTTCATTTGCCGACATCACAGCGAATTTCGAATCGGTCGAAGCGCCGGATGCAAAAACCCTGATCATCACGACAAAAGTTCCTGAACCGCTGCTTGCGACCTTCATGGGTACAGTGGGTATTTTAAGTTCCTCGATTGTTGACCATGGCAAGATCACGTTTGATCCGGCCAATAATTGCGGTGTCACCGGCGCGTGGCCTGTTGTTGGCGACTTCAATGACGGCAAGAAAGCGATTGGAACGGGTCCTTACAAGCTCAAGAACTATGTAAAGGGTTCATCGATCGAGCTTGAGCGCAATGATCATTACTGGGGTGAAAAAGAGCCGTGGGAAAGCGTTCGCTTTGTTCCTGTTCCCAATGCAGGAACGCGACTGGCAGGCCTGCTTGCCGGCGATTATGATCTTGTTGAAAACCCTGCGGCGCGTGATTTGGCGCGCATCAAGGACGACAAGCGTTTTGTTGCTGAAGTCACCCCAACCACTCGCGTTATCTATTACCAGCTTGATGTCGGTCGTGAGCAAAGCCCGTTCGTCAAATCTGCCGATGGTAAAAATCCTCTGCAGGACGTTCGTGTGCGGGAAGCCATGTCGCTTGCCATTGACCGCAAAGCAATTATTGCCCGCCTGATGGACGGCGCTGCGGAACAGGCAAACGAATTTCTGCCAAAGGGCATGTTCGGCACATTGCCAGATGCGCCAGAACTTCGTTACGATCCGGCTGCTGCCAAAAAGCTGCTTGCCGAAGCGGGTTATCCGGACGGGTTCCAACTTACGATTTCAACGACCAATGATCGTTACATCAATGACAGCCAGATTACGCAAGCGGTTGCACAATATCTGACGCAGATCGGCATTAAAACCGATGTGGACGCAATGACACGCGCTCTCTATTTCCCACGCCGTTCAAAGAAAGAGCTGAGCGTTGCGATCGGTGGATGGGCGTCGACCAGCGGCGAAGCATCGTCTTTCCTGCGCCAGTGGCCTGCATCTCCAAATGAAGCAGGCACGATGGGAGGCTCCAATTATGGCGGGTATAAAAACCCTGCTTTCGATAAGTTGATTTATGAAGCAGTGGAAACAATGGATGATGATAAGCGCTCTACATTGTTGCAGGAAGCGACGACCGAAGTGCTTAAAGATTATGCTTTCATTCCGTTGCACTTTGAAAGCGGTATCTGGGCTCACAAGGCTGATATCGATTTCACAGGTCGTTCCGATCAGTTCACTCTTGCTATGTCAGCGAAGCCGAAGAAGTAGTTTCTTTGTCACTGCAGTGCGCGCCTTATGTTGCGCGCACGCGCCGCTTTCGATGTAATTCGGGTAAAATGCGATGACTGCATATGCTTTGCAGCGCTTGATCCAGAGCGCGCTGGTGTTGCTCGCCGTTTCGGTTGCCGTTTTCTTTGCCATCTATGGCATCGGTGATCCGATCGAGCTGCTTGTTCCACCGCAGGTCAGTGCGGCCGAAAGGCTGGCGCTGATCAAAAGACTTGGACTGGATCTGCCAGTCTGGCAGCAATATTTCACTTTTCTCGGCAATGCTCTGCAAGGCGATCTCGGGACATCCTTTGTGCATGGTGTACCGGTTGTATCGTTGATCTTAGGGCGACTTCCAGCCACTTTGGAACTGGTGCTCCTGTCTATGACGCTTGCTACAATGGTCAGTGTACCTTTGGGCTTGTATGCGGGTCTGAATACCGAAAGTCGCTTTTCGCGCATTGTTATGGCCGGAACGGTTATCGGTTTTTCTCTTCCCAGTTTCTGGAAGGGAATGATGCTCATCCTGCTGTTCAGCGTGGTTCTTGGCTGGCTTCCCACTGCTGGAAGGGGCGAGACTGTTGAAATTCTGGGCTTTCAGACGAGCTTGTTTACACTTGATGGTCTCCGCCACCTCATTCTGCCAACGCTTAATCTCGCTATTCCGACCTCGGCCTTGCTGGTACGGCTCGTTGCAGCCGGTACAGCGGAAGCCACAACGCAGGATTATGTCAAATTCGCCCGTGCAAAGGGCGTTCGCCGCAAGCGTATCGTGTTTCGGCACATCATGCGCAATATTCTGATACCGGTTGTAACTGTGGCAGGCATTGAGTTTGGTAGTCTGGTGGCATTTTCCACGATAACTGAAACCGTATTCTCGTGGCCGGGGATGGGCAAGCTCCTAATCGATAGTATCTATCAGCTCGACCGTCCGGTTGTGGTTGCCTATGTCATGCTCGCAACTTTACTCTTTGTCGGCGTCAACTTCCTCGTGGACGTTCTTTATGCGGCACTCGATCCAAGGGTCAAACTCTCGGGAGAGATGGTATGACAAAGCTGGTTATCCCCCAATCCGCCAACACATCTTTGCGCAAACGGGTGCTTAAACGTATCCGCAATAAGCCTACGATGCGCGGTGCGGCTATCCTGCTTGGAACGATGGTTTTCCTTGCCATCCTTGCACCCTTTATTGCCGTCCAGAACCCCTATGATCTGGCCTCGTTGAGCGTGATGGACAATCGTCTTCCACCGGGCTCATCCAGTATGACCGGAATGACCTATTGGCTCGGCACGGATGCGCAGGGACGCGATATGGTCAGTGCGATCCTTTATGGTCTTCGCACAAGTTTACTGGTTGGACTGCTGTCGACGCTTGGCGCGATGATTATTGGTGTCACTGCTGGATTATTTGCTGCACAGATCGGAGGCATTGTTGATACGCTCATCATGCGTTTTGTCGATTTCATGCTGGGTTTCCCTTCTATCCTTGTCGCTCTCGTGCTTCTGGCTTCCGTGGGGCGGGGAATAGATAAGGTGATTTTCGCGATCATTGTGGTGCAATGGGCACAATATGCCCGCTTGATGCGCGCTTCGGCTATGGTTGAACGGCGAAAAGAATATATCGAGGCTGCAGTCAATTTCGGTCTGCCTACGCGCCATATCATGCTGGCACATCTCCTGCCAAACTCGGTCGGTTCTGTTCTTGTCATGTCCACAATCAGCATCGCTGGCGCTATAACGCTTGAGGCCACTCTGTCGTTTCTGGGCGTTGGTGTGCCTGTGACACAGCCATCTCTTGGACTGTTGATAGCAAATGGCTTCGAATATCTGCTCTCTGGCGAATACTGGATTGCCGTGTTCCCCGGTATAGCACTTGTCCTCCTGATCATTTCCTTGAATTTTGTGGGCGATCGCGTTCGCCGCAGCTTCAATGTGAGGGCAACGGCATGACAGCGCTTCTTGATATACACGGTCTGCGGACTGTCTTTCATTTGCTCGGCGGTGCATGGTCTGCTGTTGATGGCATTGATCTCAAGGTCGAGCGTGGTGAGATCCTTTGCCTTGTGGGCGAGTCCGGTTCGGGAAAATCCGTCACAGGCTTCTCCATCGTTCAACTGATTGATGCGCCGGGAGAGGTTGTTGAAGGCAAGATCTTCTTCAATGGGGCTGATCTCCGCACCGCCTCAGATGAACAATTACGCTCGCTGCGTGGTGATCGTATTGCGATGATCTTTCAGGATCCGCTTTCCACGCTCAACCCTGTCCTTACTGTTGGAGAGCAGATGCTTGAAGCAATTTTCGAGCATCGAAACTGTAGCCGTGAAAATGCCCGCAAGGAAGCGATGGACGCTCTGACCAGAGTTGGCATTTCTTCCCCGGAAGCACGGCTCAAGCAATATCCGCATGAGTTTTCAGGTGGTATGCGTCAGCGCGTAGCGATTGCAATTGCTTTGCTTAATGGCCCCGATCTTATTATCGCCGATGAGCCGACAACTGCTTTGGACGTCACCATACAGAGCCAGATTCTTTATGAGGTTCAGAAGCTTGCGCGTGAAACGGGGACCGCGGTTCTTTGGATCACACATGATCTGGCAGTTGTGGCCGAGTTGGCTGACCGCGTGGCGGTGATGTATGCAGGGCAGATTGTCGAGAGTGGTTTGGTGGATGATGTGCTGGATCAGCCCATGCATCCCTATACGCTCGGTCTTCTCAGTTCCTCAACTGGCATGGTTAACCCCGGCGAGCGTCTTCACCAAATCAATGGAAATGCGCCGCGCATTGATGCGCGGCCGTCGGGCTGTCCGTTCCGAACGCGCTGTGATCGCGCGATTGACCTTTGTACGACAATTTATCCGGAAAAACAGAATTATGGCGATCATAGCTTTCGCTGCCACAATCCCGTTGCGACCCTGGAGGTAATCTCGTGAGCGACATCTTATTCGAGATGAAGGGTGTACGTAAATATTTCGAGTCCCGAACCACCACCGCTGAAAAACTGCTTAGTCTGGCGGGTAAAAAGCAACCCAGCCGAACCCTGCGCGCGGTTGATGGCGTTGATCTCAGTGTCAGACAAGGTGAGGTTCTTGGGCTGGTCGGGGAATCGGGTTGCGGGAAGTCCACTCTGGCGCGTATGGCGACTGGCATTCATAAGCCGACATCCGGAGACGTTATTTACAAGGACAAAAACGTCTCCGAATTACGTATCCGGGAAAAGCTCGATTTCCTGCTTAAAGTGCAGATGATTTTTCAGGACCCGTTTGCTTCACTTGATCCGAGAATGAAGGTTCACGAGATCGTGGCGGAGGCGCTCAAGGTTCACAAATTAGCGCCAAAAAATCAGATATCCGGAATGGTGGATCGTGCGCTGGAAGAGGTCGGTCTTGATATCGCGTATCGCGAACGCTATCCGCATCAGTTCTCCGGTGGCCAGCGACAACGTATTGGTATTGCACGCGCGCTTGCGGTCAAGCCGGATTTTCTGGTGTGTGATGAGCCTGTTTCTGCGCTCGATGTTTCCATTCAGGCCCAGGTCATCAACTTATTTATGGATTTGCGCGACCGATACGGTCTGACATACCTGTTCGTCAGCCATGATCTGGGTGTGGTGCGCCATATCAGTGATCGTATTGCGATCATGTATCTTGGCCGTATTGTCGAGATCGGATCAGCTGCGGATATTTTTGCCAATCCAGCACACCCCTATAGTGCTGCATTGTTGAATGCTAGCCCGTCAGTGAAACGACGCAGGCGCAATTTCGAGCCGCTGAAGGGGGATTTGCCCTCTCCGCTTGCGCCACCAAGCGGCTGCCCTTTCCATCCGCGCTGCGCACAGGCCATGGCTGTGTGCCGTGATCATCGTCCCGCGCTTAAAGAAATTGCCTCTCGTCAGAGTGTGGCGTGCCATTTGCATAATCTGGAGTTTCAATGATTACCTCTTCTCTTAATCCAGAGGTCGGGAAAAGCGTTTTGCCTTTCCTTGACAGGTTTCACCCTGATCGTCCGCTGGAGGTAAACTTCTATCGGCCATCTCACTATAAGCCGGATGGCCCTGTTGTTATTGTTCAGCATGGCATGTTGCGCAATGGTGACGAGTATCGAGATTTCTGGATACCCGCTGCAGAAAAACATGGATTGCTGATTGCGGCGCCAACCTTCTCGGATGCATCGTTCCCGATGGCGGAAAGCTATAATAACGGACTCATCCTCCGCAAAGATGGAACAGTCCGTGACCAGTCAGAATGGCTTTATGGTGTTCCTGCGCGGGTATTTACAGCATTGCAGGCGTCTGGTGCGACCAACCGCGAAACCGCTTTCCTTTATGGTCACTCTGCAGGCGGACAATTTGCGCATCGTTTGCTCGCAACGCAGCCGTCACACCCTTTCGGTGCGGTCATTGCTGCAAATCCTGGCTGGTATACCTTGCCGGATATGGATCGAAAATTTCCCGAAGGCATGGGTGGAATTTGCTTGTCTGATGATCAGCTCGCACGCTGGTTTGCATATCCGATGCATATATTTGCCGGTGATCAGGATATTGCTGAAGATGATCCCAACCTGCCTTCTCAACCAGAAGCACTTGCGCAAGGTGCATCACGCTTTAAGCGCGCACATTTTATTTACAGTTTCGCAAAGATGCACGCCCAAAAGCTTGGACTGCCATTTAACTGGAAGTTGATCGATATTGAAGGTGTTGGCCATGATGGCGCTGCTATGTCTCGCGCTGCTGCTTCTTTCTGGTTTGAGGGCAGGATTCCGTCGGCCGATGAACTTGTTCTTGATGATGCAGCACAGCTCTAAAAACAGAAGTTGGAACGTGTGATGAATGCAAATAATCGAAAAGACCTCTGGCAAAAAGTCGATGATGAAAAACAACGTCTTATAGAACTGAGTGACCGCGTTTGGGGTATGCCCGAGGTGTGCTACACAGAGTTTCGATCCGTGGCCGAGCACAAGGCGGAGCTTTTGTATCACGGCTTCCGAGTCACCGAAGGCATAGCGGAAATTCCAACTTCGATTATTGGAGAGGCGGGAGAGGGCGGACCTGTCATTGCCTTCCTGGGCGAGTTTGATGCGCTTCCTGGCCTAAGTCAGCAAGCCGGCGTGGCCGAGTACAGGCCTTTGGAAGCTGGTGGTCATGGTCACGGCTGCGGGCATAACCTGCTTGGTTCAGGCGCGATGCTTGCCGCAATCGCGCTCAAAAATTACCTTTCCGAGAACGGCATTCCCGGCCGTGTGCGTTATTATGGCTGCCCTGCGGAAGAGGGAGGCGCAGCCAAAACCTTCATGGTTCGCTCAGGCGCATTCGACGACGTTGATGTCGCGATCTCATGGCACCCATACAGTTTCTGGGAAGTTGCTCCAGCGCTTTCTCTTGCAAATACGCGTGCTGATTTTATCTTTAAAGGTCGTGCAGCTCATGCTGCCGCAGCTCCGCACCTCGGGCGCAGCGCGCTTGATGCTCTTGAGCTTATGAGCGTTGGTGTCAATTATATGCGCGAACATATGCCATCTGACGCGCGCGTTCACTCTGCAATTCTTGATACTGGCGGTATTGCGCCGAATGTCGTGCAGGCGCATGCACGGGTTCGATATTCGATCCGGGCGATGGAATTGCAGGATATGAATGATCTTGTTCACCGCGTGCATAAGATTGCACTGGGCGCAGCAATGATGACGGAAACAACGGTTGAAATGAAGATAGTGAGTGCTGTGTCCAACACATTGGATAACAAACCGCTGGAACGGGCGCTTTACACAGCTATGGATGAATTGGGTGCGCCGGATTTTGACGATCAGGATCGTGCTTTTGCACGTGAAATTCGTAAGACATTTTCTGAAAAAGACATAGCGTCTGTCTATAAAGCTATCGGTATGCCGATAACTGATGAGCCACTCGCAAATTTTCTGACACCAGAAAATACAAATCGTAAGCCGTTTATCGGATCAACGGATGTGGGCGATGTGAGCTGGGTCGTACCGACGGTACAGGTTCATGCGCCGACAGTCGCCATTGGAACACCGTTTCATACCTGGCAGATTGTTGCGCAAGGAAAATCGCCCGCAGCACATAAAGCGATGGTACATGCTGCAAAGGCAATGGCTTCCACGGGATTAAATGTAATAACTGACCCGCTTTTGTTGAAGAGTGCAAAAGCAGCATTGGCTGAACATACATCCAGAACACCCTACATTTGCCCATTGGGTGCAGACGTGTCGCCGCCCCTGGATATGTCACGCGGATGACGTTTTGTCGATTGTAGAAACCAAAAGGTAAAATCACCTCAACTTATGAGGCTTTCCAATGATCCAATCACAGCAGGAAATTCTCTAGGCATCGTGGTCGGAATGAAAAGCCCGGTATGAGTAATGAGAATTTAAACATATGGTAAAAGCCTGATTGTTCATATGTGGCCCTGTCCATCGTCGAATAATATGAGGTTTTTGTCTTTTGAAACTTCTCGCTTCGATTAAACGTTGATTGCAGTCGCTCTGGCGCGGTGATTCAAGTGGCACCGCCCCCCTCAATATTGAGGGGGGGGGCGAGGAGGTCACAGTTGCGATTGGGATGTCGGTCTGAAAGAACACAGGCAGCAACGCTACTTTACCGGGTTCCGTCAGAGGAATTTATCTCCGTTGGGCTTACTGGAGACGGAACAGCTCTTGTTACGGCTACTGGCTCGAAACTGATTGCTGATGATACAGTTTTTCTGGGCTATAGCGGCAACCGGATCTGGCCCGGCAATAGTAATTGTGTTGTTGTCCAGGGGACGGGTTTGGCGAACCCTGACCTTTCTTGGTGCCGTGCACCGCGACCGGCGGATAGCACCTTGCGCCTTCGATGGGCCGATCAATCGCCAGTGTTTTTGTGCGCTTGCTCAGGCCAGAGGCATCGTTGACATGGGAAATCTCGGTAGCGACAAGTCAGCCGTGATCCGCAACGCGGTCAGGGTGACGGGCGCAAGGCTCTGTTTCTTGCACCCTATTTACCCGACCTTAAACCAGATCGATCGGGCAGAGTGCATCAACTATCTCGAACATACTGGATACGTTTCCGTTAAAAAACTGAAGCTTGCTAGGGACCTTCTGGTTTCAGAACAACCGCTGCTGTTGGTAAGAGTGGCCAAACAAAAGCGTAAATGCTAAGTTTTTTGCTTCACCGTGCTGCCCAATTTGCACCCCGCCGAAAAATCGTCTGCATTTGCGGTACCGAGAATTCTTTGGCTTGATGTCCCAGTGCGGAATAAAATACCCGGCCATTGCCATATTTTCTTTTCCAGACGACGGGCATTACCACCCCATCGATCCACCAGGCATGATCACCAGTGAAGGTCGTCGTTGCCAGCACTTCATTGGAAGGGTCCACGTGCATATAATATTGTTCTGAGCGGTATGGGAAGCTTGAGATGCCTTCCATGATAGAGTCGTCCGGGCGGGTCACATCGACCTGATAGTCGATAATATCGCCAGGATGAGCAACCCACTGACCTCCGATCATGAACTGATATTCAACACATTCACGAAAGCTGTCGCCCGCTCCGCCGTGAAAACCAGCAATGCCAACTCCATTTTCAACAGCTTTGGCAAGGTTTTTTATTTCTTCTTTTTCAATTTTCGACATCGTTACAATGGGAACGACGAGGCTAAGGTCATGCACGGACGGATCAGCAAAAGCCTCTGTGCTGTGCTCGACATAGACTTTGAAACCTTCTTCTTCGAGGATGTCTTTGACGATTACCGAACATTCCTGTGGTTCATGTCCGCTCCAGCCGCCCCAGACGATCAGCGCTTCTTTCATTGTTTCCTCCTCAGGATTAATTTGCAATCTGGTTATTAACCAGAGACGTTTCGAGTGGGGCAGGTCGCTCCACGTCTGTCATGATAGATATTGTTTTGCCCATATCAGACGCAGTCTGGAATGCTTCCATGACTTCGAGTACATGGAGTGCAAGTGAGCCATTCGCGCGATGCGGCCGGTTATTCCGAATGGCATATGCCATATCGGCAATTCCAAGTGAGCGATAATTCCCGTCGGCATAAGGTTGAGAAACTGGTTTTTCTTCAAACTCTCCGCCTTTTTTGAGCAACAAGACATCGCCGCCAAAATAATTCGGGTCCGGAACGATCAGCGTGCCTTCAGTGCCATAAATTTCGATGGGCACATGTTTGTGCCCGGCGACATCAAAGCTCATGGCCACTTGCACGACCGCGCCATTTTTAAATGCCAGAACGCCTGCAACATGGGTAGGAACATGAACAGGAATATGCTCACCGTTCCTTTCGGCGCTCGTAATGATGCGTTCTTTCCGGGGTGTCGTCGCGAAGCTTGCGACTTTGTCAACCGGCCCGAGGAGGTTGACGAGTTCTGTAATATAATAAGGTCCCATGTCGAGCATCGGCCCCCCGCCCACTTCGTAATAGAAGGCCGGGTTGGGATGCCAGCGCTCATGACCTGCGCACATAAATGTTGCCGTTCCACCGACAGGAATTCCCAAGACACCTTCATCTATAAGCGAACGCACGGCCTGATGGCTTCCGCCAAGAAAAGTGTCCGGAGCCGAGCCCAAACGGAGGTTCTTTGCCTTTGCAGCTTCAAAAAGCCGCTTACCTTCGGCAAAATTGATACCCAGCGGCTTTTCGGAATAAACGTGTTTGCCGGCCTCAAAGGCTTTTAATCCCACCTCAACATGTGCTTTTGGAATCGTGAGATTGACAATGATTTCGACACTGGGATCGGCAAGCAATGCCTCCACTGTTCGAGCCTGAAGGTTAAACTCTTCGGCGCGTTTTTGCGCCACTTCCATATTCATATCTGCAATACCGCAGATATTAAGTATCGGAAACGAAGCCATCGCTTTAAGATAGGCGCTGGAGATATTTCCGCAGCCAATGATGCCAATGCCGACCTTATCCATCTTGTTTCCTCCCAGAAATCCGTAACTTTAAGCTGAGTTAAATTGCAGGCCCCGTCGTGCTCCATGGAGACTCGTAGAGTTCATGCAGTGCAACGGCAGCGGCGCCCTGTGCCCATAATTCGTCACTGGCAATATCGAAAACCAGTTCAGCAACGCCCTTCAGGGCTTGTGGAACGGCAATATTGTAACTTTCACGAATGCTGTTGATGAATGGCTCTCCAAGTTCAAGACTGGTGCCCGTAATGATGACGCGCGGTGGTGCAAACAAAGTTACGATATTTGCCAGTGTGAGACCTATTGCAGCGCCGGCGCGTTTGGCAGCATTTAAGAGTTCCTCATCGGAAGCGCTAATGAGTGAATGCGCGTATTTCATGCCCCTTCCGAGGCGCATGGCTTCTGCAAAACGGGCATCATCCGGGCGAGTGCCAAGAATTGCGCTTTCACCGGCATGGCTTGCAAGCCTGACGGTCGTGTCATTGGTATAACCGAGTACGAGATCGCCTAGATTATGGCTGAGCCCATCAGCACCGCGAAACAGCTGATTTTTGTGCAGGACCCCAAGCCCAAGCGTTTGCTCAAGCGAAATCAAAACCATGTCTTCAAATTCACGTGCATGGCCAAACCAATGGTGCGCAAGTGTTATTGCATGTGCATCACTTTCAACGATCGTGGGCACATTCAGGCGAGTTGTCATTTCTGAGGCAAAATTAAAATTATGCTCTCTTAGGATTGGTGTGCTTCGAATGATACCAGTACGATGCTCTATGACGCCTGGTATGCCGAGGCAGATCATGTCGATATCTTCCAGCGACACACCGGCATCCAGGACACATCGGCGTACCCCGTCTTCAATAAGATCCGCAATGACGCTGATTGGTTGACGATCAACTCTTATTGGAAGCGACAGGTTGGAAAGGATCTCGCCACGAAAGTCCGTGACCACGAAAATCATGCGATTGGACGCGATTTTTGCACCGACGACACGCGCTGCTTCAGGATTAAGCTCAAGCATGACCCGCGGCCTCCCGCGCGTCGTCTCGTTGCGGATATCCCCTTCATGCCGTGTCAGTATCAGCCCATCATCCAACAGTGATGCGGTTATCGCCGATACAGTCGTGGTGGAAATCTCAGTTCGCTCGCTGATCTGAATGCGCGAAATGGGACCATGACGACGGATCGTATCTAATACGTTCAGCCTGTTGATAGCGCGCATCAGTTCGGGGTCAGCGGTCTTCATGAGGTCCTGTTGAGATCAAAGCTGATCAGATATTATTTAAATCGGATTGCGGATTAAATAGCGTCACTTCTATCGTTCATGTCAAGCCTGCTTGCGAAAAATTATGAAATAGCCTTGACATCGACAGATATGTCGGATGAATTAATCCGCATTGGGGAATAAATTGTGAGGATGACCCCAAGGGAGGATCTCGAACATGACGTATTGGTACGCAGGCGCAAGCCTGAGCGGCAAGTTGATGTCTTATGCCGCAAAAGCAAGCATAGCATTGATGCTAGGCACCGCAAGTGCTTCGGCGACCACGACCGTTAAATGGATGCACGTGGAATTGGACCCCAAAGCGGTCGCTGTCTGGGAAGAAATAGCAAGAGACTATGAAAACCAGCATCCTGATGTTCGGATCCAATTGCAATTTTTGGAAAACGAGGCTTTCAAAGCCAAGCTCCCGACGCTGCTACAGTCAAATGACGTCCCTGATTTTTTCTATAGTTGGGGTGGTGGTGTTCTTGAGGAGCAGTCAAAAACCGGTGTTCTCAAGGATCTGACAGAGGATTTCAACGCCTCTGACGGTAAACTGCGTCAAGCTTACACGAGTTCGTCTATTGAAGGTCTTTCCTTTGATGGCAAGCTCTGGGCAGTTCCTTATAAAGTCAGTCTTGTCAGTTTCTTCTACAATAAAGAACTTTTCGCGAAGGCAGGTTTAGATTCCAACAATATCAAGACATGGGATGATCTGAGTGCCGCTGTAACCAAGCTTAAAGACGCTGGCATTGTTCCTATTGCCGGAGGGGGGGGTGATAAATGGCCCCTTCACTTCTACTGGAGCTATCTTGTGATGCGTAACGGCGGCAAAGCGGTCTTCGATGCTGCCAGCAAGGGTGAAGGTGAAGGCTTTTTGGATCCGGCCATTCTCAAGGCAGGTGAGCAACTTGCGGACTTTGGCAAGTTGGAACCATTTCAGCCGGGCTATCTAGGGGCAACCTGGCCGCAGGCGCTTGGTGTTTTTGGTGATGGCAAGGCTGCAATGATCCTCGGTTTTGATAATACCGAGGCCAATCAACGCAAGAATGCGGGCGATGGAAAAGGGCTCGCTTTGGAAAACATAGGGCGGTTTGCATTTCCTGTGGTCGAAGGTGGTGCAGGAAAAGCGAGTGATACTTTAGGCGGGATCAATGGTTGGGCAGTGACCAAAAATGCTTCCAAAGAAGCCATTGATTTTGCTCTTTTCCTAACCAACAAGGAAAATGAGCAGAAAATGGCGGAGGCAGGCATGATCTTGCCGGTTGCAGCCGGTGCAGACAGTGCGGTTAAAAACCCTCTTTTGGCCGAATCTGCCCGTCAGTTGGCGGATTCAACATGGCACCAGAACTATTTTGATCAAACATTGGGTGCTGCTGTCGGACGCGTCGTGAACGATGTATCGGTCGATATTCTCGCAGGGCAGATGAGTTCCGAAGAAGCTGCGCAGCAAATTCAGGATGCTTTCGAGCTCCGTTAAGCGCGTTCTGAGCGCACGTTAGAACATGACGTGCGCTCCGCATCCTAATTATTGGCATCATGAAAGCGGAAAAGATGACGGATATGTCTGTGACTTCGGCATCCTCGCCTCCACGTAAAACACATCTAGTCAAAAAGAAAAAAAGCTCTGTCGCCCACGACCGCACAATGACCTTGCTGGTCTTTTTGCCTCCGGCTTTATTGCTGTTTACACTCTTTGTTATTTTGCCGATGGGTGAGGCGGCGTGGTACAGTCTTTACCGCTGGAATGGGTATGGAACGCCGACGGAATTTGTGGGCTTGAAAAATTTTCAGGTCCTCTTTGGCAATGCAGCCTTCTCTCAGGCACTGTTCAATAACGGTCTGATCATTTTCGTCTCCGTCCTTGTGCAAATCCCGTTAGCGATCTGGCTCGCAATGATGCTGGCGCATCGCATTCCCGGTGTTGTCGCCTTCAGGCTGATCTTCTTTTTGCCTTACGTTCTTGCAGATGTTGCGGCGGGCCTGATCTGGCGCTTTGTCTATGACGGCGACTACGGTCTGTTTGCCGCGGCTTCCAACTTCTTTGGTTTCGCAAATCCATATGTTCTGGCAGACCGGGATGTCGCAATTTACGCTGTGCTTGCTGTCATTGTCTGGAAGTATTTTGGCTTTCACATGATGCTTTTCATAGCCGGCCTTCAGTCTGTCGATAAAGCTGTTCTGGAAGCTGCTGAAATCGACGGCGCGAATGGCTGGCAGAAGTTTCGCTATGTAACGCTGCCCATGCTTGGTTCCACCGTGCGCTTGTCCATTTTCTTTGCCGTCATCGGTTCGCTGCAGCTCTTCGACATGATCATGCCGCTGACAGGCGGGGGGCCATCCAATTCAACACAGACGATGGTGACCTTCCTCTACACATACGGTGTCATGCGTATGCAGGTTGGGCTTGGCAGTGCGGTTGGTGTCGTTTTGTTCGTGATCTGTGTGACACTTGCCTTCGGTTATAAAAGGATTTTCATGCGCCATGACTGATACATCAAACGCTGTCCGCATGACGATACAGACCCGACTTTATCTCTATCTTTCGCTTGGCTTCATTGCCGCTATTGTTTTGGTTCCGCTTCTGACAACAGCGCTGGGTGGCTTCAAAACGCTGGGTGATCTGCGGGTCAATCCATTCGGCCTTCCGGCGGAATGGCAATGGGCGAATTACGGAGATATTCTCTTTGGGCACCGTTATTGGCTGCAAATATTCAACTCATTGATCATCGCCGTTTTGACGGTTTTCCTGACACTGGTTGTGTCGGCGATGGCGGCCTTCACCTTTGCGCATGTGAAGTTTTTTGGCTCGTCTTTCCTGCTGAATTATTTTCTGCTGGGGCTGATGTTTCCTGCGGCAACAGCAATCCTGCCATTGTTTATCCGCATTCGTGATCTGGGGTTGCTGGATACCTATTGGGGTGTTGTGCTGCCGCAGGTCGCATTCGGTCTCGGTATGAGCATATTGCTGTTTCGCAATTATTTCCGAAACCTGCCGGAAGAGTTGTTTCACGCGGCATTCGTCGATGGTTGCGGTTATCTGCGCTTCTTCTGGCACATTTCTTTGCCGCTCTCCCGTCCAATTCTCGCAACAGTGGGCATCGTCTCGTTTGTCGGCAGTTGGAACAGCTATCTCTTACCGTTGATCATGCTCAATTCGGAATCAAAATATCCGTGGCCGCTTGGCATCATGGTTTATCGCGGCGAGTTCGGCACCGAATGGCAACTTGTCCTTGCTTTCATAACACTGACGATTTTGCCAACCGTCATCGTGTTTTTCCTTGCACAAAAACACATCATCGCCGGCTTGACGGCAGGTGCGGTAAAATCCTGATCGGGAGACGCAATCATGGCTTCAGTAGAACTTATTAACGTTTGTAAATCCTATGGCTCCGTCGAAGTCATCCGCGACATTTCTCTGTCGATCAATGACGGTGAGTTTGTTGCGCTTGTCGGGCCGTCCGGCTGCGGGAAATCGACTCTTTTACGTATGGTCGCCGGACTTGAGGAAATAACCGATGGTGAAATTGCCATTGGTGGTCAGATCGTCAACGGTATGACGCCGCGGGAGCGCAATATCGCTATGGTGTTTCAGTCTTATGCACTCTACCCGCATATGACTGTTGCGCAGAATATGGGTTTTAATCTTAAGCTGGCCGGGAAGCCCAAAAATATCATTGATGAGCGGGTTGCGGAAGCAGCACGCATGCTTGATCTAGGCAAGTTGCTGGATCGAAAGCCCTCGCAGCTTTCTGGTGGTCAGCGTCAGCGGGTTGCCATGGGGCGAGCGGTTGTTCGCGATCCTTCTGTTTTCCTTTTTGATGAACCATTATCAAATCTTGATGCAAAACTCCGTGTTCAAATGCGCAGCGAAATTAAAAGCTTGCATCAGAAAGTCGGAACGACTTCCATCTATGTGACGCATGATCAGATAGAAGCGATGACCTTGGCGGATCGGGTTGTTGTTCTGAACCAGGGCCGGATTGAGCAACAGGGAACGCCACTCGAACTCTATAAAACCCCTGCAAACATCTTCGTGGCGGCCTTTATTGGTTCGCCAGCCATGAATCTTATCGCTGCAGTCATTGATGCAGATGCAAATGCACCGATAGCGCGTCTGAAAGACGGTACGGCAATAGGCATTTCATCTCAAAGGAGTGTAAAGCGGGGCCAGGAGGTTACGATTGGCCTTAGGCCGGAACATATTGGTTCTGCCACCGGCGGAGATATTCGCCTTGAGGGAAGAACAATTTTGGTGGAGCCGACCGGCGCACAGACACATGTGGTTTTTGAACTTGGTGAAGACCAGATAACTGCTGTTGTCGATGGTGAACAGCATGTGCGCGTTAACACAGCTTTTTCGGCGGCGATCAACAATGAGCGCGTTCATGTTTTCGATCGCGCCAGTGGCTTGGCACTGTAAGTGCATTGGGATTGCGCCATCTACAACGCACAGAACCGCAGGTTTAAGCCTGTTGTTCTATGAGATTTTAGCTCATTATATCAGGCCAATACCCCATGGAACCGGGCGTTGGCTATGCGGCGACGGCGGCGCGCAGTGCAGTTGCGAGCCTTTTGACGGCTACCTCGATTTCGTGTGGAGTATAGGCAGCAAAGCCCATCAGGAAGCCGGGTTTTCCGTCGCCGGATGCATGAAGTCCTGAAAGGCCAAGAAGTTCTATCCCCATGCGCCGCGCTGCATCAATTGCCGTGCGTTCGGAAAGTCCGCCGATCAATATGCAGGGCATTTGCAGGCCACCGATCGGCACTTGCGGTTCGACGAATTCTGAAAGATGTTTGCGAACCAGCGTTGTCAGAACGTCCAGGCGCTGCGCGTAGATGTTGCGCATGGTGCGAACATGGGCACCGAAATGTCCACCTTCCATGAACCGCGCCAAGGTCAGTTGTGCGATGGAGGCAGTATGCCCGTCGAGCAGGGTTCGTGCCACGGTCATAGGTTTGACCAGCTGCGGTGGTAACACAACATAGCCAATCCGAAGGCCCGGAAAGAGGGCTTTTGTGAAGGTGCCGATATAGATGGTCCGGTCATGCGGGTCGAGCCCCTGAACGCAGGCGGTAGGCTTTCCAGCATAGTGGAACTCACTGTCGTAATCGTCTTCGATGATCCAGCTCTGATGCCGTGCGGCCCATTCGATCAAAGCGAGGCGACGATCCAGCGCAAGGGTTGCGCCTGTCGGGAACTGGTGCGAAGGTGTCAAAAAAGCAGCTTTTGCACTGCGCGGATCATCGATAATTTGGTCAACCATTACCCCTTGTCCATCGACGCGCACAGGCAAGCATTCAAGCCCAGCAGCTTCAAATGCCTTGCGCGCACCATAATAGGCCGGATCTTCAATGAAGATCGGGTCGCCGGGATCGAACAGCATGTTGGCGCACAAGGTCAGCGCCTGCTGCGAGCTTGTCAGGACCACTACGCGTTCTGCGGTGGCGCGTGCGCCGCGTTCAAGATTGACATAGTCGGCAATAGCACGGCGCAATGGTTCCGTTCCTTGCGGATCGCCGTGATGTAAAGCCTGCGTGCCAACTTCTTTGAGCACCTGCCGCTCAAGACGCTCCCATAATGGAAGTGGAAAACTGCGAGTTTCCGGTATGCCGTGTGCGAACGGGCGTGGAGAGAGCATTTCGCGCACACCGCCACTGCCGAACATGGCAGCACCGCGCCTGCTGAGGTTCGGCGCTTGATTGCGTAAAAGTGCGTCACGCTGCGTCAGCCGGCGGCCGGGCGTGAACTCTGTCATTTCCGCGACAAAGCTGCCGCTTCCGACGCGCCGTTCAATAAAGCCTTCTGCGTGAAGCTGGGCGTAAGCGGACTCGATGGTGTCGCGTGAAACGCCGAGCGATTTTGCCAGCGCGCGCGAGGCCGGAAGCGGTTTACCCGGACCCAGCGCGCCGTCGACGATCAGTTGCCGGATGGCGCGTTGTATCCGTGCATGCAGTGGCATCGCCGCATGCGCGGGATGGGCAAGCCAAGCCTTCACAGACTCCAGTTGCGAATGCTTGAACAAATGGTCTGTACCTCTCTTCGTAAGTGGATGGGAACAACAGGCCATTTGTCCTCTAGAAGTCAAGGCAAAAAACGGGCCGCAAGCCACAATTCAGGAGCTTTAACAGAGCCATGTCGCATCGTTTGCCTTCACGATCATCCATTCGTCTGAATGATCTTACCCATCCAATTATAGCAGGACTGATTTCGGTCATCGTCAATTATGGCGGTACCTTCATTCTGGTCTTTCAGGCCGCGCGTGTTGCCGGTCTGAGCCCTGAACTCACGGCATCCTGGGTATGGTCTGTCTCCATTGGTGTTGGACTTACCGGCCTTTTTCTGAGCTGGCGTTATCGAGAACCGATCATCACCGCCTGGTCGACGCCGGCAGCGGCCTTCCTTGTAACAGCGCTTGCCACAACGCCCTATGCCGAGGCGATCGGCGCTTATATGGTCTCGGCTCTGGCCTTTGTTCTGCTTGGTCTTTCCGGCTGCTTTGAGAAAGTCATTCGGTTGATCCCCTCTGGCATCGCCTCGGGTCTTCTTGCCGGTATCCTGCTGCAATTTGGTATCGGAGCTTTTGGCGGCGCGAGTGTCGATCCTGCTCTGGTTGGGCTGCTGATCGTTGCCTATGTCGTGCTGAAGCGTTTTTCTGCGCGCTATGCTGTGGTTGGCATTCTGGTGATTGGTCTTGTTTTTCTGGTCACGCAGGATCGTGTCGATATGTCTGGCCTGCAGCTCAAATTCGCGACGCCGATTTTCACCATGCCGGAATTCTCGCTCAATGCTCTTCTGAGCGTTGCGCTGCCACTGTTTTTGATCACCCTGACCGGCCAATACATGCCGGGAATGCTGGTGTTGCGCAATGATGGCTTCAAGACAAGCGCCAATCCCATTGTTACCGTAACCGGCCTTGGTTCGCTCATCATGGCCCCCTTTGGCTCGCACGCTTTTAACCTAGCGGCAATTACTGCGGCAATCGCCACGGGTCGGGAGGCGCATGAAGATCCGTCCAAGCGCTGGATCGCTGGTATTGCGGCAGGCGTTTTCTATGTGCTGGTGGGCGTTTTTGGCGTGACGCTGGCAGCGGTTTTCATGGCGTTTCCGGCAACGTTTATCACCGCGCTGGCCGGTCTGGCGCTGCTCGGTACCATCGGCGGTAGCCTTGCCAATGCGATGGCAGACCCTGCATCCCGCGAGGCGGCGCTCATAACCTTCCTCGCATCGGCCGCAAACATCAACCTGCTCGGTATTGGTGGCGCCTTCTGGGGACTGGTGATCGGGCTGGCCGCTTATCTGGCGCTCAATGGCCGGTTGCCTCGCCGTGAAAGTGCCAAATTGGCAATCAGCGAAGATGCAGCGGAGTGAGGCTGATGAATATTATATCCATTCAAAGCCAGGTCGTGCATGGCCATGTCGGAAACAGCGCCGCCGTCTTGCCAATGCAGGTGCGGGGGCTGACCGTTGCGGCGGTTCCCACCACATTGTTATCGAACAATCCTCATTTTGAGACCATGCGCGGACGTGTGCTCGAATCGGAGCTCGTCGGTGATCTGCTTCGTGGTGTCGAGGAACGCGGATTGATCGAAACGAGCCGCTATATTATCTCGGGCTACTTGGGCTCGCGCGCCAATGGTGATGTGGTTGCCGCTTTCGTTGAGCGGGCGCGCAGGATCAACCCGGATATCGTTTATGTCTGCGATCCGGTGATGGGCGATTCCAATCTCGGTGTCTTTGTCGCTGACCAGGTGGTCGAGTGTCTGCTTGGTCGCCTTGTTCCGATCGCGGATGTCTTGACCCCCAATCAGTTTGAGGTCGGCCTGATTGCGGGCGGCGGGATATCGTCATGGCGTGCGCTTGAGGCGGACGTTTTGAAAATACAGGCGCAACGCCAGGCGCGGTTGGTCGTTACCGGCTGCACTCTTGCCGACACGCCGGATGGTTTGCTGGAAAACATCGTTTTCGAGGACAAGACGAGCACAAGACTGACATTTCCACGCCTGCCTATCGCGCCGGTTGGCACAGGCGATCTCTTTACCGGTCTTTTGACGGCCAATCTGGCTCATGGTAGCACGCTGGTCGATGCGGCGCGCGGCGCGGGTGCCGTCGTGCTTGATGTGCTTGAGCGGACAATCGCCAGTGGCCAACAGGAAATGCGGCTCGCCAGTGTCATTGACGCGCTGTTGCCAGGCCGACCGGAGGCTCTCCACTGACCCTTTTCAGAGTGCTGATCTGACTGGATCAAATCGGCACTCTAATCCTTTATTCTAACGCATTATCCGACGCAAAGCAGCGTCGCGCTTTTTGGAAATGCTTTATCGAAACTTCTTTATGCGCTGGATAGATATGGCAACCATTCCGTGTTCAAATCCCGTACCGACGGCAACGGACCAATGAAAATTTGCGCGACACGACTGCCTTGAATAGCCCAAGGAAAGAACAATATTCTGCATCCCAGAATGAGATGCGTTTCACTTAGGGCCTTCTGAACTATTCGGCTGCGACCAACGGAATCTGCGGCTCGGATGCAGCATCAACCGGCTTGAGCGACATATAGCCGTTCTGAATGTCGAGCACATGCGAATAGACGTTTTGGCCGTCTTCCAGCGTTGGCAGTTTTTCCTCATGCATGATGGAGAGGACAATTGCATCCGGGCAATGTGTTTTGAGCGCTGTGTGGAAACGTAGCTTCGACACAGGATCAAGCGCACCGGTTGCTTCATCAAGGAAGATCACTGATGGCTTATGCAGCAGAAGCCGGGCAAGCATGATCTTCTGTTTTTGCCCGCCAGAGAGCACCATGTCCCATGCCGATCCATCTGCATTGTCATCATTCATCCGCAGGATAAATTCGCCAAGTCCTGCTTCGTGTAATATGGCTGCAACCGTGAGATCATTGAACTGGCTTTCGTCTTCGGGAAGACAAACAAGTTGCTTGAGCGACACGCTTGGAAACTTTGCTTCCTGTGGTGTGTAGATGGCTTTTGCCTTCTGAGGATAGATGATGTCGCCGGTTCCATATGGCCAAAGACCATTGAGCGCTTTGATAAACGAGGTTTTGCCCGAGCCGGATTCGCCACGCATATAAACCCAGTCACCGGAGCGGATATTAATAACACCGGAGCGCAGAAACGGCGCTTCCGTGTCGGGTCCGAGCATGAGCGCAAGATTGCGGACCGAAAGACCAAAATGTGGGTGCTGCGCGGAAAATGTGAAACGGTTTATACCTGAACGGGCATAGAATTCG
The DNA here is from genome assembly GCF_039674265.1 of Brucella sp. TWI559. Lineage (NCBI taxonomy): Bacteria > Pseudomonadati > Pseudomonadota > Alphaproteobacteria > Hyphomicrobiales > Brucellaceae > Brucella > Brucella sp. TWI559. The sequence goes on from NZ_JBDJNE010000002.1 coordinate 105,400, forward strand.
GCAGGCTCCTGCACGGCTTCAATGGCTTGTGCGAGACCTGTGACACGACCGGCATTGGCGCGCAGATTGGCAATTGCTGGCATGACCTGAATGAACCACGAGCAATCATTGATCATGGCGGCCACCAGTTCGGCACCGGTCACATAGTTGCGGAAGCTGACCGCCCCGCTCATATAGGGGATCAGGCCCGGAATATAAGCGATGATGCGATTGGACAGAAAGCCATAAGCCTGTGAAAAGGCGAGATAGGCAGCATCAAAGCGGTTGAGTTGGTTCCAGGTTCCATCAACGTCTTGATAAAGACGCTTGTTGACCGTGCTTTGTACGGCTTCACCTTCGGAAGCCGAAATCTGGAAGCTGCGGCGTAGAAGCGTGGTCCATTCACCACGATAGGAGCCTTCCGCTTTTTGCATGCGCAGGTTGAGCTTTTCCAGTTTGCGGCCGATCTTGATCGCAATCAGTGTGCCAATCGGCACGTAGACTATGATAGCGGCAAAAGCCACGACCGCACCACCATAAGAGCCAAGAAACTCCAGTCCGTTTACTTCTGTCGAGATTTCCAGAAGTTTCTGGCCAACGAAGAACGCTGAGAGTAGGACACCAACAATGCCCATAACAAGACCAATGGCGCCGCCGGTCATGCCCTTGATGGATTCCTGCAAACGCTGATCGACATTATCGGGCAGGCTCGGACCTTTTCCCTGTTGCAGATGGTAATGCGTGTGATTGCGATCAAGCAGTGCATCGGAGAAGCTGTCATTGAGCCATTTGCGCCATTTCCGGTGCAAGGTGGTGGACAGAAGATGCCGGAAGCCGACCAGCAGCACATCCTTGCCAAGCATCAGTATGACCAGCATACCGGCATTGATGGCAATGGCCATCAGCGGGTCCTGCACCGGTGCACTTTTGACATTGACGATGGAATTCATCAGAAGGCCGGATGCTTCCGCAACCCAGACCGTCGTCTTGCTGATGAATGCTGTGAAGATGAAGATCGCGATCGTAAGGGCCCATGCCTCTTTCCAGCGGTCTGAAACCCAATAGGCGCGCATCACACCCCAGAAAGTGGTCATTTGCGACACGGCAGTGCGGTTCCCTGCGCTCAGGGACTGCTGGTTTATCTGCCGTATCTTTTTCAATTCGTGCCCGCTCCAAAATAACGCTTTGTAACAAATTGCAACAAACTGTGGTTAACGAAATGTTAATAGTCAACGTAAAACGCGATCACATTTCTGCGCGAAAAATGAAACATTTATCAATGCGTTGAATTTTATGGTCTAATTCGAGTTCAACAGTTGTGACGGTTGTGCGTTCGCCATGCCCTTGTGTTCGAAAAAACACGGTTAATGATCGCTTAAATCGGGCAGTAATGAAATCTGGCAACGGATTCGCTTTGGGCATAGGTCTTGCCGTAGTGAAGCGAAGGTCGGCAAAAATTGCGCTTTAGAGCGTATTTCGATCTGATTGAAACAGACCGGCGCGCTAAACCGCCCACTCAACATCCGTTGTGAAGGCAATCGTCAGCCAGCGGTCAGGGCCTTCGCCGCCGAGCGCATCGCCGATTTCATCGCGCAATGCATCCCATTCTTCGAGTTTCTTTGCAGGTTGTGCCTTTGGTACAATAAAATAGAGTTCGATTTGTTTACCGCGTCCGACCTTGGCGACATAGGCGCGGTAAGATTTGAAGCCATAGCGGTCCACAACCTGCTTTGCCACGTCATCGACGTGCTTTTTAAAGTCGACAGGCGTAACCAGAAGCATGTCCGATAATGCCTGTTTGATCGTTGCGGCAGGCATTGGAATGATAATGACGCAAACAAGCGCAAGCACGGCAGGATCGATGTAAGGCGTGATCCAGTCGAATTGGGTTTCCTGAATGAAATAGCCAATGGTGAAGGCGATCAGAAGTGCCGCCGTTATGCCGCCAGACATGATCCAAGATTTTGCATCAAGGGCGATAAAATCTGATTTGAGCTTGCGGTTGGCGCGCATTTCAAGAAATGCCATGCCAAGACATGCAATGAGGGCTAGCACGGCATAGAAGATAGCATAGCTGAATTCCAGATCGCGGCCACCATCCATCAGGCTACCGATCGCGTTGATCAGCGCGTAGATGGCCACACCTGTGAGCATGATGCCATTGAGCCCCAGAACCATCGGCTCAAGATGCCAGAAACCCATGGTGAAACGGTCGCGCAATTTTCCGCGCGGCGGCTCTGGCAGCGCAGAAAGCGCGATCAGGCGTGAAACGACAAGTGCAAGACCACTCATCGCAGCATCGGCCAGCATATAGACGCCATCAAACACAATCGAAAATGACCCAGATAAAAGGCCGAAGACAACACCAAACCCTGCAATAAAAATAGTAACTGCTATGGATATTTGAAGAACAGACTGTTCACTACGCAATTTTTACTCCGAACTATCACGCAATGCGCGACAATAGACGCAGCGGTGAAAAATGCGGTTGCCGGATTGCGGCGGAAATCTATATGAAACTGCCTAAAGAGGCAAATTTAGCTATATTTTGTGTATAAAAAGCAGAAGCCCCCCAATAAATATTCGGGAGGCTTCGTGGTCAGATCACTGCGATTTCTGGTCTTTGACGAAAGTGCTGTCAGTTTCGCCTTTGAAGAAATCACGACCATAGACGAGCAGACAAAGGATGACGCCGGTAGCAAATGCCCAGGCTGCACCGCGTGTAGCCAGAACGGCGCCAACGATGCCGGCAATGCCAAGATCGCGCTGCGAACGTGCTTCCAGAATGCCAACACGCACCGACACATATCCCTGAATAAGCAGAGTCAGCGCCAATGCTACACCCAGGATCGGCTGAACAAGCGTCACAATCGGCATCAGGAGCAAACCTGTATTGGTTCCCCAGCGGAAAGAACCTGCGCCACCAAAAAGCGAGTGCATGGCTTTTTTCCCTTGCGAGAAACGCTCTACAATCACCACATGCATTGCCGACCAAAGTGGCCCGCACATGCAGACATCTGGCCCGAGCACACTCATTGCGGCATTGCGTCCACCGAAGATCAGGTGCGCGCGGTCAGGACTATAGTCGATCTTTTCGTCAGGGCGCGCTTCGTCAGCTTCCTTCAATATAGCTCGGCTCTGCAATACATCGCCAAAGAGCACGATATAGGCTGCCAGCATCGTGGGAACAGCGGTGAGGAACATGGACAGCGGAGGCATGCCAAGGCCAAATATTGTATATTCTCGCCAGAGAGTGCCAAAATCCGGGCTTGTGAAGGACCATTCGATTGTTGGCCATGGTGCTTCGCCAAAAAGCGGCGCGATGATGACTGCAAGCAAAATGATCGGAAAGATACCGAGCTTGCCGATGGTTGCCAAAAGAGGATTGCTGTTTTTGATACGCGCAAAATGGCGCGAAAAAATCACATAGAAACCCATGCCAACAGCGATGCTGATCGTAAACGGGAATGTATCAAAGCGACCGCCGACTTTGAAAACAGTAATAACTGCAGCAAAACCAGCTCCCACGATGACACCTGCTTTGATGGCAGATGGTATCAGCTGAACGACACGATGCGCCAACCCTGTCGCCCCGATGAAGATCGAAAACAACCCGAGCATCATCTGGAACGCGACAAGGGCATGCACGCGTTCCGGTCCTTCGGGGAAAGTGGCGCAATAAGCCATGAGAAGGGGAATAGCGGGGGTGATCCAGCCTGGCACAACCGGATCGCCTAGCAGATGGTGCGCGAGATAGAAAAGACCGTTCAGGATGACGACGGCGAGCGCCACTTCAAAGGGCATGCCAAGAAGTTCTGTCATCAATGGAATTGCTGAAAGGTCCACCGCGCACATCAATAGACCTTGGAAATAGTCAGGCCATTCGAATTTATAATGAACGAAGGGCAAGCGGATTTTAAACGGTCCCGCAGGCCAATATGGCTGCTCCTGACCGTCGATGCGTTCAGTGCTCAAGATTTTAACTCCGAAAGGATGAAGCAGGCCGTAGAAGAGCGCTTATTGGGAGCACTCTTCCGCGACTGGATTTAAATGATATTTGCTAACTCAGAAGGCTTCGCGATAAAGCGCAAGCGCGTCAGCTTCCGTCACGTCAACAGGGTTGTTACCCAGAAGACGCGTCTGAAGCATTGCATCGCGTGCAAGCATTTCGAGGCTTTCTTCTGTGACGCCGACATCGCGCAGGCGGCGTGGAGCACCGGAACGGTTCATCAGGTCTTCCATATATGCAACGAAAGCTGCTGAACGTTCTTCGGTTGTACCCTCTGATTTACCAATCAGAAGGTCAGCGAGTTCTGCATAAAGCTCGGCAGCACCCGCCATGTTAAAGCGCAGCACTGGCCCTAGCATCAGGGCATTGGAGAGGCCATGCGGTACATGATAATGACCGCCAAGTGGATAAGCCAGTGCATGAACCGCACCAACCGGCGAGTTCGAGAAAGCTTGCCCTGCGAAATTTGCACCAAGCAGCATGGCTTCACGGGCGTGACGATCTTTGCCGTTTTCACAGGCCGCAACAAGATTGGCAGACAAGAGCTTCAACGCTTCGCGCGCAAAAGCATCGGAAAGAGGATTTTTCTTGATGCGGCTGGTATAGGCTTCGATTGCGTGAACCATGGCATCGATGCCGGTGGCTGCTGTGTGAAGCGCTGGCAGACCGCAGGTCAGCTCTGCATCCAGAATGACGAAATCCGCGTAAAGCTGGCGGGAAACGACACCCATCTTGGTGGTTTCGCCGGTGGTCAGAATCGTGATGTTTGTCACTTCCGATCCGGTGCCAGCGGTGGTCGGAATCTGGATTAGCGGCAGACGCGTGCCCTGCACTTTGCCAATGCCATAAAGTTCAGACAGTTCCTGCTCAGAAACGATAAGCACGGCAGCAAGCTTGGCAATATCCATTGAAGAGCCGCCGCCCAGCCCCAATACGATATCGCAGCCTGCCGCCTTGGCCTGATTGACACATTCAAACAAAACCGATTCCGGCGGATCAGCAACAACAGCATCGAAAATACTGGTGACGAAGCCCGCCTTTTCAAGTGAAGCCAGTGCTTCGTTGAGTACGCCAGCCTTGTGCAGACCCTTGTCGGTTACGATGAGGATTTTGCGTTCGGAAAACCGTTCGCCCAGAATTTCGCCAAGACGCTTCGCGGCACTCCACTCAACGAGCATTGAGCCAACGGTATCGAACGAAAATGGCTTGATCCCTACAGTCATACTTTCCACCCTTATCCAAATTTCCCCAGCGCCGAGGTCTCTCATTCCTCGCCGGTGCCGAGACGCTGGGTTTTAAATGGTCTGGCTTTCACATATAGCAAAGCCAGACCAGCAGTTTCCCGATGCCGCCGGTGCATCGGTCGTCTGAAGAGATGCTTGGGAGGATCCCTTCTTAATTGTTCAGCATGCTGAACAATGTTCAGAATTTGATGGATCGATACAGGATATGAAGCCCGGCTGTCAAATTATCCCTTCGAGGAAGAGCGGGTATCATAAGCCATTCAATGGCGCGCTCTGTTGAGCAGTCGCGCAAACCATTGATCCCGTGTTGAGATTTTTTGCATGATTTGTAAGGCGAAACATAATTTCTGAGAGCTGCTGTGGCTGGGCTCGGATTATGTGCCGGGTGCTGGACGGCTGCGCTATATATTGTGTGTGAGCGTCTCTGTCAGATTGTCGAATGCCGCGAATCTATCTATCGGATTACCTGTTCACTGGTTTGGCCCGTCTGTGGTCGGGCACCATAAAATATCCCTGTTATTCACAGCCGCAGCGCAACAAAATTAGATTTAATTTTTTTGAAGCATCTATCCATTGACGAAGTTTTAACTTCAGGTACTACATATTGTGTTCAAGGTTCTTACGATTCGTGAGAATTGAAAGCGAAGATGGGAATACGGTGCGCTGCATTCATCGTGGATGTTGTTAAGCCGTAGCTGCCCCCGCAACTGTAAGCGGCAAGCTCAAATCCAGATGTCACTGGCACAGGCCGGGAAGACGGATGAGGGCGGTGAGCCGTGAGCCAGGAGACCTGCCTTGAACGTAACGTCCACGGGCGGGGTGTCCGGTTGGCGCGCGATAAAGTGTGGTACTGTGCTGCCACGTTTTTTGGTGCCCCGTATATCCCTCTCAATAGCTTCGGGGTGAAAAGCATGTCGAGTGATTTGAAACAGAATAGTTCCGGTCCGCCCTTTACGGGCTAGTGTGCATGGCTTGCCAGTGGGGTGAGCCGCATTTCTTCAGTTTCCGAGTTTTTTCGCGCGCATTTTACCATGTGCGAGCGTCTTTGTGCGTCGTTACTCCAGTAGCCGCAACCCATACCAATCAATCCCCAGTGAGGAAAAAATGAACGTCACCGTCTATAGCAAGCCCGCCTGCGTCCAGTGCACAGCAACCACCCGCGCGCTCGATCGTCAGGGCATTGAATATGATGTTATCGACATTTCCGCGGATAGCGATGCGTATGATCTCGTTCAGGGACTGGGCTACCGTCAGGTGCCGGTTGTTGTTGCCGGTGAATCCCATTGGGCTGGTTTTCGTCCGGATATGATCAGCGCGCTGGCATAATCCCTTCCGCTGCCGGGGTTTGTTATGGGCCAGATCGTCTATTTTTCCAGCCGTTCGGAAAACACGCATCGCTTTGTGATGCGTCTGGGGCTGCGCTCAAAGCGCATTCCGCTGGAAAGCTATGAAGACAATGGGGGCCTGTTGCGCGTCAACGAGCCTTTTGTGCTCGTAACACCAACCTATGGCGGCGGAGGCGCGAAAGGTGCTGTTCCCAAGCCGGTCATCCGCTTTCTTAATGATGCGGATAACCGATCCCTCATTCGCGGCGTCATTGCCGCTGGAAACAGCAATTTCGGGGAGGCCTTTGGCCTCGCAGGCAACATCATTTCTGCCAAATGTCAGGTTCCCTACCTCTATCGTTTTGAGCTTCTGGGAACCGACGAAGACATTGGCAATGTTAAAGACGGGATGGAACGATTTTGGACACGGCAGACACAACCCTGACCCGTGAGCACGAGACAGTCGCTGCTTCGCAAAAGCAGGAGTCATCTGCGGCGACGGTTGCTGCATCAGGCAGCAAGCCGCAGAAACCTGCTGAGACCTCGCTCGATTATCACGCGCTCAATGCAATGCTGAACCTCTATGATGATGAGGGGAAGATTCAGCTGCATCGCGACCGCCAGGCGGCACAGCAATATTTCCTGCAGCACGTCAACCAGAACACGGTGTTCTTCCATAATCTGCGTGAAAAGCTCGATTATCTGGTCGCTGAAGGCTATTATGAGCGGGAAGTGCTGGACCAGTATTCCTTTAATTTCGTGCGCGATCTTTTCGATCATGCCTATGACAAGAAGTTCCGCTTCCCGACCTTCCTTGGCGCATTCAAATATTACACCAGCTATACGTTGAAGACCTTCGACGGTAAGCGCTATCTTGAGCGCTACGAAGATCGTGTCTGCATGGTGGCGCTGACGCTTGCACGTGGCAACGAACAGCACGCACGCGAAATGGTCGATGAAATTATTGCGGGCCGTTATCAGCCAGCAACGCCGACTTTCCTCAATGCAGGCAAAAAGCAGCGCGGCGAGCTGGTCTCGTGCTTCTTGCTACGCGTTGAAGACAACATGGAATCGATTGGTCGCTCCATCAATTCGGCGCTTCAGCTTTCAAAGCGTGGCGGCGGTGTGGCTCTGAGCCTGACCAATATTCGTGAATCCGGCGCACCGATCAAACAGATTCAGAACCAGTCTTCCGGCATTATTCCGGTGATGAAGCTTCTGGAGGATTCATTCTCCTACGCTAACCAGCTTGGTGCGCGTCAAGGTGCGGGTGCGGTTTATCTGCACGCTCATCACCCTGATATTATGCGCTTCCTCGATACCAAGCGTGAAAATGCGGACGAAAAAATCCGCATCAAGACATTGTCGCTTGGTGTTGTGATTCCCGACATCACGTTCGAACTCGCTAAAAACGACGAAGATATGTACCTCTTCTCGCCTTATGACGTTGAACGCGTCTATGGCGTGCCGATGACCGAGATTTCGATCACCGAAAAATATCGGGAAATGGTTGATGACGGCCGTATCCGCAAGAAGAAGATCAATGCGCGTGATTTCTTTCAGGTTCTGGCGGAAATCCAGTTTGAGTCCGGCTATCCATACATCATGTTTGAAGACACGGTGAACCGCGCCAATCCAATTGATGGCCGCATCACCATGAGCAATCTCTGCTCGGAAATTCTTCAGGTGAGTGAAGCCAGCATCTTCAATGAAGATTTGTCTTATGAGCATTTGGGCAAGGATATTTCCTGCAACCTCGGCTCGCTCAATATTGCAGCAGCCATGGACAGCCCGGATTTTGGCAAGACCATCGAAACCTCAATCCGTGCTCTGACGGCTGTTTCAGACATGAGCCATATAGGCTCGGTGCCATCCGTTGCACGCGGCAATGATGAGAGTCACGCCATCGGCCTTGGCCAGATGAACCTGCACGGCTATCTCGCCCGCGAGCGCATTTTCTATGGATCGGAAGAAGGCGTCGATTTCACCAATATCTATTTCTACACGGTGGCCTATCACGCTGTTCGCGCGTCCAATCTTATCGCCGTTGAACAGAAAAGCTCGTTCAAGGGCTTTGAAAAGTCGAAATATGCGACGGGCGAATATTTCGACAAATATACCGATCAGGTCTGGGAGCCTGCGACGGATAAGGTCCGCGAGATTTTCGAGAATGCCGGTATTGCGATCCCGACGCAGGAAGACTGGCGGGAATTGAAAAAATCCGTCATGGAAGGCGGACTTTATAATCAGAACCTGCAGGCCGTGCCGCCAACAGGCTCGATCTCCTATATCAACCATTCGACCTCTTCGATCCATCCGATTGTTTCCAAGATCGAAATCCGTAAAGAGGGCAAGATTGGCCGTGTTTATTACCCGGCTGCCTTCATGACGAATGATAATCTTGAATATTATCAGGATGCTTACGAGATTGGCCCGGAAAAGATCATCGACACCTATGCGGCGGCAACGCAGCATGTCGATCAGGGTCTGTCGCTGACGCTGTTCTTCCGTGATACCGCGACGACACGCGACATCAACAAGGCGCAAATCTACGCGTGGAAGAAGGGCATCAAGACGATCTACTACATCCGCCTGCGCCAGATGGCGCTCGAAGGTACGCAGGTTGAAGGCTGCGTCTCTTGCGCTCTCTGATCAGGATCGAGACAAATGAATATGCAGTTTAAAAACAACAATGCGAAAAAGCCGGCGGTCGTGCGGGCCATCAACTGGAACCGGATCGAAGACGACAAAGACCTCGAAGTCTGGAACCGTCTGACCGGCAATTTCTGGCTGCCGGAAAAGGTGCCGCTCTCCAACGATATCCAGTCGTGGGAAACGCTCAAAGCCGAAGAAAAGCAGCTCACCATCCGCGTGTTCACAGGTCTGACGCTTCTGGATACGATCCAGAACGCCGTTGGTGCTGTGACACTTATGGAGGATGCCTCAACGCCGCATGAAGAAGCTGTTTTGTCGAACATTTCCTTCATGGAAGCGGTTCATGCACGGTCTTACTCGTCGATCTTTTCGACACTGTGCTTAACGCCCGATGTGGATGATGCCTATCGCTGGTCGGAAGAAAACGAATTCCTGCAAAGGAAGTCGCAGCTGATCCTCGAAAATTATAACGCTGAAGATCCGCTCAAGAAGAAGATTGCCAGCGTGTTTCTGGAAAGCTTCCTGTTCTATTCGGGCTTCTATCTGCCGATGTACTGGTCGAGCCGCGCCAAGCTCACCAACACGGCTGACCTCATCCGCCTGATCATCCGCGATGAAGCCGTTCATGGTTATTATATCGGCTATAAGTATCAGCGCGCGCTTGAGAAGCTTGATGAAACCAAAAAGCAGGAGATCAAGGATTTTGCCTTCGATCTGTTGTTGGAGCTTTATGACAATGAAGTGCGTTATACCGAAGCGCTTTATGATGGCGTGGGTCTGACCGAAGACGTGAAGAAGTTTCTGCATTACAATGCAAACAAGGCTCTGATGAACCTTGGCTATGAAGCCCTGTTTCCGGCGGAAGCCTGCAAGGTCAATCCGGCGATCCTTTCGGCGCTTTCTCCGAATGCCGACGAGAACCATGACTTCTTCTCAGGCTCAGGCTCTTCTTATGTGATTGGCAAGGCAGTCGCGACTGAAGACGAAGACTGGGATTTTTAAGCGAAGCTGACACGCAATAAAATCCGGCGAAACTGGTTTCGCCGGATTTTTTTTGGAATCGATTTCCGCAATATGATGTCTTTCTTATCAAGGTGAGCATTGGTGCTAACCATTATGTCGCTTCTGGTGAGTGTTTTGTGCAATTTCGCTTATATCTGTTGCCACAAGTTTGGAGTAGCTCTAAAGCATGTCGCGGAAAAGTGGGAACCGGTTTTCCGAGAACGACATGCGTAAAACAAGAAGATAGAGCGAGCGTATTGGGTACGATTAGGCGTGATCAGTCGCTCGTGGGCTCCACGGATATTGGCAGCGTTAGCTGGGTTGTTCCAACTGTGCAGATGCGCGGTGCAACATGCGCAATCGGCACGCCGCTTCATTCATGGCAGATGGTTGCGCAGGGTAAACTGCCTGCGGCGCAAAATTATGAGAAGTACGGCCGCAGAACTGTTCCGCAACCCGGAGCAGATTGCAAAAGTCAAACAAGATCATAAACGATGCTCAATGGAGCCGTCTTTGTGAGTCCAATCCCGGATAATGTTCAACCAGCCTTGCCCACCTCCGATCAACAAAGCACCTGCCTGAAAGAATGACCCGGAAAACAGATGACGTTTATTTCCTTATCTCCTAAGCGGCTTGAGGCATCATGAAGGCTTTTCTCGATATTCTGAGCTTTGGACCGGATGGCTGGGGCCATGTTCTGATGATGGCGGTGCTGGTCACGGTGGCGCTGTCTGTTCTGGGTTATCTGCTGGGCGCTGTCATCGGCGTATTCGCAGCCTGGGCGAAAATTTCCGGTGGGCGTACACTGCGCTCGATTGCCGATGCTTACACCACCATTATTCGCGGTATTCCTGATCTGCTGGTGATCTATCTGTTTTATTTTGGCGGCAGCGCCGCTGTAACGGCGATCGGTCATTTCTTTGGTGCGCAGGGTTTTGTCGGCTTTCCGGCATTCCTCGCCGGTGTGCTGGCCATCGGTATCTCATGCGGTGCGCATCACACGGAAGTCTTTCGCGGCGCATTCCGTGCGGTCTCCAAGGGCGAGCTTGAAGCAGCCTCAGCGTGCGGCATGGGACAGGCGCTCAAATTCCGCCGCATCATTGCGCCGCTCGCGCTTCGCCATGCACTTCCGGGCCTTGGCAATGTGTGGCAGGTGGCGTTGAAAGAGTCGGCTCTGATCTCGGTTGTGGGTGTTGTTGATATTCTTCGTCAGGCACAGATCGGCGCTGGATCGACGGGATTGCCCTTCAATTTCTACCTCATTGCCGGTGCGCTTTATTTGCTGATTTCGTCGGTTTCCGGCACCATCCTGCAGAAAGCTGAACGTCACTTCTCGCGCGGCGTGCGGAGAGCATCATGAACTTTCAATTCTATTCAGAAGCCTTCATGCAGATGATTGGCGGCGTTCCGCTGACCCTTCAACTTGCTGCCAGTTCGATTGTCTTTGGCGCTGTGCTGGCTTTGCTTTTTGCCTTGATGCGTCTTTCGGGCATAACTGTTCTCGACTGGATTGCCCGCCTTTACGTGTTTGTATTTCGCGGTACGCCGCTGCTGGTGCAAATCTTCATTATCTATTACGGCCTCAGCCAGTTTCCGGCGGTGCGTTATTCTTTCCTCTGGCCGATCCTGCGCGAGCCGTACTGGTGTGCGATCATTGCACTGACCTTGAACAATGCAGCCTATGCCAGCGAAATTATTCGCGGCGGTCTTCTATCCGTGCCCACTGGCCAGATCGAAGCTGCGAAAGCTTGTGGCATGTCGCGTTTCACCTGCTTCCGCCGCATCGTCATGCCGCTGGCAATCCGTCAGGCTTTGCCCGGCTATGGCAATGAAATGATCTCCATGGTGAAGGCAACATCGCTGGCCTCGATCATTACTCTGATGGAAGTGACCGGCATCGCTGCCAAGCTGATCGCTGAATCTTATCGCGCGATTGAAGTGTTTGTTATTGCGGGTGCTATCTACCTCGCTATCAACTTCGTTCTGACACGTTTGCTTATGTTTGCTGAATACAAGCTTACACCTTATCTGCGCCAGCCCGTCGTCAGGATCACCACCGAAGGAAAAACATCGTGAGTAAAATCATATCTCCCAATGCCCCTTTGGCGTTGAAAGTTGAAAATCTGCGCAAAAGCTTCGGTACCAATGAAGTGCTTAAGGGTATATCTCTGGAAGCGCGCGAAGGTGAAGTCATTTCGATCCTCGGTTCTTCAGGATCAGGCAAATCGACTTTCCTGCGTTGCATCAATCTGTTGGAAATTCCAACTTCCGGTACGGTGACTGTTTCCGGTGAGACCATTCGCATGGCCAAGAACTCAAAGGGCGAAGCCTATCCGGCCGACAAGAAGCAGGTCTCGCGCATCCGTTCTGAGCTTGGCATGGTTTTCCAGAGCTTCAATCTCTGGTCCCACAAGACCATTCTCGAAAATATCATTGAAGCGCCGATCTATGTGCAGGGCCGTTCGCGCGCTGAATGTGTGGAAGAAGCGGAAGCGCTTCTGGCCAAGGTTGGTATCGCCGACAAGCGCGATTTTTATCCAGCGCATCTTTCCGGCGGTCAGCAGCAGCGTGCGGCCATTGCGCGTGCGCTTGCGATGAAGCCGAAAGTAATGCTGTTTGACGAGCCAACTTCGGCGCTTGATCCAGAACTGGTCGGCGAAGTGTTGCGCGTTATGCGAGGGCTTGCTGAAGAAGGCCGCACGATGCTGGTTGTCACGCACGAAATGGGCTTTGCGCGTGATGTATCCAATCGCGTTGTGTTTTTCCACCAGGGACTGGTCGAAGAAGATGGCGCGCCTGAAGAAGTGTTCGGAAACTCGAAATCCGAGCGTTTCCGCAAGTTTATCAGCCACGAAAATGCAGCCTGATCATTTCAAACAATGCTGATTTGTGCCAAAAGGCATATTAGCAATTAAACTGCGTAAGGTAAGTCCAATGAAGACCACGGGATTGTTCAAAGCCCTGTTCGTTTCTGCACTCGTTCTCACCACCGCTTCTGCGCATGCAGAAGAAAAGAAGTGGGACAAGATCACGATCGCTACGGAAGGCGCTTTCCGTCCGTATAACTTCACCAAGCCAGATGGCACACTGGATGGCTACGAAGTTGATCTCTACAAGGATCTCTGTGCGCGCATGAAGGTTGAATGCACGCTGGTCGCGCAGCCTTTCGACGGCATTATTCCAGCGCTCAATGCTGGCAAGTTCGATGCGATCATGGCTGGTCTGACTGCTACGCCAAAGCGTGAAGAAACCATCGATTTCACCGTTTCCTACGGTCTGACGCCACAGACTTTCGCAACGCTGAAGGACAGCCCGTTTGCGAAGCTTACGCATACTGGTGAAACGCTTTATCTTGCCAAGGACGAAGCTGCTTCCCAGAAAGTGATTGATGAAGTTGCGGCTGAAATCAAGGGTCGCACAGTAGGCGTTCAGACTGCGTCGCTGGGTCTTTCACTGTTGGACAAATATTTTAAAGATTCGACAGATATCCGTGAATACAAGACGACCGACCAGCATGACCTCGACCTCAAGTCGGGCCGCGTCGATCTGATTGTTGCTTCATTGGCTTACCTTTCGGATGCAGCCAAGAAGCCGGGCAATGAAGACATCGTTATGACCGGTCCTTACTTCAAGGGTGGAATTTTAGGTCGCGGCGTTGCCGTTGGTATTCGCAAGAACGAGCCTGAACTCAAGCAGAAGTTCAACGAAGCCATCGAAGCTGCCAAGGCTGACGGCACGATTAAGAAGCTTTCCGAAAAGTGGTTCGGCTTCGACGTTACACCATAATCTGCTTAGATAAGCCCTAATGAGACGCCGCCCACCGGGCGGCGTTTTTTATGGCGGATAAAGCATGTTGCAGAAAAGTGGGAACCGCCTTTGTGGGCAAATCGGTTCACCGGACTGATTTTTATTCCCGCTACGATCCGAGAACGTCATGCGTAAAAACACGAAAATAGAGCGGGCATATTAGGTGCGATTAAGCGCGACACGCTCTAGCTTTTTTGTACGGCAAGCTTTTGAATTGATTTTATGCAGTATCCAACGCACAACCATTTCATACGGTTCTTTATGCCGTCAGTTATTGAGTGAAGAAAGAAGTTGCTGCGTTGACTGATGATATTGCCCATACCGAACTGATTGCAGTTTTAACTGCTGTCACAGGTGAGCAGCCACGCGTGATGACAGTTCATCAGGGCAGGGCTTTGCCATCCGGCCCGTTTGAATCAGAACACCGATCATTACAATCTGGCCTGCGGGCGTGGGTTCAGAAAGAAACCGCTCATCCGGTTGGCTATCTGGAGCAGCTTTATACATTTGCGGATCGTGACAGACATAAGCTTGGTGAGCGAACGATTTCAATTAGTTATCTCGGCCTTGTTCGTGAATATTACGGTGGTGATGGTTATGCCGGTTGGCATGGTTGGTATGATTATTTGCCGTGGGAAGATCACCGTCAGGGTGTGCCCGAGATCGTCAGGCATCTTAGCAATGATCTTCGTGTTTGGGCAGAACAGACTTCATCGCCTGCGCTGACTGCACAGCGTTTGCGGCGTATTGCCTTTTCCTTCGGCCTGAATGATGAGCGTTGGAATGAAGACCTTGTGCTTCAGCGCTATGAACTTCTCTATGAAGCTGGTCTTGTGCATGAGGCCAGCACGGTTGGCTCTGAAAACGGTCAGCATATGTTTGCTGACCATCGTCGTATTCTTGCGACGGCTATTGCAAGGTTGCGTGCCAAGATCAAATACCGCCCCGTTGTCTTTGAATTGATGCCGGACACGTTTACGCTTTTTCAGCTTCAGCGAACGGTTGAGGCGCTGGCAGGCTTGCGTCTCCATAAACAGAATTTCAGGAGACTGATTGAACAACAGGATCTTGTTGAAGAAACTGGAGAGAGTGACAGTGAAACAGGCGGACGGCCTGCAAAATTGTTCCGCTTCCGCTACTCAATTGTTGAGGAACGCGCACTGACTGAGCGGCACCTTGCAGGAAGTAAATTGCCGTTATCGCGGGAATAATTTAGTAGCTTATCCGACACTGAAAAGCAAAAATCCCGGACAAAGCCGGGGTTTTGTTGCCTATACTTAACGGAAAAACTGGAGCGGGCGAAGGGATTCGAACCCTCGACCCCAACCTTGGCAAGGTTGTGCTCTACCCCTGAGCTACACCCGCTCGCGCCAGTCTTCTCTGAGAGAGAAGTCGTTTCCGTTAGGCAAGCGCTATATGGACCAACACATTTGAGATTGCAACAGGGAAATTCGATGAAAATGCTCTTTCGTTGAATTATTTAGCCGGGTTTTATTCAAGGTATTGAATTAAAAGATATAATTTCGTTTAAAGTAGCTTTTGGAGTGCGCGAGGGACAGGTGGCAAGTGCAACTTTTGCATCTATCACCTGGTGGTTTCCACTTCTGCGGGTTGATAATGTCTGCGTGTGGCGATTCATTTGCGACGATCCGCGAATCTTCGGCTTTCGCTCGGCCTTGGTTTTGCACTAAGAGTATAGAAACCTTACATAAAGCACGTCGAAACTGTCTGCTCATTTTTGAAATAGGGATCAGCATGCCTCTGACATCGCATCAACTTCATGATTATCTGAAGAACCTCGATATTGAGGTTAAGACCGTGCAGCATCCGCCCTTGTTCACGGTTGCCGATTCTCAGAGCCTGCGTGGTGAAATCGCAGGCGGTCACACCAAGAACCTCTTTCTTAAAGACAAGAAGGACAATTTCTTTCTGGTAACGGTAGATGAAAATGCCGTGGTCGACCTTAAATCGATCCATCAGGTTATCGGAGCTGCCGGTCGTGTATCGTTTGGCAAACCGGAGAAGCTGATGGAATATCTGGGCGTTGTTCCGGGCAGTGTGACAGTGTTTGGTGCGGTGAATGATACTGGGCACAAAGTTCAGATCATCCTCGACGCAAGCCTGATGGAAAATGACATGATCAATGGTCATCCTTTGACCAATGAGGCGACAACCTCCATTAAGCGCGATGATCTGATCCGCTTTCTTGCCGCAACCGGACATGAGCCGCGTATTCTTGCTGTTTCAGAGGATGCCAAGGCCGCATCTTCGGTATAAACTGTTTACAGCGGGGGCGCGGCTTGAAAATAGCGATAGACAATATGCATTGACGTATCGAAACCGACATGCTGCTGCCCTATATGTGAGCGGGAAGATATAAGGAATATCCGATGACGAGCCAGAACAATCCTTATTCAAGTGCAAGCGGACAGATGAGTGGCAATGTGTCGTTTGGGTCAACAACGACACCCGGCGGTAGCAACGATCTTATCAAGGATACAACCACTGCAGGGTTTCAGGTGGATGTGGTGGCAGAATCGCGCAATCAGCCGGTTCTGGTTGATTTCTGGGCGCCCTGGTGCGGGCCGTGCAAGCAATTGACCCCAATTCTTGAAAACGCCGTTCGTGCAGCAGGCGGCGCGGTGAAGCTAGTGAAAATGAATATTGACGATCATCCGTCAATCGCAGGCCAGCTCGGTATTCAGTCCATTCCTGCTGTTATTGCTTTCGTCAACGGCCAGCCCGCCGATGGTTTTATGGGCGCCTTGCCGGATTCAAAGGTCAAGGAATTTATCGCCAAGATCGGTGGTCCGAGCGATCAGGAAGCGGCAATCACAGAAGCTGTCAATGCAGCCAATGAGCTTGTGCAAGCAGGCGATTTCGTTCAAGCCGCGCAGATATTCTCATCGATCTTGCAGGTGGCTCCCAATAATGTGGATGCGGTCGTTGGTCTTGCGACATGTCTGCTTGAATCGGGTGATGCCAATAAGGCGCGCGAAACACTGGCAAGCCTTCCGCAAGACAAGCTTGATGTGGCGGCTGTGCGTGCAATCGAAGCGCGTCTTGCACTGGCTGATCAGGTTAAGCTTATTGGTGATCCGGTCGAACTTGAGCGTCGGGTGCAAGCCGATCCAAAGGATTATCAGGCGCGGTTTGATCTGGCGCAGGTGCGCAATGCGCAGGGGCGTCGGGAAGAGGCAGCTGATGAATTGCTTTCAATTATGAAAGCGGATCGTAGCTGGAATGAGGATGGCGCGCGCAAGCAGCTTCTTCAGTTTTTTGAAGCCTGGGGCAATATGGACCCGGCGACGCTTGGCGCACGCCGCAAGCTTTCATCGCTCCTGTTTTCCTGAGCGGGATGCCATGAACAGAGGGAGAGTGTAATGCAGGTGGGCAATGCCCGTTATCGGACGGGCGCTGATATACCGGATCTGGTACCCGTGTTTCCATTAACGGGTGCGCTTCTTTTGCCTGGTGGACAGTTGCCGCTCAATATTTTCGAGCCGCGCTATCTGGAAATGGTGGAAGACGCGCTTGCCGGAAAACGCATTATCGCAATGATCCAGCCGCACATTGACGAGAGTGACACGGATGATAGTGAGGAGGATGATCGCGATAAGTTCGATGAAGCCGCTCGTCCGCCGTTAAGTCAGGTCGGATGCCTTGGACGCATCACTACTTATTCTGAAACCGGTGATGGACGCGTGCTTATTACGCTTCAGGGTATTTGCCGATTTCGCGTGCTGGAAGAAGTGAATAGCCGCAAGCCCTATCGCCAATGCCGCATTGCGCCATTTCTGGCCGACTTGGAAGACCCGCGTGATCTGGGCGAAATTGATCGTGATGCGCTTTTGGGTGCATTCAAGGATTATCTTGAAGTGCATAATCTGGAGGCTGATTGGGAGAGCATTTCGCGTGCAGCCAATGATACTTTGGTTAATGCATTGTCGATGATGTCGCCTTTCGGACCTGCCGAAAAACAAGCGCTTCTGGAAGCGCCGGATTTGAAAACGCGTGCTGCAACCCTGATCGCGATTACAGAAATGGTATTGGCCAAAATCAAGGATGATTATGGCTCACGCCTGCAATGAATATTGAGGAAAGACCAATGGTTGAGAATGAAAATACCGGCAATCTTGATGTGAAGCTGCTTGAATTGCTTGTATGTCCGCTGACCAAGGGTGTGCTTCAATATGATGCGGAAAACAGCGAGCTTATTTCGGAGAAAGCCAAGCTAGCCTATCCGGTTCGGGGCGGTATTCCGATCATGCTGCCATCGGAAGCGCGCGCTCTCGAATAGATGGTTTTGGTCGGCGCCCCATGATGTCAAAAGCTGTTATATAATTTCTACATATCCTCAGTTCTTTTTCATAAATTTCGCACTACCGTTGTTGATTGCCAGGCGAGGGGGTTCTATAACCCTCGCGGAACTTTAAGGTGCATCTTGAAAAGTGTGAAGCGGTTTTCAGTCAGGGTGCAGTTTAAAAACAAATGGTTGAGACGTGCTGATCTGATAAAACCAGATTGAAACGCTCTCTAAAAAGAGATAGCGGACGTTAAATTTTATCCGTTGTTATCTGAGAAAAAACAGAGGCTTGGCATAATGGCATCCAGAAAACTCCTTCTCCTGCCCGGCGATGGTATCGGTCCTGAAGCAATGGCTGAGGTCCGCAAGATCATCGATTTCCTCAATTCAGGTCTCAATCTCGGTTTTGAAACCGATGAGGGCTTGGTTGGTGGTTCGGCCTATGATGCATATGGCCAGGCAATTTCCGATGCGGATATGGAAAAGGCGCTTGCTGCCGATGCCGTACTTTTTGGTGCTGTTGGCGGTCCTAAGTGGGATAGCGTACCATATGAAGTCCGCCCGGAAGCAGGTCTTCTGCGTTTGCGTAAGGATTTGGCTCTTTATGCCAATCTTCGCCCGGCAATCTGCTATCCAGCACTTGCGCATTCATCGTCGTTGAAGCCGGAAGTCATCGAAGGCCTCGATATTCTGATTCTGCGTGAGCTGACCGGTGGCGTTTACTTCGGCGAGCCGAAGGAAATTATCGATCTGGGCAATGGACAGAAGCGCGGTATCGATACGCAGGTTTATGACACCTACGAAATCGAACGCATCGCCGATGTGGCTTTTGAACTTGCGCGCACGCGCCGTAACAAGGTTACGTCGATGGAAAAGCGCAACGTGATGAAATCGGGCGTGTTGTGGAATCAGGTCGTCACCGCACGTCACAAGGAAAAACATGCCGACGTTGAACTCGAGCATATGCTGGCTGATGCCGGCGGTATGCAGCTTGTTCGTTGGCCAAAGCAATTTGATGTCATCGTTACTGACAACCTGTTTGGCGATATGCTTTCCGACGTTGCAGCGATGCTGACCGGTTCTCTGGGCATGCTGCCATCGGCTTCGCTTGGTGCGGCTGATGCCAAAACCGGAAAGCGCAAAGCGCTTTATGAGCCTGTACATGGCTCGGCACCTGATATTGCTGGTCAGGGCGTTGCAAATCCAATCGCAATGATCGCATCTTTGGCCATGTGCCTGCGCTACTCGTTCAATTTGATCGATGAAGCCGACCGTCTGGAAGCCGCAATTGCTGGCGTTCTTGATGATGGCTTGCGCACTGCCGACATCTGGTCGGACGGCACAACAAAGATTGGCACGGTCGAAATGGGCGATGCAATTCTCGCGAAGTTCAAGGCGCTTTCAGCTTAATTGCTGATTGTCTGGTTACAAAAAAAAGCCGCTGCGCAAAGATCGCGCAGCGGCTTTTTTGTTGACTTCGGTCAAGCCAAATTGTGAATCTGCTAAGACCGCTGCGCGAGCATTTCCTATTTTGATTGAATGGTTGAAAATGCTCTATCTGTTTGTTTTCACGCATTATCCCACGCAAAGCCGCTTCGCACTTTTGCTGGAAATGCTCCAAAAAAAACGCCGCCCGGTGGGACGGCGTTTTCATTTGTAGAGAAGGCCGCGCCTACTCTACTTTGTTCAGGTCAACGTCCTTGGTTTCCTTCACAAAGAGGATGCCGATGACGAGCGTGATCGTTGCGATGATAATTGGATACCAGAGACCGTAGTAAATATCGCCCTTTGCTGCACTCATCGCGAAGACAGTGGCTGGCAGAAGACCACCGAACCAGCCGTTACCAATATGATAAGGCAGCGACATACCGGTGTAGCGAATGCGGGTCGGGAACATTTCGACCAGGATAGCGGCGATCGGTCCGTAAACCATCGTGACGTAGATCACGAGAACGGTCAGGATTGCGATTGTCATTGTCCAGTTGATCTGTGCCGGATCGGCAACCATCTTGAATGTACCTGCATTCGGGATGGTATAAACCGCCTGGCTTGGTTCACCTGCTGCATCCGCTTCAATCTGAGTGACGATGTTGGCCTTGACCAATTCCGCATTGGTCATTGTTGTGCTTTCACCTGCGCGAACCGCTCCTGCATCCAGAGCAAGCTCGGGATTTGCAGCAATGAAAGCATCAAGCTTCGAGTCTGCAACCTTTGCCGGGTTGCGTACCAATGGCCAGCCAGCCTTCTGAAGCGCCAGATTGATGTCGTGGGTCAGAGCTGCCTGCTTTGCTTTTGCATCCGCTCCGGCTGCATTGGCATCGAAAGATGTTATGGTTGAAACGCCGATTTTGACGGTTGCAACCTGTCCGGCAGGACCAGTCACGACATCATAAGGCACAGCACTGCGCGATAGGAAGCTTGTTGCAATATCGCAAGAGCTGGTGAATTTTGACGTTCCGGTTGCGTTGAACTGGAAGTTACAGTCGCCAGGTGCGGCCGTTACCGTTGCACTGATCGTCTGTTCCGCATGTGCAAGCGCCGGATTGGCAGCCTGAGTGAGCGCTTTGAACAGCGGGAAGTAGGTGACGGCTGCCAAAGCCAGTCCTGCCATGATGATTGGCTTACGGCCAATCTTATCCGACAACCAGCCGAACACGACGAAAAATCCAGTGCCTATAACCAGGGCCGTTGCGACCATGATATTTGCTGATTGGTTTTCAACTTTGAGTACGTTCTGCAAGAAGAACAGAGCGTAAAACTGGCCGCTATACCAGACAACAGCCTGTCCTGCGGTAAGACCGAAAAGGGCAATCAGGGCAATTTTTGCATTCTTCCACTGTCCGAAAGCTTCGGTCAGCGGTGCTTTTGATGTCTTGCCTTCTTCCTTCATTTTCTTGAAGGCGGGGGATTCGCTCATCTGCAAGCGGATCCAGACGGAGATACCCAAAAGAACGATCGAAACCAGGAACGGAATACGCCAGCCCCATGCTGCGAAGGATTCGGTGGTCATCACATTCTGAATGCTCAGAATGACCATAAGCGAAAGGAACAAGCCCAACGTAGCCGTTGTCTGAATCCATGATGTGTAGAAGCCACGGCGGCCATTGGGTGCGTGTTCGGCAACATAGGTTGCAGCACCACCATATTCACCGCCCAGCGCCAACCCCTGCAACATGCGCAGGATGATCAGGATCGCCGGCGCGACAATGCCAATCGTTGCCGATCCCGGCAGAATGCCGACGAGAAAGGTCGAAGCGCCCATGATGACGATGGTAACAAGGAACGTATATTTACGTCCCACCAGATCGCCGATGCGTCCGAAAACCAGCGCGCCGAACGGACGCACAAGAAAACCGGCTGCAAAGGCGAGCAAAACGAAGATGTTACGGGTTGTTTCCGGATATTCATTGAAGAACGCGGCACCAATGAAAGCAGCCAGTGTTCCGTAAAGATAAAAATCATACCATTCAAAAACTGTGCCGAGCGAAGAAGCGAAAATCACCTTCTTTTCTTCGCGCGTCATTTTTTGCGTGCCGACCTTGGCACTTGATGAAACTGACATAAGAGTCCTCCCAACAGCATTTTTGCTGACGTGCGCGAATGTTCTCCTCCAACTTCCGCACACTTTCTCACGTAGGTATGATGAACTGAATCGTTTGATCCGTTTATTATCTTTTAGTATGAGACGGTCCTGAGCTTAAGCACCGATCGCTCCGAGGGTTAGCTGTGGCGCGATCAAGTGCTTTTTTGAGAGCATAAAATAACGAAGTCGAGATTTGCTTCTTGCAGCCGTTATGAGCTTACCGTAACTATGAAATAGAAATAAGAATCTGTAACGCTGAGGCGTGGGCAGCGTAGTTAGCGGAGACCTATAACCGGTGTCAGGTCCGTCATTTTCTTTGTTAGGGGCATATTTCCCATCTTGGATGCTCTGTCTTTTCATTGCGATAGTGATCACTATTTTGGTGCGGGTGATTATGATCCGCATTGGTCTTGATGATATTCTTCCGTTTCGCCTGACTGCCTATACTGCAATGGTTATCGCGATCGCCTGCGGCCTCGCGCTTTTTGTGTATGGTCGATGAGCATGGAAAATAACGCTTATAGCAAAAGAGAATTCAGTACGGTTGGCGTTCTGCTCACCGGCATTCTGATCATTGTCGCCTTTGTGTTGGCATGGCTTTACCTGCGTGAGGCCAATCAGAATCCGCTTTCAAACGATGCCGTTATTGGTGCCAATATTGTTAATATTGCTGCAACGGTTCCCGGCAAGGTTATTTCAATAAATGTTAAAGAAAATCAGGAAGTCAAAAAAGGCGATATACTTTTCTCAATCGACCCGGTGCCGCTTAAACTTCTCGTAGATCAGACGGCGGCTGATCTTGCAATTGCAGAGGCGGCACTTGATTCACAAAGGCGCGCCGTGCGTGCTGAATCACAAAATGCCCAGATAGCCGACCAGCAAGTGGTGCGTGCGCGAACAAATCTGGATCTTGCAGAAGCCACGCTCAAGCGCCTTGAAGCACTCAGTCCCAAAGGCTATGTCACGCGGCAGCAGGTTGATGATGCGAAGACCCTGCGCAATGATGCGCAGATCAGTCTGGCACAGGCAGTCAAGCAGGCTGAGGCCGCAACAACAATTGTCGGTACGCTGGATAGCGCGCAGGCGTTGGTCCGAGCAAGGCAGGCCGCACTCGCACTGGCGCAGCACAATCTGGATAATGCTGTGGTCACGGCACCGCATGATGGTAGAATTGTGAGTGTTCTCAACGGGACCGGTCAGATCATTGCGCCGGGGCAGTCTCTGTTCACATTGATCGATACTTCAAGCTGGTATGCATCCGCTACGTTCCCGGAAACCGAGCTGGGCGGAATCAAGGTGGGAAGCTGCGCGCAGGTGCGAATTCTTGCCGACAGTTCGATTGTCGTCAAAGGCCGTGTTGAAGGTATCGGTTGGGGCGTTTCATCGGAAGATCTCATCAATATACCACGCAACCTGCCTTATGTGCCGAAGAACCTGAACTGGGTGAGAATTGCGCAACGGTTTCCAGTGCGCGTAAAACTGATTGATCCGCCAGCCGAGCTGACACGCTCCGGCGCATCAGCCGTTGTGACAGTGCATAATGGCAACGAGTGTTAACGACACGCTCTGGGACGCAATCCGCGAAACTCTAGCGGATCTGGCGCCTTTTCCGGGCCGCATGGCAACCGCATGGCGTGTTGCAGCGGTTTGCGCCCTTGTGGCAGGCATCGCGATGATGTTTCACATCCCGGAATCGGCTATTAGCTGCTACCTTGTTATCTTCCTCATGAAAGCCGACGGAGCCGAAAACACCGTTGTTGCAACCGCTGCCATCATTGCCATTACACTGCTGGTGGCTTTGATGGTGCCGGTGCTAGCATGGACCGTTGAATCCGCATTGCTGCGCATTCTCGTGATGATCGCCGTCTCATTTATATTCATTTTCCTTGGTGCTGCCAGCAAGCTTGGCGAAGGGGGCAGCATTGTCGCGCTGATCATTGCCTTTATTCTCAGCCTTGTGAATGAAGTCCCGATCAATGGCGTGATTTCGCTTGCTTTGCGATATGCATGGGAAATGGCCATCCTGCCGATGTTTGTGATTGCAGGCTTTAGCCTGTTTTTCGGGCGCTGGAGCCTGACACTGCTGCGCGAGGAGTTGCGTGAACGCCTGCTGGTGGCGCGCAAGGTGCTCGCAGACAACAATCCCATCATGAACCCTTTGTTGCGGGAAAAGCTTGGGGCCGCCAACGAAGACGAGAACAAACGTTCGATGCTTGTTAAAATATTGCATCAGACCACGAAAAAAA
Source organism: Brucella sp. TWI559 (assembly GCF_039674265.1). NCBI lineage: Bacteria > Pseudomonadati > Pseudomonadota > Alphaproteobacteria > Hyphomicrobiales > Brucellaceae > Brucella > Brucella sp. TWI559. The sequence continues at coordinate 129,556 of NZ_JBDJNE010000002.1, forward strand.
GACTGGCCCACATTCAGACGGATATTACCGCTTCTTATCAATTGCTTTTTGCAGCCTCTGCGCTTCCCGCTGATCTCTCAGCTGAGAAACGCCAGCATTATGCCGGGCAAATCGATAAAATGGTCGATGCGCTTGATAAAGACGCACCGCTTCCACCGCCCGAAGCGATGCCTGACACGTCTGCCCAAAGGCAGGAGGCGGGTATCTTACAGGCGCTTAGAAATATCGCTGGGAGCGAAAAAACCGATTATAGAAAAGGTTCTGGCGACTCGTTCTTTGCTGCAGACGCTTTTACCAATCCCATCTATCAACGTTTTGCGCTTAAAACGACTTTGGCGGCGATCCTCTGCTATGTGTTTTATGCGGCGATTAACTGGCAGGGCATCCATACGGCGATGGTCACTTGCTATGTCGCTTCCCTGGGTACGGCGGGTGATACAATCCATAAGCTGACTTTGCGCATCACCGGCTGTCTTGTCGGTGCTGCTATTGGCATTGCGTCGCTTATATTTCTTATGCCGCAACTTGAATCTGTTGGCAGTCTCATGGTTCTGGTCTTTGCGGTGGCACTTCTCGCCGCATGGGTCTCTGCAGGCAGTGAAAAAGTGTCCTATGGTGGCGTACAGATCGGCCTGGCATTCACTTTGACCGTCTTGCAGGGCTTCGGCCCGACCACCGATATGGACACGGCGCGCGACCGTATTATCGGTATCCTGGTCGGGAATTTTGCGGTTTATCTGGTCTCGACGCTGATCTGGCCTGCGCCGGTTGTCACCGTCATTCGCCAGCGTCTCTCCGATGCTGCGCGAAAGATAGCTGAAATTGCATCGGTTGCACCGGACGAACGAATGGAGATGATCAACACTGCCGCCGAAACAGAGCGTCTGCTTGATGAAGTGCGTTATTGCTTTTATCTGCTGCCTTTTGAGCCTGCGGCCCTTCGTCCATCAGAGAAACTTGAAAAAACCTTTGATGGCTTTGCCGATCAGCTTGCTTCACTTAACAAGGAAGTCTACTTTTCCGATCAGGTCATGCCTGATGCTGTTGAAAGATTGAATGCGCTCTCATTGCGCATAAAATCCGATGGCATACAAAGCGAAATTTCACTGGAAAAGCAGGCGTATTCTGCCGAGGACGCAGAAAATGAGGGGGCAAACAAAATCGATAAGCATCTTGCGCATATGGAAGCTCTTTTGGCAGGTGGTAAGGCATGAGAAAGTCTTCTGCTCCAGCCTCCATAGCGTTTCTTTCAGCTTTTGGTTTCGTGCTTAGTGGTTGTGCGACCGATGCTTTGAAGCTGGCGCCATCGGCACCTGATCAGCCGTGGAAGGCCGATCAGCACAAAGGCTCGCCCGCCAATGCGCCATCGCGGACGAAAGATTTTAGTGTTCCTTCCAATCCGGAGCTGGCTTTGATTTCCAGCCCTGTGGTAGTTGATACGCGACCTTCTTACGATCTGGCGCAGTTGATCGACCTCGCGCAGCGCAGCAATCCGGGTACCCGCAATGCGTGGGAAAAAGCGCGGCAGGCGGCCCTTGCTGTCGGAATGGTCGAAGCGACAATGCTGCCGATCATCTCTGCCAATGTTATTGGCGGCGTGCAAAGAACCTCAACACCCGTCGATGTCCCGCTTATCGGTGAGCGTGACGTCAATACGACGCTGAAAGGCGTATCACCCTCTCTTGCCTTGCAATGGCTGGTTTTCGATTTTGGCCAGCGGGCAGCATTGGCAGAGGCTGCAAAACAGGTTTCGTTTGCAGCCAATGTCACGTTCAATGCGATGCATCAGAAACTGATCTTCGATGTTACACGAACATATTATGAATATAGCGCCGCAGTGGCTGGCCACCGCATCGCGCAACAGACCTTGCGTAACAGCAAGGCCGTTCTTGCGGCGGTTCAGGCCAAGCTCAATGAAGGACGAGCGACAACAGTTGAGCTTGCGCTCGCCAAACAGCAGGTTGCGCAGTCGGAATTGAGGCTCGTTAAGGCAGAGGGGCAGCAGCAGACCCTTTATCAGGCGCTTCTGGCGTCAATGGGCGTCAATGCCATGTTGAACATCAATGTTGAGAGTTCAATGAACAGACCGCTGCCTTCAAAATTTGATGGCGTGACACAATCGGTTGTAGAAACAGCTTTGTCGCGGCGACCCGATCTTATTGCAAGTTACGCTGCTTTGCAGGCCAGTAATTCCGGGATCAAGGTGGCGCAGGCGGAGTTCTTGCCGAAAGTCTTTGTGGCGGGTGCGCTTGCTTCCACATCCAACAGTTTCAACGCCGGAAGCCTGCCAACAATCGGTAATCAGTCGTCGGGCATGGGCATTCTCGTTGGCGCGACAATGCCCCTTTATGACGGAGGACTGCGTGCGGCGCAGCTCAAGAATGCGCAATCCACGCACAGTGCAGCAACAGAAACTTTTCGTCGCGTGCAACTTGATGCGGTTGCGGAAATTGTTCTTGCATCCAATAGTCTGAAAACGGCTCTGGCGGCAAACAAGGCCGCCAATGTACTGGTTCAGACATCTGCCACAGCTTTTGACGCTGCACTTGAATCCTATAAAAATGGATTGGGTACGATTACGGTGGTGAATGAGACGAACAATTCTCTGCTGGATGCAAAGCTGGCGCAAACGGATGCTCATGCGGCAGCATTGATTGCTGCTGCCAATCTTGCGTTTTTCACAGGTGCGTTGACATCAAGCACAAGCCTGCCGGGCGTTGTGTCTGCGCAGTAAGTGAAAACAGGCATGCGGGAGACGGGGTAAAATGGCGAAATACTGGATAGCTGCGGGTATTATTCTGCTTTTAACCGTTGCCGCCTTCGTGTTCTGGTTTCTCATCCGGCATAAAAAGGGGTGGTCGAGAAGTATTATCGCCCATCTCACATTTGTGGCGGCAATGTTCGGCTTGATCATGACGTTCAGGCAGGTCGCCTATATGTTGCTTGCGGATTACAAAATAACCGCGATCACACCGGAACTCATCAATACCCTGTCGACCTTCTTCATGGCTCTGATCGCCATGCAGCAGCTCTTCCAGTTGATCAACCGTTTGACCCATAGCCAGATTGACCGCGGCAATGACGTGACGTCCGCACGTATGGTTGCGCGCATATTAAAACTGGCAATATTCCTGATTTTGATGCTACTGTTCGGGGAGCAATTCGGGATTGGTCTTTCCGGCCTGCTCGCTTTTGGTGGCATCGGTGGCATCGCTATCGGCGTGGCCGGCAAAGATGTTCTGAGCAATCTTTTTTCGGGCGTGATGCTTTATTTTGATCGCCCGTTCAGCATTGGCGATTGGATCAGCTCGCCAGATCGGAATATTGAAGGCACCGTTGTGGAAATTGGCTGGCGACTTACCAAGATCAAAACCTTCGACAATCGTCCGCTCTATGTTCCCAATGCAGCCTTTTCGACGATCAGCGTTGAAAATCCGGGCCGCATGACCAACAGGCGCATTAATACGACGATTGGTTTGCGATACGAAGATGGTGACAAAATTGCCGGGGTTGTCGACGACATAAGGTCGATGCTCAAGGCCAACCAAAAAATCGATCAGACACAGAGTCTGTTGGTTTATTTCGATGCGTTTGCAGATTCATCGCTCAATATCATGGTCTATTGTTTCACGAAAACGACCCGTTGGGCTGATTGGCTTCAGGCACAGCAAGAGGTCTATCTCAAGATCATCGAAATCGTGCATGCGCATGGTGCCGACTTCGCATTCTCATCTGAAACGCTTTATATTCAACCTGATAAGGCGGCGCAGCAGAAGCCTGTTGAACAATAGGCTTCTACGCTGAGCGATAAGAAATGTGGGAGTTCATGCTGAAATATTAGTTATCAGTATAATTGCTAATATGTTATTGGAGTCCTTGCTTCGCCACTTTCCTAAGGCAAAAACCTTCGCTCTCTGGCGCTTTCGAGCACATTTGGTAATCGAGAAGGGTGCCCCCATTGAAAGACAGGTTTTTCTTCATTCCTATAGCGGGTGAAGCGGTTGAAGAAATCAAAAGAATAGATTGGTCAAAGAATCCGTTGGGCCAGCCGGAAAGCTGGCCGCGCCCGCTTAAGACAGCAGTTCAGATGATGCTGGCGTCGCATTTTCCGAAAGCCATTGCCTGGGGGCCGGAATTTATCACGTTTTACAACGATGCTTTCAGAACAATTCTTCGCGACAAGCAGAACTGCATGGGCCAGCCATTCAATGAAATTTGGGCTGAAGTATGGGAGGATATTGGGCCGATAGCCGAAAGGGCGATGCGGGGAGAGGCCACGTTTATTGAAGACTTTCCGTTGCTCGTTAATCGTTCGGGCTTTGATGAACAGTGTTATTTCACCTTCTGCTACAGCCCGATTTTAAATGAAGATGGCAGCGTTGGCGGCATGATGGACACTGTCATTGAAACGACTGGAAAAGTTGAGGCCGAGAAAAATGCGCGGATCATGAATGCCGAGCTTGCGCATCGCATAAAAAATACTTTTAGCATTGTCAGCGCAATCGCCAGCCAGACCTTTAAAAGCCAGGATAATGAAGACGAACTTAACGCATTTTCCAGACGCCTTTTTGCGTTAAGCAGTGCGCATAATGTCTTGCAGTTTGGAAAAAGTTCAAGTGGGTCATTGGCACAGATCATCGCTGAAATTACTGCTGCACTCGGTGTTGATCAGCGTGTTGATGTTGAAGGCAGCGACATTTTTATCGGGCCGAAAGCTGCAAGTTCAGTGTCGCTTTTGATCCACGAACTGACGACAAATGCTATCAAATACGGTGCATTATCCAATGATGCTGGGCGTATTTCCATCTGCTGGAATACCGCTGATCATGAGGGAACGTCCACGCTGCTTCTGAATTGGTGTGAGACGGGTGGGCCTGAAATAACCAAGCCTGGCAAAATTGGCTTTGGGTCAAAACTCATCCGAATGGGTCTTATGGGAACAGGCAATGTCGAGGCCGATTATGCTCCTTCCGGATTTCGGGCTAGAATGAGCGCCCCTATCGATCAGATGCAGGGCGAGGGGCGACTTTACAATGACGGTTAGAGCGCTCCCGAAAGGCGGAAACTGGCTTTCGGGACACGATGCGCGTTAAAACAAAGAAGTCAGTCTGCTGCGGAAAGCAATCCATCAATTATCCGCTGCTGCTATTGAGGGCCGTCCAGACAAGTCGGTACAAGGCATCGCAATTTTTAAGATTATCTGCACAATACGGATTGTGCCGAATCTAATTGCAATGGAGCGTTAAGCCGATGCAAAGAATTACCATCACTGTCGATGATGATCTTATGACAGAACTGGACGCTTTGATTGCTTTAAAAGGCTACGCCAACCGCTCGGAGGCCGTGCGCGATCTTGTTCGGGCAAGTATAAAAGACACGGCAATTGCATCTGATGCGATGACCGAATGCGTTGGCGTCTTAAGCTATGTGTATCAGCATGAAGCGCGTGATCTGGCGAAAAAGCTGACCACATCGCACCATGAGCATCATCATATGTCGCTGGCGTCCCTGCATGTTCATCTCAACGAAGACCTGTGCCTTGAGGTGAGCCTGCTTCGCGGCGAAGCAAAAGCTGTAAAAGAATTCGCAAATTCCATCATTTCGCAGCGTGCAGTCGTTTACGGCGATGTTTCAATCATTCCCCACAATGCGCACCATGAATAGGCTTTGAGACCGAATATTCATATTAGAATCATTGATTTAGATTGCTCTGTCAGTCTAGGTTCGGGGCTGCGAAGAGTCATCTTTTAAAAAGCGAGTGATTATGGATCTGACAGTCATCGTCTTTATACTCGTATATCTTGCGATGGGCTGCGGAACTCTTCCCGGATTTAAGGTCGACCGCACGGGAGCTGCCATTATAGGCGCTCTCGCTATGCTGGTGACCGGTAGCATAACAGCACAGGCTGCGTGGAATGCCATCGATTACCGGACGCTGGGAATGCTTTTCGGACTGATGGTCGTGTCGGCCGGATTCTCGGTTTCGGGCTTTTATGGCTGGGCGGCGAAGCGCGTAACCGAGCTGCCATTATCACCGCCTTTGCTGGTTGGCGTTCTGGTTTTTATGGGCGCTGCATTCTCTGCTTTTTTGACAAAGGATGTCGTCGCGGTGGCGATGACGCCTTTGCTCGTGTCCGTTACCCTCACAAGAGGGCTAAACCCTGTGCCATTTCTTCTTGCGTTTTGTTTTGCAGTGAACACAGGTTCAACAGCAACGCTGATCGGCAGCCCGCAGAATATGATTGTTGCGCAAGAGCTTGGGTTATCATTCAATGGTTTTCTGAGTGCGGCCGCAGTGCCGGCTCTTCTTTCGCTGCCGATCGTTTGGGGTGTCATCGTTCTGGCCTATCGCAATCGCTGGCAACTCACGCAGCAGCCGTCTTCGATGGCAGATGCAGGGCAGGACGGTACGATTGATGCGCTTGAAACGGCAAAGACGGCAATCGTTGCGGTGATTGTCATTGGAATGTTTATTTTTAGTGACTTGCCGAGAGAGCTCATCGCCATGGCGGGCGCGGGGGTGTTGCTGGTCAGCCGCAAAATCTCTTCTCACGATATGCTTAAACATGTCGATGGTGATCTTCTGCTTTTGATCATGGGACTTTTTGTTGTCAATGCAGCCATTGCTGCGACCGGCCTGCCGCAAAATGTTCTCGGTTATTTCCGCGAAGCCGGGCTTGATCTTAACGAGCCGATCTCCCTGTTTTTTGTCGGTGGCGTTCTGAGCAATCTTGTGGGGAACAATCCTGCGGTTATGTTGCTGGTGCCCTATCTTCAGTCAGGATCTGGGTCTGATGCCTTGGGTGCAGCGCTTGCGCTGGGGACAGGTTTTTCAAGTAATATGATTATTTTTGGCAGCCTCGCAGGAATTATTGTCGTAGAGCAGGCAGCTGCGCGCGGTATCAAGATATCATTTGCTGAGTTTTCGCGCACCGGTATAGTTGTTATGGTTCTTTGTATGTTGATGGCAGCATCTTGGGTGATTTTTTTAACCAAAATGTAAGGACAATATGAAGTAGTTTGAAAGTTTTTTAAAATTTTTAATGATTTATATAAAAATTTATAGATCGGTTGTGTATTGTTATTTTTTTGTTCCTTTTATTCAATGTTTATTTGAGTTGTATGTAAAATACTTATTGCCCCTCGTAAAATAGATTGATAGCTTCTTCGTGATGGCTTTATTTTGGGGGTGGGCTTATAGAATGCCGATCTCCCCCTTTTCTTGGTACGGAGGTTACGTATGCATTTCACGCCCCGGGAAATCGACAAACTTATGATTCACACGCTGGCGATTGTCGCGCAGCGCCGTAAAGATCAGGGTTTGAAGCTCAATCATCCTGAGACTGTTTCTTTGATTGCTGCGGCTGCACTTGATGCTGCGCGCGCTGGCAAGACGCTCGAAGAAGTCATGGAACTCGCGCGCAAAACCATCACCAAAGATGATGTGATGGAAGGTGTTGTCGAAATGATTCCTTATGTGCAGGTCGAAGCCGTTTTCACCGATGGCAGTCGCCTGGTTACTGTCCACGATCCAATCCAGTAAATCCTACGGAGGCTCAGTTATGGCTGCAGATAAGGTAAAGACTCCTGTTGGAGGCTTGGTTCTCGGCAAAGGCGATATTGAAATCAATGCCGGATACCCAACAACCACTTTGAAAGTCCGCAATACCGGCGATCGTCCTATTCAGGTCGGGTCGCATTATCATTTCTTTGAAGTGAATGCCGATCTTGAATTTGATCGCGAGCAGGCGTTCGGAAAGCGCCTGAATATCCCCGCAACGACCGCTCTTCGTTTTGAACCGGGTGATGAAAAACAGGTTGTGCTCGTTCCTTATCAAGGCAAGCAGCGCGTGCTCGGCTTTAACGGTCTGGTGAATGGTTGGGTTGGCGATGAGAGCTACAACGATTCCCGTCCGCGCCTGACAGATGCGATGGAGCGCGTCGCGAAATACGGTTTCAAGAACAAGCCGTAATTGCCCGTCTGTGAGCGAATTTCGATCTGATTAATCAGTTCGACGCTCCAATCGTTTGTTTGACGTGCATCTTATCTGAAAGCCGATTCACACTTTTCGGGATGCGCTCTAGAATTTCAGCGAACAGGATACTGAGATGGCTAAGATTTCAAGGCAGCAATATTCGGATCTTTACGGTCCGACGACCGGCGACAAGATTCGCCTCGGCGATACGGACCTTTATATTGAGATTGAAAAAGACCTTCGTGTTTATGGCGAAGAAGCTGTGTATGGCGGCGGTAAAACGCTGCGCGATGGCATGGGGTATGACAATGAATTGACGAGCGCAGCCGGTGCGCCCGATCTGGTCATTACCAACGTGACCATCGTTGACCCTATTCAGGGTGTTATCAAGGCGGATGTCGGCATTAAGGACGGCCTGATCTACGGGATCGGTAAAGCTGGCAACCCCTCCACCATGTCGGGTGTCACGCTGCCGCTTGGGCCGGGAACGGATGCCATTTCAGGCGAACATCTGATCCTGACCGCTGGCGGTATCGATGCGCACGTTCATTTCATTTCGCCCCAGCAGGCTGAAGCCGCGCTCAGCAATGGCGTGACCACGCTGTTTGGTGGCGGCATTGGCCCGACAGATGGCACCAACGGTACGACCATCACGCCGGGAACGTGGAACATCGAAATGATGTTGCGCTCCTTTGATTCATGGCCGGTCAATGCCGGTGTGCTTGGTAAGGGCAATTCATCATCGGCATTGTCGATCGAAGAGCAGATTCGCGCCGGTGCCATGGGGCTTAAAATCCATGAAGACTGGGGCAGTACCCCAGAGGCTATCCGCACATCGCTGACCGTTGCCGATGAATATGACATTCAGGTCTGTATTCACACGGATACGCTCAACGAAGCCGGTTTTGTTGAAAATACCATTGCCGCTTTCGAAGGCCGCACCATTCACACCTATCACACCGAAGGTGCGGGCGGCGGACATGCGCCTGACATTATTCGTGTTGCAGGTCAGTCAAACGTTATTCCGAGCTCGACCAATCCGACGCTTCCTTATGGCATCAATTCGCAGGCCGAATTGTTTGACATGACGATGATCTGCCACAATCTGAGCCCGAAAATTCCAACCGACGTGGCCTTTGCTGAAAGCCGTGTCCGCCCGGAAACCATCGCTGCTGAAAACGTTCTGCACGATATTGGCGCGATTTCCATTCTCTCCAGTGACAGTCAGGCCATGGGCCGCGTCGGTGAAAACTGGATGCGGACCATTCAAACTGCACATCTGATGAAAACCCGCTTTGGTGCCTATGAAGGCGACAAGTCGGGCAATGACAATCAGCGCGTCTTGCGTTTTGTTTCCAAGGTGACAATCAATCCGGCGATTGCACAGGGCGTCTCTCATGTTGTCGGCTCGATTGAAATTGGCAAAATGGCAGACTTGGTGCTTTGGGAACCCGCCTTTTTCGGCGCGAAGCCCAAAATGGTTATCAAAGGCGGCATGATCTCATGGGCGCTGATGGGGGATCCGAACGCATCGCTTCCAACGCCACAGCCAGTCATCTATCGTCCGATGTATGGCTCATTTGGATCGGCTTTGCCGAAAACCCGCGCGACATTTACCTCGCTGGCTGGTTTCGATGCCGGTATCGTCAATCGTTATGAACTGAAGTCACAGGTCATCCCTGTCTACGGCACCCGCGCTATCAGCAAGGGCTCGATGGTTCGTAACAATGCTTTGCCGACCATTGAAGTTAACCCGGAAACATTTGCTGTTACCGTTGATGGCAAACATGCGACTGTTGAGCCTGCAACCAATGTTCCTTTGACGCAGCTTTACTTCTTCAGTTGATAAGACGCTCTCGGGAGGGAGCGAAAACGTTCCCTCCTGTTTTGATTTTGGATGCAAACACCGAATAGTGCTGGTCTTGCCGCATTTTCGACTGCCGATATGAAGCGCATGCTTCCGGAGGAATTATGATTCTCGTTGAGAAAACACTCGGTAATATCAAGGATTCTGTGTGGCATGAGCGTTCGCATCATGCGCAGGTTGACTATCTCGCCCTTGAGCAGTGGGAAGCACCGAAAAGCCGTCTGCGCAAGGCGAGTGAAGGGGGCGTTGAGCTTGCAATCTCTCTGCCGCGGTCCGAGCATCTGCATGATGGCGATGTGCTGCATTATGATGAAGCCGCGAAACTCATTGTTGTGGCACGTATTGCCCTCAAAGAGGTGATGGTTATTGAGCTTGAAGGTTTGGAAGAGCTCGCGCCGCAGGACATCCTGCGCATTTGCTTTGAGCTCGGCCATGGGCTGGGTAATCAGCATTGGCCAGCCGTGATCAAAGGCTCAACCGTCTATGTGCCGCTGTCTGTTGATCAGAAGGTGATGGCATCGGTGATGCGCACGCATGCTTTTGAAAGAGTGAAGACCTATTTCGCTCCTGGCGAGGAGATTGCTGCAAAGCTCGATGCGAAGGAAGTTCGTATGCTCTTTGCCGGCGCCGATGCGACCCCGCATCATCATCATGATTTGCATAAGCATTCTCATGAACATCATCATGGTTCGGAAGCGCACACCCATGAACACAGTCATGAGCACACCCATGATCACGATCATGGGCATGAGCATCACCACGGGCACCATCACCACAGGTAAGTAATGTCAGGCATACAGAAAAGCGAACCACGTTGCGGGCAGGACATGGTTCTTCTGGCGAGATTGCTGCAATTTTCAGATTCAACCTTGCCGGTTGGTGCATTCGCATTTTCAAATGGGCTTGAATCCGCTTTGCAGACTGAGGTCGTAACCAATTCGGCAAGCTTGCATCAGTTCGTCGAGCTCGTTGTGCGTCAGGCTGCCCATATGGATGGTATCGCTTTTCTTCATGCGCATCGTGCCATTGTGGCGGGTGATTATGACAGCGTGCTTGCTGCGGATCATGAGATATGGAATCGCCGGGTTGGCGAAGAACAGCAGATGATGCTTGCGAGAATGGGAAAGAAATTCGCTGAACTCTCTCTCAAGATCAGCGATTTCCCACAGCTTGAGCGCTGGCTGAAAGACATTAAATCAGGCGAAACGCCGGGTTGTTTTCCAGTTGGTCAGGCGCTCGCGCTGGCGCATATGGGCGCGGATGAGAAACAGGCCTTTGTTGTGAATCAATACGGCGTTGCGTCGATGGTTCTCAGTGCCGCGGTTCGACTGATGCGGATCGATCATCTGGATACGCAGCGCATATTATTTGCTTCGCAAAGCCGTGTTGAAAGCGACTATGCTGATGTGTGTGGTCTGGCGCTTGATGAAATGTCCAGTTTCGCGCCCGTCTTTGATGTTCTGGTTGCGCATCACACAAAAACGCATGTCCGGCTATTCATGAATTAAGGCATGTCTCCCACCGTCGAAATCGATTTTGTGAGACTTGCTTTCGGAAATTCAAACAGGAATGAACCATGAAAAAAATCACGCGTATTGGTATTGGTGGACCTGTCGGTTCGGGCAAGACGGCGGTTATTGAAACAATCACCCCACGGCTCATTGAGATGGGTATCAAGCCGCTCATTATTACCAACGACGTTGTTACGACTGAAGATGCCAAGCAGGTCAGGCGCACACTCAATGGCATTCTGATTGAAGAAAAAATCGTTGGCGTTGAGACCGGCGCGTGCCCGCATACGGCGGTGCGTGAAGACCCGTCGATGAATATCGCTGCGGTTGAAGAGCTTGAGGAAAAATATCCCGACAGTGATGTGATCCTGATTGAATCGGGCGGCGATAATCTCACGCTGACATTCAGCCCAGCACTCGCTGATTTTTACATCTATGTGATTGACGTTGCGGCCGGAGACAAAATTCCACGCAAGAATGGCGCTGGCGTCTGCCAGTCGGATATTCTGGTCATCAACAAGAAGGATCTGGCACCTTATGTCGGTGCAAGCCTTGAGGTTATGGATCGCGATTCCAAACTGATGCGCGGCAAGAAGCCTTTTGTTTTCACCAATTGCAAAACCGGTGAAGGCATTGACGATCTGATGCAACTGATCCTTGATATGGCTCTGTTTGACGTGAAACCGGTTCAGGCATCTCAAGCCTCTCAGGCGGCTGGGTAATGTCATGAGCTTACACGAGCGACTAAGCCGACTTGATGCAGCCCGTGAACTGAGCGGGTATCATACGCAGCCTGCACAGATGCGTGCTGCCGGACCCGGCAAAATCGGCGAATTGCGTTTGGGCTTCTCCTTACGCAATGGTCGCTCGGTACTGCACGATCTTTATCGTGTGGCCCCGCTTCTGGTGCAACAGGCGCTTTACTGGGACGAGGCGATGCCGGAATTGCCGATCTGCTCAATCATTTCGATTGGCGGCGGCATTCTTCAGGGGGATCGCTACAAGATCGATATTCATGTGGGTGAAGGCGCATGTGCTCAGGTCACATCACAGGGCGCTAATCGTGTTCATCAGATGGATGCCAATTATGCTTCACAATATCAGACCGTGACGGTGGAAGCAGGGGCATATCTGGAATATCTCCCTGATTTTACAATTCCCTATCGCAATTCCCGCTTCATCAATCAGACCGATATTGTGATTGATGAGAGTGCGACGCTCATCTATGGCGAGATGATGATGACGGGACGCAAGCATCATCATGAAAGCGAGCGTTTTGGTTTCGATCTGCTTTCCATGCTGATCGCGGCAAAGCGGCCAGACGGCAAGCGCCTGTTTACAGATAAGGTCCTGATTGAAAAGGGCAATCCGACCATCGATTTTGCAGCGGTCATGCGTGGTTACGACGCGTTTGCAAATATCATCTGCATAACGCCGCCCGATGTTGCTGCGCGGATCAAAGAGCGTGTTCAGGTGAACTTCAGTACCGACGCGCCACGCGCAATATCCGGGGTGTCAGCGCTGCCCAACAATGCGGGGCTTATTTTGCGCGCTGTCGGCATGGAGAGCTACGACGTGCGCGCTGAAGTGCGTAATTTCTGGCAGATTGTTCGGGAAGAGGCGCGCGGTCGCACATTACCAGAGGAATTCCTTTGGCGTTAAAGCACTTATGCTCAAAAAGTGCGAAGCGATTTTGTGGTGGGTAATGCGTGAAGGCAAATAGACAGAGCGGAGATCTGGCTAAGAGGGGTTATCGAAATGGCAGACAAGAAAGTGAGTTTTCCAATCGCCTGCCTGCGTGGGGCGGGACAGGTGTTCTTTATGGAGAATGCCTTTACCGGATTGCTGTTTGTTGCTGCAATTGCTTATGCATCCTATGCAACGGGCGGCTGGGCAATCACAATTGGTGCAGTCGTTGGTCTCATCGTCGCTACATTGACCGCACAGTTGCTTGATTGCGATAAGCCATCCATTCATTCGGGCCTGTTTGGTTTTAATGGCATTCTTGTTGGTGTTGCTTTGCCGACATTTATCGCGGCCACGCCTCAACTCTGGTTTTATATCATCATCGGCTCGGCGCTCAGCACCGTTATCACAGCAGCATTCGGCGCAACGCTTACCAAAAGCTGGGGCATTCCGGGGTCTACAGGGCCATTTGTTTTGACGGGCTGGCTCATGGTTGCTGCTGCTTATTCTTTTGGCGCGCTTGATGTCACTGGCGACAGTCCCAAACTCGCCTCAGATTATTTGCAGGGGACCGCTACAATTCCCGCAAATATTGAGCTGGTGCAAATTTTCTTCCGCAATATTGCGCAGGTCTTTTTGCTTGGCAACGAGGTCAGCGGCGCTTTAATTCTGCTCGGCATTTTTGTGGCGTCGAGGCAGGCAGGTATTGCAGCAGCGCTTGGATCGCTGATCGCGATGATAACCGCCATTGGCATGCGTGCTGATCCTGCGGTCGTCATTCAAGGGCTTTATGGTTTCAGTTCTGTTCTGACAGCCATTGCCGTGGGCGTTGTTTTCCTGAAGACGGATGGAAAGGTGATTGCCTATGCAGTGCTTGCAACCATCGTTACTGTTTTCATTCAAGGCGCTTATGATGTGATTATGTCTCCGATGGGACTGCCATCCTTCACGGCGCCCTATGTGCTCACACTGTATCTGTTTATCGCGCCGAAGAAGCTGCTTGCACCGCATCCACATAAGCCGGTGGCGCAGCATCTGGTTAAAGATAACTAGATTTTCTTGTTAAAATTCAAATAGTTCAGAGTTCCAAATCTGAAGGAAAATAACATGCAGTCTATCAGCGCAGGCGATACAGCCTTTATTCTAATCTGCACCGCACTGGTGTGCATGATGACTCCCGCACTGGCCTTGTTTTATGGCGGACTTGTCCGCCAGCGTGATGTTCTTTCCATCATGATACAGAACTTTGTTTGTATGGGCGTGGTTGGCCTCATCTGGGTTTTTGGTGGGTTCAGTCTGGCTTTCGGTCCGTCCATAGGCGGCGTCATTGGTGATATCACCACCTATTTTGGCATGTATCATGTCGGTATTGAGCCAAATCCAACTTATGCAGCAAACGTCCCCTTCATTATGGTGTTTGCGTATCAGATGATGTTTGCGATCATTACGCCCGCGCTGATGACAGGGGCCTTTGTCGGACGCTTCAAGTTCGGGGCTTATCTGTTCTTTATCGCATTTTGGACGATCCTAGTTTATTTGCCAGCAGCCCACTGGGTTTGGGGCGGCGGGTTCCTTGCGAAACTTGGCGTTGTTGATTTCGCCGGCGGCATCGTTATTCATGCCTCCGCGGGCTTTTCAGCACTGGCCGCAGCCAAATATCTTGGAAAGCGCAAACTCGCTCCCGGCGAAACGGAATCGCGGCCTGCAAGCCTGCCACTTGTGGCCATCGGTGCCGGTCTTCTGTGGTTTGGCTGGTTTGGCTTTAATGCCGGCGGCGCATATGCAGCCGATGCACTCGCGGCTTATGCTTTCACCAACACCATGCTTGCAGGCTCCATCGCTATGCTTGTCTGGATGTTCTGGGAATGGAAGGAATCCGGTCGTCCGTCCTTCTCCGGTGTTCTTGTGGGCGCAGTGACGGGTCTTGCAACGATTACGCCTGCTGCAGGTTATGTGGAGCCGATCACAGCGCTTCTCATCGGTGCTATCGGCGCATCGGTCTGCTTTAATGCCAAATATGTGCAGAAATGGCTCAAAATTGATGACACATTGGAAGTCTGGCGTGCGCACGGCGTGGGTGGCATGACCGGCGCGGTCCTGATCGGTGTTACCGCGAGCTCCCATATCAACGCTGTGTCGGCAAGTGCCTATCAGCTTGGTATTCAGGTTCTGGCGGTTGTTATCGTTGCTGCTTATGCCTGGATTATCACGATGATCCTGCTAAAAATTCTGGATGCTTTTGGTCATCTGCGGGTGCCTGATGATATTCAGCGTGAAGGTTTAGATGACGAGCTTTATGGCGAAAATGCTTTCAGCTTGTGGGGCATGAAAAGACAGATGGATAAGTAATCTGGCATTATTCGGAAAAGCATAAGTGAGCCCGTGTAAGATATTTCACGGGCTCGTTTGGCCTGCCTAGCAGTTGAATATCAATAAAAGTTTGAACTTTACCTATAAGTATATTGCGCCCGCCAAACACCCTCAGTAAGATGATTCTGTAAAAAGATCATACTTCGGAGAGTGCGATGAATTGGGTGTCGGTTGCGATTGCAGCGATTGTGACATGGGGTGCTGCGACACAGGCATGTGCCGCGCCAAAAGACAGCCTTGTTCTGGCAATCGGCGGCGAGCCGGATAATGGATTTGATCCTCTGGCGGGTTGGGGTGGCTATGGAAACCCCTTGTTTCAATCGACCCTTTTGCGGCGCGATGTTGATCTTGGCACTGTCCCTGATCTTGCAACCGAGTGGAAACTCTCCGACGATCGTAAAGTCTGGATCATCAAGCTGCGTGACGATGTGCGCTTTTCCGATGGATCGCCGCTCACTGCGGAAGATGTTGCATTCACATTCAATACCGCCAAAGCATCAGCCAATGCGATTGATCTGAGTGTCATGGAAAAAGCGGAAGCCGTTGATAAAAACACGCTTCGTATTTCGCTCAATAAACCATGGATCACTTTTGTTGAGGCGTTTTACACACTCGGCATTGTTCCGGCTGCGACCTATGGAACGGAATATGCACGCAAGCCGATCGGCTCCGGGCCTTATAAACTGGTCGCGTGGAATGAAGGTGAACAGCTTATCGTCAAGCGCAATGACGCCTATTATGGTGACAAAGGACCGTTTGAGAAAATTACGTTCCTTTTCACGGGTGAAGCGCCGGGGCTTGCGGCTGCAAATGCTGGCGCGGTTGATATGGTTGCCGTTCCTGCACAGCTTGCCGATACCATTCCCAATGGATTTAAGGCTATACCGGTTCAGACCGTCGATAACAGAGGGCTCAGCCTGCCTTTTGTAAAGCCGCATGACGTGAATGGTCGCAAAGTGGGCAATGCAGTGACTTCCGATCCTGTCGTCCGCAAAGCGATCAATATGGGGCTGGATCGGAAGCTCATTGTCGATGTGGCGCTTCATGGTCATGGAACGCCAGCATTCGGTCCTGCCGATGGATTGCCGTGGGCAGGTAAGGCGGATACCGTCGAGTTCAATCTGGATGCTGCAAAAGCGCTGCTCGATGAAGCGGGCTGGGTTGCCGGTGATGATGGCATTCGATCCAAAGACGGCATAAGAGCCGCTTTCCCGATCAATTACCCTGCCAGTGATGCAACCCGGCAGGCATTGGCTGAGACATCAGCCGAATTACTGCGCCCATTGGGTATTGATGCGACGCCAAAAGGTGGAAGCTGGGACGCGATTGAACGCGTCATGCATTCCGAGCCTGTGGTTTTTGGCTTTGGCAGCCACTCACCCTACCAGCTTTATAGCCTCTTTGCTGAAAAGCTGCGCGGGGTCGAATATATGAACCCAAGCTATTATGCGAACAGCCAGGTTGAAGCGCTTTTTGAGAAAGCGCAGGGCGCAGAAAGTCTTGAAGCTTCGCTGTCTTATTGGTCGCAGGCCGCTGATTATTACGGTCTGAAGGGCGACAATTCATGGGCGTGGCTGGTCAATCTCGATCATGTCTATCTGGCCAATAAGTGTCTCGATATTGGAAAAACCCAGATCGAACCGCATGGGCATGGCTGGCCGGTGACTGCAACAATTGCAAACTGGCGGTGGACCTGCGAGTGAATGTTGCAATCATCACTTTAATTGTATTGCGGGTTTTGCGCCTTGGCGCCTTGGTCGTGTGCGTTGCTTTCGCAGTGTTTTTGCTGATGAAAGCTTCGCCGATCGATCCGGTTGACGCTTATCTCGGACCGGCCATGGCCTATGTCGGTCCTGAACAGAAGATGCAGATTGCCGCCATCTGGGGGCTGGATCGTCCTATTTATGAGCAGTTTGCGCGATGGGCAGGAAATATTCTGTCGGGCGATCTGGGTTTCAGCATCACATACAACGCACCGGTAAGCGAAGTAATGAGCAGCCGCATTGGCGCGTCGCTGACATTGACGGGGCTTGCATGGCTTTTGTCCGGTCTTCTTGGCTTTGCCCTTGGACTGGTTTCAGCAGCCTATGAGGGGCGCTGGATCGACCGCACCATCCGATTGTACTGTTATATTCTTGCGGCAACGCCAACGTTCTGGCTCGCCATGCTGATGCTGGCGCTGTTCTCGGTTAAGCTCGGCTGGACACCAATCTGTTGCGCAGGTCCGATTGGCGTTCCTTCTGAACAGGTGAGTTTTCTTGAGCGTGTCCAGCATCTGATATTGCCATTATCGGCATTGACGCTTTTCGGGGTTGCGCAGATTGCTCTGCACTCCCGTGCCAAGCTTATTGAAGTGCTGCAATCGGATTATATCACGTTTGCGCGTGCCCAAGGCGCGCGTCAGGGCGACATTATCCTGCGTCACGGTGTTCGAAATGCCGCTTTACCAGCCCTGACGGTGCTCTTTGCTTCAATAGGCGAGATTTTTGGCGGGGCCATTTTGGCCGAACAGGTTTTTGCATGGCCGGGATTGGGACGTGCCACGGTTGAAGCAGGCATTCGGGGCGATGTGGCTCTGCTGCTTGCCATCGCAATGCTCATGACTGTGATTGTTTCGACCGGGAATATGATTGCCGATCTTCTGTATCGCATTGTTGATCCACGACTGAGAGAGGGAGCATGATGTTCATCCCTCTCAATGGACGCATACGCGCATTGATCAGTGCGCTGTTTTCGCTGGCAATAATCGTTGCGATCTCTATTGCTGCATGGGCCTATGGTGAAACGGGTATTCGCTCCGATTTTGCGATACGCAATATGGAACCCTCCCTTTCGCACTGGTTTGGAACGGATCAGATGGGACGGGATATGTTTGCCCGTACATTGCACGGTCTTACGCTGAGCCTGCGCGTTGGAATTCTTGCCGCAGGCTTTTCCGTGGTCATCGCCCTTGTGATTGTCCTTTTATCAGGCCTTGGTAAAACTGCGGATGCGATTGGCAGTTTTGTCACCGATGGCATGCTGGCTATGCCGCATTTTGTTTTGCTTATTCTTATAAGTTTCGCACTGGGTGGCGGTACGGGGGCAGTTATTATCGCCGTTGCGATCTCTCACTGGCCACGTTTCGCGCGTATTCTGCGCGCTGAACTCATACAGGTGCGTGCCGCACCTTTTGTCGAAGCATCGCGCAGTTTTGGAAAATCGCGCCACTTTATCTTGATAAACCACATTCTTCCGCATCTGTTGCCGCAAATGCTTGTTGGCTTTCTGCTGATGTTTCCGCATGCAATTTTGCATGAAGCCGGTCTGACCTTTCTGGGATTTGGGCTTGAACCATCGCGGCCAGCCATTGGCATTATGCTCTCAGAAGCGATGCGTCATATCAGCGGTGGCCGTTGGTGGCTGGCGCTTTTTCCCGGTTTGGCTTTGTTGATCATGGTGCTGTGCTTTGACGTGCTCGCTAATGGATTGCGCCGCCTGACCAGTCCGAGGGAGGCTCAGACCTGATGCTTGAAATCAATAATCTTTGCGTTTCGTTTCGTCGCTATAACGGTTTTTTTAGTCAGGATATGATTACCCGGCTGTCGGATGTTCACCTCAATATTGCGCCGGGCGAGATTGTTGCAATGATCGGGCATTCAGGGGCCGGGAAAAGTCTGCTTGCTCATGCGATTTTGGGACTTTTGCCAAACAATGCCATTGCGGAAGGTGATATTTATTTTCACGGAAAACCGTTGTGCAAGAAGAGCTTGAGTGAAAAGCGTGGCCGGGAAATCGCGCTTCTGCCACAACAAACGACTTATCTTGATCCAACGGCAAGTGTCGGTGCGCTGATTGGCTGGGCCGCAAACCGCGCTGGCAAGCCGCCTGCGATTGAAAGTCGCCTGATGGATGTGGGCTTGAGTGCTGATGTTGCCCGCCTTTATCCGCATCAGCTTTCAGGAGGCATGGCGCGGCGCGTTTTGATGGCACAGGCGATCTCCGGCGGGGCTAAATTGCTGATCGCAGATGAGCCGACAGCAGGGCTGGATCCCACCAATCGCGATATTATTCTGGCTAAACTGCGCAAACATGCTGATGAAGGCGGTGCCGTCTTGCTCATCACACATGATTTGATTCCTGTGCTTTCCTATGCGGATCGTATTGCGATTCTGAATGACGGGAAAATGTGTTGTCTGGCGCCAACATCAGCCTTCAGCGGAAGAGGAGAAACGCTCGGTTCTACCTATGCGCAATCACTCTGGCGTGCGCTGCCACAAAATGACTTCCATGCCTATGCTTGAAGCAAAAAACATCACGGCCGGCTATGGCAAACGAACGATCTTCACCAATGTTTCGCTGAGCCTGAGTGCGGGAACAATCTATTGTATTTCGGGACCATCGGGCTGCGGCAAGACCACGTTGGGGCGTATTCTTGCGGGGCTGAACCGTCCTGTTTCCGGTACGGTCTCTTTTGGTCAGCAAAACCTATCGGACGCAAAACTTTGGCCGGTACAATATCTCTATCAGTCGCCGCTTGCAGCGATGAATCCACGCTGGCAGATCCGAAAAATCATTGCTGAATCTGGTCCGGTCGATCCCGATATTGCGCGGACCCTTGGCGTTGAAACAGAATGGGAAAACCGTTATCCGCACGAGTTGTCAGGCGGACAATTACAGCGTGTCTCAATCCTGCGCGCACTTGGCGCAAAACCTGCATTTTTGATTGCTGATGAAATTACCTCGGCGCTCGACCCCGTTGCACAAGCACAGATATGGCAACTTTTGTCGATGCTTGCAGAGAAGCACAGTCTTGGTATTGTCGCGATCAGCCATGATGAGAGCCTGCTTTCAAGAATAGCTGGCGCAAACAATCATTTCCGATTGGGTCGGTAGAGACGTGGACAAAAAAAGCCGGGAAAAATTCCCGGCTTTCTGACTATTATGCAATCACACAGGTAATCTCTGGCGGACCAAGGTCGTCCAATACGAAGCTCCCCAGGCAATCACATCGTCGTTAAAGTCATATTCCGGGTGGTGCAGATTGGCACTTGGACCATTGCCAATATTGATCATTGCGCCCGGCACTTCATTGAGCATGAATGCAAAATCTTCGCCGCCAAGAGTGGCGGGCATGTCGCGCGCGACGCGGTCTGCACCGGAAACCGCCTCAGCGGCGAGGGCTGCCAGTTCGGTTTCACGTTCGTGATTGATGGTGACGGGATAATTACGCTGATAATCAAGTGTGGCCTTCGCGCCAAAAGCATCAGCAATACCAGCAACAGCACGCGTCAGCCGCTCCTCGATGTGATTGCGCACTTCTTCGCGCAATGTGCGGACTGTACCGGTCAATTTAATCTTCTGCGGAATGACATTAAAGGCGTCACCGCCATGAAGCGTGGTGATCGAAATGACGGCGGAATCAAGCGGATCGATGGTGCGTGCGCTCAAGGTCTGAATCGCCTGAATAAGCGCTGCCGTCACCGGAATTGGGTCAATCGTATGATGCGGAGAGGCGGCATGTCCGCCAACACCTTCGATGGTTATCTCCAGCACATCGACC
This sequence comes from Brucella sp. TWI559, assembly GCF_039674265.1. NCBI lineage: Bacteria > Pseudomonadati > Pseudomonadota > Alphaproteobacteria > Hyphomicrobiales > Brucellaceae > Brucella > Brucella sp. TWI559. The sequence goes on from NZ_JBDJNE010000002.1 coordinate 150,508, forward strand.
GAGCCCATGATCGGACCGGAGTTGATAATGAAGTCACCGACCGGCAGGTTTGGACGGTTATGCATGCCGTAAACTTCATTGACCGGCCAGCGCTTGAAAAGGCCGTCATCAATCATCGCTTTGGCACCCGCGCCGCCTTCTTCCGCCGGCTGGAAGATCACAATGACGGTGCCGTCGAAAGCGCGGCTTTTTGCCAGTTCACGTGCCGCGCCTAAAAGCATCGTCGTGTGACCATCATGGCCGCAGGCATGCATTTTACCCGGAATTTTTGAGGCCCATTCAGCGCCGGTTTCTTCATGGATTGGCAGCGCGTCCATATCGGAGCGAAGGGCAATAGCGCGGCCTGATTTGTTGGTCTGGCCGTGAATGACACCGACAACGCCGGTGCGGCCAATGCCGGTCACGACTTCATCAAGGCCTGCCGCACGCAGCGCTTCCGCGACTTTTTCCGCTGTGCGATGAACATCATAGAGCAGTTCCGGATTTTCATGCAGATCACGTCGGAAGGCAATCAGTTCGTCGAGCTGGTTCGAGGTCCAGTTTTCAACCGGCATATCAGGCTCCTTTTTCTGCAGCGTCGAGTGTGTATCGGAAGTCGCAATGACTTGCGCCCTGCATGATGGTCTGGGTGCGTTCAAGCTTCATTTCCGGATTGTAGCCAATGCAGAAATCGCCATCGCGATTACATGATAGAAGGTGCCCGATATGGCCCAGTCCCATATCCCGGTACATTTCTGAATAGCGGCAGCGCTTTACATTGAAATCGAAATGATCTTTACCCTGTGACAGCACTTCAATTTCCAGCGCATCATCCTTGGTCCAAAGCGGTAGAATATCGGCAAAGTCCTGAAGGTCCGGCGTGTGGCCCAGTTCCTGCGCAAAACTGCGACCCTGTTCAATCGCCGAGCGCGTTACCGCTTCGCCGATGGCAGCCTGAGCTTCTTCCTCGCCTGACCGCTCGCGAAGAACCTCATAAACATTTTTAAGAACAAGCGCCTCAATGCGGCGACGTTCGAGAATTGGCATCTGATTCATGGATCAACCTTTCGCATGAATGTTATTCAACTTCGCTTATAACTGAGGCTCTGTTTTATCCTTACGCCGCAACCAGGCGAGATAGAACGGCGCAATCTTTCGCGCAATTTTGTGGAAGGGCAGAGGGGCAGGGTCTGAAATCGGAAGTGCGAGCTCCTGTAATGGTTCGCCATCAAGCGCGCGTGCAAATTCGCGTCCAAGTGCTGTGCCAAGCGCGACCCCGCGGCCATTGCAGCCTATCCATGCCCAGCCGTTGGTTCCAAGCTGATGCATGCGCGGAAAGCGATCCCACGTCATGCCGATATAGCCGCTCCAGACATGGGTAATTTCGGGTTCACCCAAGGCCGGAAATGCTTCTGCCATATTGCGGGCGGCTTTGCGTTTGACGCGTTCGGCAACATTATAATCACCCATCACCACGCCGCCGGTGATCAGCCGGTTACGCGAGTCATAGCGGAAAAAGCGCAGATCGCCGCGTGTATCAGAGACGGCCTGACGGCCCGGAAGAATTGTTGCACGCAGAGTATCACTGAGCGGGGCCGTTGCCATTTGCCATGAAAGAACCGGCACGATGGAGCGCGCCAGACGCGGTGCAAGGCTTTCACGCAGTTCGCCTGTATAGGCATTGGTTGCAAGCAAAAAGCCTTTTGCACGAACCGTTGCATTACCAACGCGCACGATCCAATGGTCGCCTGTTATTTCGAAAGATGTGACAGGGCTTTGCTCATGGATGATCGCGCCGTGACGCTCCGCAGCAGCGGCCAGACCACGCGCAAGGGCGAGCGGATTGATGTGGCCACCCGTTGGGTTAAACATGCCACCATACCAGAAATCGCTGCCCAACAACTTCGATGTCGCGGCGCTATCAAGATATTGCGCTGGAAAGCCGAACCGCTTCCATGCCTCCACACGTGATTGCGATAGTTTCACACGGCCCGGTGAATGCGCAGGCTGGAACCAGCCGGTCTGTTCAGCCTCCGCATGGATGTTTTCGTCACGGATGATGGAAAAAAGAATGTCGGCACTGTTGCCGATCAATTTTGCAAACCGTGTTCCGGCATCGCCATACCGTGCGGCAATGGCGTCTGGTTCTGCGGCGGTCATTGTCGGAATAACCTGACCATTGTTGCGTCCCGATGCACCCCAGCCAACAGCCTTTGCTTCAAGCAGGATCACCCGTTTGCCACGTTTCGCAAGATGAAGTGCTGCTGATAGGCCCGTGAAGCCACCGCCTACAATGACGAAATCCGCTTCCGCATCGGCTTTGATTGGCGCAGAAGGAACGCGCTCGGGTGCGGTTGCAGCCCAGATGGAAGGAGGAAATTGGATATTCTGCATAGGGGCGTGAACCTTCATTCTGTGCTGTCAAAGCGCGGCGGCGTCCAGCTTTTGCCGGGGATTGAGGCAAGAAGGCGCTGTGTATATTCGTGCTGCGGATGAGCAAAAACTTCGGCTGTCGGTCCGGTTTCAGCAATTTCGCCTTTCGACATCACGATGATGCGGTCGCATAATTGGGATGCGACGCGCAGGTCATGTGTTACGAAAAGAAGCGAGAGGTTGAGCCGTTCACGCAGATCGGCAAGAAGCCGCAAGACCTGTGCCTGAACCGAGACATCAAGCGCGGAAACCGGCTCGTCAGCCACGATGATGCGTGGTTCCAGTGCCAATGCCCGTGCGATGCCAATGCGCTGGCGTTGGCCGCCGGAGAATTCGTGCGGGAAACGATCAGCCGCAGCCGGTGAAAGCTCGACCAGTTCAAGCAGGTCGCGCGCTTTCGCATGCGCCTGTCTTTTTGGCATACCGTGGACGATTGGTCCCTGTGCAATCAGATCGACGACACGGCGGCGAGGATTGAGTGATGCCATCGGGTCCTGAAAGACCATTTGAATATCCTTGCGCATGGCGCGCACTTCGCGCGGGCTTGCACTGAGGAAATCGCGGCCATTCAAATCGACCTTACCGCTGTCCGCTTCCAGAAGCCGCGTGACAATGCGCGAGACGGTGGTCTTGCCAGAGCCGCTTTCGCCGACCACACCGAGCGTTTCGCCTTGTCGCAGTTCGAAGGACAAGTCTTTTACAGCTGGCACAGCACTGCGTTTGCCACTGAATATTCCACCGCGCGCCCTGAATGTTTTGGACAAAGCATCCGCTTTAAGAACGACGGGCTGAGCATCACCGAATGGTCGAACGGCAGGTGGTATCAGCGCGGGAACGGCTGCGATAAGGGCTTTCGTATAGGGATGTTGCGGGTTGTTGAGCACATCCTTTGCTGGCCCTTCCTCAACAAGTTCTCCAAGCCTGAGCACAGCAACGCGATCGGCAATTTCTGCCACCACGCCAAAATCATGCGTAATGAACAAAATACCGGTGCTCTGTTCGCGTTGCAGATCACGGATGAGTTTGAGAATCTGCGCTTGTGTGGTCACATCAAGCGCAGTGGTTGGCTCGTCCGCGATGAGAAGGCGTGGCTTGAGGATCAGCGCCATGGCGATCATTACGCGCTGACGCTGCCCGCCGGAAATCTGGTGGGGATAGGCATTATAGGCCGACTGCGGATCGGGAATTTTGACGTCATGCAAAATGTCCATAACTGCGGTGCGACGCTCTTTTCGGCCAAGCCTGGTGTGTAGCCGCAGCACTTCATCAATCTGCCAGCCAACCGTCTTTTGCGGATTAAGCGCTGTCATCGGTTCCTGAAAAATCATGCCGATGCGGTTTCCCCGCAGAGCCTTCATTTCCTTTTCGCTCAGCGCGTAAAGATCGGTGCCTTCAAGCAGAACCGTGCCATTGGTAACGCGCACATGTGGTTCGGGCAGTAGGCGCATGATCGCGCCTGCGGAGAGCGACTTGCCTGAACCGCTCTCACCAACGAGGCAGACAATCTCACCCGGATTGACGGTTAATGTCAGGTCATGCAAGGCAAACGGACGGTCCGCACCGGTTGGGAGCGCTATTTGTAGATTTTTAATTTCAAGAACCGGGCTGGCTGTCATTTTTTCTGTCTCGGATTAAGCGCATCGTTGAGTCCCTCGCCGAGCAGACTGAAGGAGAGGACGGTCAGCAGAATGGCAATGCCGGGAATGACCGAGCAGAACCAGTCTGTGCGCAACACCGCGCGGCCCTGACCGATCATGTTGCCCCAGCTTGCATAATTGGGATCGCCCAGACCAAGAAACGCCAATGCGCTTTCCATCAGAATGGCTGTTGCCATCACAACGGATGCAAAAACGATCACCGGCGGCAATGCATTGGGCAGAATTTCGCGGAAAATGATCGATGCGTTTCCAATACCTAAGTTGCGCGCCGCATCGACAAACTCACGTTTGCGAAGGGCCAGAAATTCAGCGCGTACCATGCGCGCAGGTGCCGTCCATGAAACAATGCCGATGCAAATGATAATGTTCTCAATGGATGATCCGAAGATTGCTACCAGTGCCAGCAACAAAACGAAACTTGGAACCGTCTGGAAAGCTTCTGTAACGCGCATCAGAACATCATCGACCCATCCGCCATAATAGCCGGCAAAGGCGCCAATCAGCACCCCGATGAAGATGGAAATGAGTGTGGCCACCACGCCGATCAGCAATGATATGCGGGCACCGTGAAAAATGCCGGACATGATGTCACGACCAAGCTGGTCAGTTCCGAGCGGTGTAGCCATATTCACGAATGGCCAGACAAGCGGATCACCGGCACGGCGCAGCGGATCGCCGGGTGTGATCACGTCAGCGAAAACTGCGATCAGCACAACAAGAATGAAAAGCAAAAGACCGAGCACGGCAGCGCGGTTGCGTTTGAACCTCTGCCAAAGAATCTTTGTGCGGGAGGCCTGCGGGCGCGGGAGAGTGAAGTCTTGCGATGTCATGACAATTCGATCCTGGAATCAAGCCGCGCATAGATAAGATCGGTGAGGAAATTGACGATGATGACAAGAATGGAGCACAGGAAGATAATGCCCATCAATGTGTTTATATCGCGCTTTATCACCGACATATAAGCAAGCTGGCCAAGTCCCGGTAGAGAGAAGATTGTCTCAATAACCACGGAGCCGCCAAGCACGGTGGAGAATTGAAGTCCGAGCAATGTGACAACCGGCAACAGCGCATTGCGCATGATGTGGTGAAACATAAGACGTGTGCCACTTGCACCCTTTGCGCGTGCGGTGCGCACATAATCAAGGTCTTCGACTTCCAGAACGCTGGTGCGCATCAAGCGCATATAAAATGCCAGATAAATCAGTGCCAGCGCTGTGGTTGGCATGATGAGGTGCATTGCAATATCGACCACATTATCCCAGCCCGAATAGAAGGCACCCAGCGTCTTCAATCCGCCCACCGGCAGCCAGCCAAGCTTGACGGAAAACACCAGCATCAGAAGAAGGCTGAAGAAAAAGCTCGGCATCGCATAGAAAATGAGGCCGAGTGTTGAGATTGCATTATCGGTCAGCGTATAGGCGCGGCGCGCAGCAATTGCGCCCAATGCAACGCCGAAAATAAAGGCCACCGAGAGCGAGGAAACCATCAGGAGCAATGTGGGCACCAGACGGCTCATCAGCACATCCCAGACGGGCAGCTCGTAAACATAAGACCAGCCAAAATCCAGTTGTGCGATTTTGCTCATATAAAGCCCGAGTTGCATCCACACAGCCTGGTCAAGACCATATTCGGTCCGCAGATTGGCAACGAATTGCGGGTCCGCCCCGCCCATGTCGCCGACAAGCGCGTCAACAGTATCGCCGGGGGCAAGCTTTATAATCAGAAACGACCCGATCATGATGAGAAGTATGACGGGGATCGCCTGCAAAATGCGCCGCAGCGCAAAACGCAAAAGGGGAGGCAGGGGCATGACGGAGCATCCGATGGATTTTATAGGCAATACCGCCGACGGAATGTCCATCGACGGTATTGTTTGTTCAGTTTATTGGTCGATCCACAGATCGTACCAGCTTGAAGAATCCCAACGTGGCGTGTTGTGGTGGTTCTTCAAAGCCTTGTTGGTGACGCCGATGAACGGATGCTCAATGGCGAAAATAACCGGCAGATCTTTCATTTCGAGCTGCTGAACCTGATGGTAAAGCGCTGCACGCTTTGCAGGGTCTAGCTGGGATGCGGCCTGATCGATCAGACTGTCCATTTCGTCCGACTTGTAATCGAACTGGTTTGACCATGCGGTCCCGGCCGGAGTGCCGGACCGCAGCCAGACTGTGGTTGAGACGGCCGGATCCGAACGGAATTGGTGCCAGCCACTGGCCGTGTCAAAATCATGATCGCGATAGACACCATTGAGGAAGCCCGGCGCATCATTGGTCACGAGCTGAACATCGATGCCCACTTCTTTCATGGCCTGCGCATAATATTCAGACCAGAGCTGGGTATATTCGCCCCATGGTGCTGCGCGATGGCGCAATTTGAAGCGGATGCCGTCCGGCCCTGCTGGATATCCAGCTTCATCAAGCAGTTGCTTGGCTTTTTCAACATCATAAGGATAGGTCTGAACCTGATCGGTGTAATTTGCACCACCCGAGCTTGGGATCGGGCCACGGCCCGGCTTGGCATAGCCCCGCATGATCGACTGGATCGCAAAATCGATGTCGAGGGCATGGTAGATCGCCTGACGAACTTTCAGATTTGCTAGGATCGGATTGCGCAGATTAAATTCAACGGTCGAGTGAGCGACGTTGTTTTCAAAGCCTTTGGTGCCTGTGTCGAAACGGCCATCTTTTGCAAGGCGCTCTGTATCCGACATGGAGATGCCGTTGAAAGCAGTTTCCATGATTTCGCCTGATTCAAGCGCTGCTGCAGCGGCCGCCTTGTCTGGCATGAAGCGCCAGATTACGCGATCAAGATACGGATATTCCTTTCCGCGCCAGTAATCGTCATTGCGCTGAGCAATGATGTGCTGTCCGCGCTCATATTCAACGAATTTGAATGGGCCAGTGCCGACAGGTGCCGAGTTATACTTGTTCTTGAGGATATCGGTGCCTTCATAAAGGTGCTTGGCGACAGGATGGCCAAGGTCAGGCATCGCGGCGACCAGAAGATCAAGCGGCATCGGTTTTGAATAACGGAAAACAGCCGTGTGCGGGTCTGTGCAATCGACAGCTTCCAGATTGGCCTGAAGCGTTGTCGAATAGTTGAGCAGCTTCTTCCACAGATTCATCGCACTGAACGAAACATCATCGCAGGTGAAAGGCTCGCCATCATGCCAGCGTACATTTTCGCGCAGCTTAAAAGTAATTTCCTTGCCGTCTTCCGATGAAGCCCAGCTTGTCGCCAGCACAGGCACATAGCCTTCATAGGTGCGGTCGATCAGTGGCTCCATGATACGGCCCGTGATCTGATAAATACCTGTGGAGGCACGCAAGGCCGGATTAAGGATACCCTGCTCGGTATTCATATGGACGATGACTGTGCCGCCGCGTTTCACGTCTTCGGCATGGGAGGGTGCCGTTGTGAGCGAAAAAGCAGCGAGAAACAGGCCAAGGCCAGCTTTCCTGATATGCATTGATGTTCCCCTAAAAGAACGTTGAGGGAGGGCTTTCCAGCCTCTTTTCCCGCAGGTTCCATTCTTGTTCAAGTCCCTGATTTTGCTAGAAAATGCCTGATTCCAGCTTGAATGTTCTATGCAAGCACGCCTATGCTAGAATCTATATGAAAAATGTCAATATAAACTAACATTTGTCTCAAAAATGGAAAATTATATCGGAATTTCTGCGTTAATAAGTCTCAATTTCTTCAACGCAGGTTTGTCACGGCGCGCGTTGCGTTGCTTTGCATAAGTGTGTGCCATAACTTTCGCTGAAAGAACGAATTCACTGCCTGTAAAGAAAAAGGAGAGCTTGTATGTCCCATCCTGTCAAAGGTGTTGATCACATCTTCCTGCTTGTTAAAAATCTGGAGCAGAGTGCTGAGCAATATCGCCGTCTTGGTTTTACGCTCAGCCCTCGTGGTCTTCACAGCAAGGAAAAAGGCTCCGGCAATTATACAATCATGTTCCCGAAGGATTATTTCGAGCTTTTGGGTATGGTTGCTGAAACGCCCGGAAATCTGCATCTGCGTGAGAAGCTTTCTGCACAGGGGGAAGGTGTGCATGCCGTAGCCTGCCGCATTGATAGCGCGTCACAGGCTAAAGCGGAACTGGCGGCTCTTGGACTTGAAACAGGGAACGTGGGGGCCTTTTCGCGTCCGGTTCAGTTGCCGAATGGCGGTGAGGGCGTTGCGGCTTTTGAGACTGTTTCATTTGCCGATCAGGAAGTGCCGCAGGGCATGGTTTTCATGTGCCAGCATAAGACACGTGAGACTGTTTGGCTTCCTGAGTTGATCGAGCATGAAAATGGTGCAAACGGATTATCGGCAGTGCTGGCAGTTTCTACTGATCCTGAAGCATCGGCTAACGGCTTTGCAAAGCTTTTTGCTGAAGGAAAAGCAACGGGCAGCGGCGGCGAGTGGCGCGTTTCCACGGGGCCGGACTCTGCTGATATTCTTGTTTATGACCGCCCTCATGCGGAGCAACTCTATGGAGCTGCGGCGTTGGACAAGACTTCGGTTCAAGCATTTTCCGGCTTGCGTCTTCGCGTAGCATCGCTCGACAAGACCCGCGCAGTTCTTAATGCCAATCATGTCCCTTATACTGAAAGATCAGGCAATATTGTCATTTCACCCGATGAGGCGAATGGGACAATTCTCGAATTTACGCTCTGAATGACAGCATTATCCGACCGGGTGGAACAATGGTCGGATTAGATTCTATCTGCATTCATTTTATCCATAGTACAGCGCATGCGAGACGGACGAGGCCCATGAAGGTGTCAGCGTTTTCTCGCATCGCAATGCAATACGGCGATATCGCTTCAACTTGTTGAAAAAGCGCTCAATCTGATGATATTCTTTATAGATCCTCCAGTCTATAATGGGATGTTGGAGCGCGTGGGTTGGTGTTTAGTTCCTGCCATTGATGGATTGGGTTCAACTTGATGTCTCTGGCTCTAACGTCCAGTCTTTGCAGCTGCATCGGTAAGGCTTGCGTTCTCTCGGTCTCTTAATCTTGCGGGTAAAGTTGGACGCCGAGATATAGTTTCCGTGGTGGTGATGTAACTGTTCATGATTGTCGAAATGATAGCGTTTGACGGTTGCGTCTTCGATGGCTCTGTTCATCCGTTCGACGTGTCAGTTCGCCAATAGATGCTTTGGCTTGGTTAGCGTAGCTCCGACTTCGTGCAGCGGCGGAAGCTTGCTATCGCTGTATTAAGCCACAGATCACATGCGTGGTCGTGGCGCTGCGGTGTAAAGCCTGTCCCATTGCGCTTTCTCACCCAGACATAACCCTGAATTACAGGTTCCATCAGTTGCTGACAATGCGGGTTTGCGTAGTTCGCCACGCCAACGTGCAGATAAATTGAAATGTAAGAGAAAAACCACAAGCCTTGATGGTAAATCTTTGAACAAGTGCTTTTGTCAAAGTGGCCAAAGCAAAGGCAACGCAATGCTCTTACCAAGGCGTAGGGAGGAAGCCGCGATGGCGTTTACAAAGCGCTTAAAAACACTCCCTCACAAATTAGTTTAATTTTGACGTTTACGGAAACGTCAAAGTGCGCTAGTTTTGCCAAGAAGTTGGACTCTCGTCATCGGTTTTTGAGTTGCGGGAGCTTCAGAAGTGGAAAATGGCTGGTTTTTTGAGTTTTTGGCCCCATTTTTGACATGGAGATTACTCTGTCACGCATTTGAGCACTTCGTATGACAGACGTACCAAACACGCAGTTGGAAGCCTGTTTCGCTTCATGCGGGACTGAGCGGGTTATTGATTTGGAGGATTTCGATGCCGAGCTATCGCGCGCCAGTTGAGGATACAAATTTCGTTCTCAATGACGTTCTGAATTATCAGCGTTATAATAATTTGCCGGGCTTTGCTGACGCATCGCCTGATGTGGTCGAGGCGATCCTGTCCGAAGGCGCGAAGCTTGCCGAAGGCACGCTGTTTCCTGTCAATCATTCAGGCGACAGGCAAGGCTGCGTTCGCGCATCCGATGGCTCGGTGAAAACCCCTGAGGGCTTCAAAGCCGCTTATGACCAGTATCGCGAAGGTGGCTGGCTCGGTTTGGCCGTGCCTGAACAATATGGCGGGCAGGGGCTTCCTTATCTCCTGCATACAGCGGTTGGTGAATATATGTCGTCAGCCAATATGGCACTGACCATGTATCCGGGCCTGACGCAGGGTGCGATTGCCGCGATCCTGACCCACGGTACGGATGCGCAAAAAGACACCTATCTGCCAAAGATGGTGGAAGGCACATGGACTGGCACCATGAACCTGACCGAGCCGCATTGCGGAACGGATCTGGGTCTTCTGCGCACCAGTGCAACGCCGCAGGATGATGGTTCATACAAGATTTCCGGCCAGAAGATTTTCATCTCGGCTGGCGAACATGACATGTCGGAGAACATTATCCATCTGGTGTTGGCGCGTATTGATGGGGCACCGGAAGGTGTGAAAGGCATTTCGCTGTTCATCGTGCCGAAGTTCATTCTGGATGCTGATGGCAATCCGGGTGCGCGCAATGGTGTGTCGTGTGGTTCCATCGAAGAGAAGATGGGCATCCACGGCAATGCTACCTGTGTTATGAACTATGACGATGCGACAGGCTTCCTGATTGGTGAAGCGCATAAGGGCCTGCGCGCCATGTTCACCATGATGAATGAAGCGCGGCTTGGTGTTGCGCTTCAGGGGCTTTCGATTGCCGAAACTGCCTATCAGAACGCCGCGATTTATGCACGTGAGCGCATTCAGGGCCGCGCGCTTTCAGGTGTGAGCGCACCCGATAAGAAGGCTGATCCGATCATCGTGCATCCGGATATTCGTCGCAACCTGATGAATATCCGCGCTTATAACGAAGCCGGGCGTGCACTCATTCTGTGGACGGCGTTGAACTCCGATATTGCCCATCGTTCCGGCGATGAAGCAGAGCGCCAGGCTGCGGATGATCTCGTGGGGCTTTTGACGCCTGTGCTGAAAGGTGTTCTGACCGATAAAGGGTTTGAACACGCTGTCATGGCGCAGCAGGTGTTCGGTGGTCACGGCTATATCGAAGAGCATGGCATGAGCCAATATGTGCGCGATGCGCGCATTGCCATGATTTATGAAGGCGCCAACGGCATTCAGGCGCTCGATCTGGTTGGCCGCAAGCTTGCGCTGAATGGTGGCCGTGCGATCACTGCTTTCTTTAAGGAAGTGGGTGAGTTCTGCGAAGCCAATCGTGAGAATGAAAAGCTCTCATTCTTCACCAAGCATCTGAAGAAGGGCGTCAATGATCTTCAAGCCGCCACAATGTGGCTGATGCAGAACGCGATGGCAAAGCCTGACAATGCCGGTGCGGCATCCAATGATTATATGCACCTGTTTGGTCTGGTGGCACTTGGTTACATGTGGGCGCGCATGGCGAAGGTTGCAGAAGAAAAGCTGGCAGCGGGTGAAGGCAATAAGGCCTATCTTGAAGCCAAACTTATCACGGCACGCTACTATTTCGAGCGGATCATGCCGGAAAGTGTGGCGCATCTTGCACGTATCCAGTCAGGTGCGGATAGCATGATGGCGCTCAACGCAGACACATTTTGAGTGAGAGATCAGGCTGGACTCTCGGGTTCAGCGGGAAGGAGATAAAATGGCTGAGGCTTATATTTACGATCACGTTCGCACACCGCGCGGACGTGGCAAGAAAGACGGCAGTCTGCATGAAGTGCCTGCCGTTCGTCTGGGCGCGAAGGTTCTGGAATCCTTGCGCGACCGCAACGGCATCGATACGGCAAAGGTCGATGACATTATTTTCGGCTGTGTTGATCCGGTCGGCGAAGCGGGTGCCGTTATTCCGCGTTCATCGGCTTTTGAAGCCGGTTATGATTTCAAGGCGCCGGGTATTCAGATTTCGCGTTTCTGTGCGTCAGGTCTTGATGCGATCAACCTTGCAGCGGCTAAGATTGCGTTCGGTGCCGACGATCTGGTGATCGCTGGTGGCGTTGAAAGCATGTCCCGTGTTGGCATGGGTATGTCGGGCGGTGCCTGGTACATGGATCCATCCGTCGGTTTCCCGGGCTATTTTATGCCACAGGGCGTCTCCGCTGATCTAATCGCCACGAAATACGGCTTCTCGCGTGATGACGTCGACGCTTATGCTGTCGAAAGCCAGAAGCGAGCAGCAAAATCGTGGGAAAAGGGTTATTTCAAGCATTCAGTTATTCCCATCAAGGATCAGAATGGCCTTACCATTCTTGATCATGATGAGCATATGCGCCCTGGCACTGATATGCAGGCGCTCGGTCAGCTCAACCCATCCTTCGTGATGCCCGGTGAAATGGGCGGCTTCAATGCCGTTGGCATTCAAGCGCATCCAGAAGTCGAAACCATCAATCACGTGCACCATGCCGGTAACTCGTCTGGCATTGTTGATGGTGCAGCAGGCGTTCTCGTTGGCTCGAAGAAGGCTGGCAAGGCCTTCGATATCAAGCCGCGCGCCCGTATTCGTGCTTTTGCCAATATCGGCTCCGAACCAGCACTGATGCTGACCGGTCCGGTTGATGTGACGGAAAAGCTCCTCAAACAGGCCAAGATGAAAATCTCGGACATTGATCTGTTCGAGCTGAACGAAGCCTTCGCTGCTGTGGTTCTGCGTTACATGCAGGCCTTCGACATTTCTCACGACAAGATCAACGTCAATGGCGGCGCGATTGCGCTGGGCCATCCGCTTGGCGCAACGGGCGCGATGATCCTCGGCACTGTGCTGGATGAACTGGAGCGCCGCGACCTCAATGTGGCACTGGTCACTTTGTGCATCGGTGCAGGCATGGGTACGGCCACGATCATTGAGCGCGTGTAAGGAGAGGAGGCGAATATGGCTTATGTAAATTTCAAAGTTGAAACCGACGCTGATGGCATTGCCCTCGTCACATGGGACATGCCTGAAAAGTCGATGAATGTTTTCACCGTCGAGGTGATGCAGGAACTGAATGCTATCATCGATGCGACGACCGCTGACGAAAAGGTCAAGGGCGTGGTCATCACGTCCGGCAAGGAAACTTTTTCAGGTGGCGCTGATCTGACCATGCTCGAAGGCATGTTCAAGGAATTTCAGAAGCAAAAGGCCAAGGACAGCCAAGCTGCCGTTCAGTCGTTGTTCGACAATGTTGGTCGGATGGGCGGATTGTTCCGCAAGCTTGAAACCTCTGGCAAGCCATGGGTCTCAGCCATTAACGGCACCTGCATGGGTGGGGCATTTGAAATGTCGCTTGCTTGCCATGCTCGTGTTGCATCGGATGCACCGGGCGTGAAGATGGGCCTGCCGGAAGTGAAAGTCGGCCTGTTTCCCGGGGCTGGCGGCACGCAGCGTGTTCCGCGCCTTGCCAACCAGCAGGACGCTTTGCAGATGATGACAACTGGCTCAAGCCTGAGCGCGCAGCGCGCCAAGGCGATGGGTCTTGTTACTGAAGTCGCTCCGGCAAAGAAGCTGGTCGAAACCGCCAAGAAGCTGATCAAGGGTGGCCTCAAGCCTGTTCAGCCATGGGATGAAAAGGGATTCAAACTGCCAGGCGGCGCGATCTATTCGGCTGCCGGTGCAAATCTCTGGCCTGCTGCAACCGCCATTCTGCGTCGCGAAACCTCCGGCAATTATCCGGCGGCACTCGCTATTCTGAAATCGGTTTATGAAGGCCTTCTTGTGCCGTTCGACACCGGCCTAAAGATCGAGCAGCGCTACTTCACTGAAATTCTTCAGACGACCGAAGCAGGTATGATGATCCGTTCGCTCTTCGTGTCGTTGCAGGAGTTGAACAAGGGCGCACGCCGTCCAGCCGATGAAAAGCCAACCAAGTTCAAGAAGATCGGCGTCATTGGCGCTGGCTTCATGGGTGCAGGCATTGCCTATGTGACAGCCAAGGCTGGCATTCCGGTGGTGCTGATCGATCGTGATCAGGAATCCGCTGATAAGGGCAAGGCGCATACGGCTGACCTTATCACCAAGGAAATGCAAAAGGGCCGCGCGACGGAAGCAGACAAGGAAAAGCTCCTGTCGCTTATCACGGCAACGCCTGACTATGCGCAGCTCGAAGGTGCCGATCTGGTGATCGAAGCCGTGTTCGAGGACCGCGAAGTCAAGCGTGTGGCGACCGAAAAGGCGGAGGAAGTTCTCAAGGCAACGGCGATTTTTGCATCCAATACTTCAACTTTGCCAATCACTGGCCTTGCGAAAGTCTCCAAGCGTCCGAAGAATTTCATTGGCATTCACTTCTTCTCGCCCGTCGACAAGATGATGCTGGTGGAAGTCATCCTCGGCAAGAAGACGTCCGACAAGGCGTTGGCTGTTGCCCTTGATTATGTTCGTGCAATCAAGAAGACGCCGATTGTTGTCAACGATACACGCGGTTTCTACGTCAATCGCTGCGTGCTGCGCTATATGTCGGAAGCCTACAACATGATCGTTGAAGGTGTCCCTGCTGCGATGATCGAAAATGCCGCCCGTATGGCCGGTATGCCGGTTGGTCCGCTTGCGCTCAACGATGAAACGGCAATTGACCTCTCGCAGAAAATCCTCAAGGCAACATTGGCTGATCTTGGCGAGAAGGCTGTCGATCCGCGTCATGTGGAACTGGTGGATAAGCTCGTCAACGAGTTCGACCGCAAGGGCCGCAAGAACGGCAAGGGCTTTTACGAATATCCAGCCAAGCCTGCCAAGAAGCATCTCTGGCCGGGACTGAAAGACCTTTATCCGCAGCAGAACCCCGATAAAATCGACGTGAAGGAGCTGAAAGAGCGCTTCCTTGTGACGATTGCTCTGGAGGCCGCGCGTGTGATGGAAGAAGGCATTGTCACTGATCCGCGTGAAGCCGATGTCGGTTCCATTCTGGCCTTTGGTTTTGCCCCTTATACCGGCGGCACGCTTTCCTATATCGATGGTATGGGCGCGAAGAAATTCGTCAAACTTGCCAAGGAGTTGCAGCGCAAATACGGCCAGCAGTTTAAGGCGCCGAAACTGCTTGTCGATATGGCAGAAAATGGCGAAAGCTTCTATCAGCGCTTCAACCCTTATAAGGGCGAAACGAAAAAAGCAGCCTGATCTGCTGCCTGACGATCTGTTTAAAAACGCGCGGCATTGTGATGCCGCGCGTTTTCATTTGTAAATAAGAAAATTTTCCCTGTAAAATCGCGCACCTTGCGTAAAATCAGATTTTCAGTTAATTTTGGCACAAGTTAAGATAAATTATTAGGTTTAAAATCCTCTTTGGCGGGTTGTAACAATGTTTTCTCATGAGAGCGTATGGGCTGCGATTGATGCCTTGGCGGAGCGCAATTCATTAAGTGCGTCTGGCCTTGCGCGCCGTGCTGGGCTTGATCCGACCACGTTCAATAAATCCAAGCGTTATGCTGCCGATGGTCGCGCCCGCTGGCCTTCAACTGAGTCGCTCGCTAAAGTCATGGAAGCCACAGGCGCAACATTCGATGAGTTTACTCGGCTTATCCGTGGTGAAATATCGACGCCAAATTACGGGGAATATCTGCAGGAGCCGAGTGCTATCCCGCTGCTTGGTTTGGCAGAAGCGGGCGGAGGCGGTTATTTTGACGATGCCGGATTTCCTGCTGGCCAAGGTTGGGATGTTGTGCAGTTTCCTGCTGCTCCAACCGATAATGTGTATGCGTTGGAAGTTTCCGGCGACTCGATGTTGCCGCTTTACCGGGATGGCGATACGTTGGTCGTAGCGCCCAACGCAGCGGTTCGCCGGGGTGATCGTGTGGTTGTTCGAACCAAAGACGGAGAGGTTATGGCTAAAATCCTGCATCGCCAGACACCGCGAACGATTGAACTTCATTCGTTCAATCCCGAGTTTCCCAATCGTTCCTTTGAGACCAAGGATATTGAGTGGATCGCCCGTATTTTATGGGCGAGTCAGTAATGACGAATATGCAACGTAAGAACCATGGTCGTATTGTTTTTGGTAGTTTTGCCGGTCTGACCGGTGCCATTCTCGTGGCAGCTTTTGTCGCGCCATTTTATGGCGCACTCGATCGCCCGGTCACTGTGGTCGAAAGCGGCGATGGTCAAAGCAAGCCGGATACCGGTTCGGGTAATGGAATTGTCGTTGAGCAGTTTGATTATAACGAACCTGCAAAGGATACAGGCGGCGATAATCCTGCCTCGCAAGAGATGCCTGCTGCTGAAAATGCGCCAAACACTGACGCGCAGCCCCCTGTCAATCAGGATGGCCAAGGCGGGCTTGAGCGTGAACCTGCGCGCCCACCTCTGAGTGATATGGGATTGGCGTCAACGCCAAAACCGCCGGAGCCAGCAGCCCCAGCCGCGCCGGTTGATGCGGGCGAGCCGATGCAGCTTCTGCAGCGTCCCGTAGCAATTGCAGCCGGGCGTCTTGAAAGTCAGGGACGCATTGTCGACTTGCAGGGCATTGATGTCACGCCGGTTGAGCAAAGCTGCCAGTCGGCAGCGGGTGAAAACTGGCCATGCGGTATGCAGGCCCGTACTGCATTCCGCCAGTGGCTTCGTGCGCGGGCGATTATGTGTCGTCTGCCGCAAAATGACAGCGGTGCGGCGATAGCGACCCAATGCAGCGTTGGCAGTGACGATCCTGCGTTATGGCTTGTCGCCAATGGTTGGGCCAAGGCCAGCGCAGGTGGTGCTTATGGGGAAGCGGGCAAGAAAGCCGAAGATGCAAAACTCGGCCTCTATGGGGATAAGCCGGAAACTTCTTTGCCGGAGCTGAATAACGCTCCGAGCCTGCCGATGATCATAGCACCGGATACGCCGCAACAACCGGTAACGCCGCCGCAGCTTGATGGTGCCTTTCCACCTGCACCACAGAATTAGAGCAAAAAAAGCCTCGCCCGAAAATTCGGAACGAGGCTTTTTTACTTTACGAGCATTCACTTATGACAAGGTGCCTGCGAGGGCTTTTTTGATCAGGGCGCGGGTTTCGTCGATGCCGTAAAGGGCAACGAACGAACCAAAGCGCGGGCCGCGTTCCTGACCGATCAGGACCTCGTAAAGCATCTGGAAGAACGAAACCGATACGCCTGGACCCCCTTCAGGGCTCTTTTTGGTGTGATCCTGATAGCGTTCGATTGCACGGGCGACGTCCAGAATGGCGTTCTGAATGCCGGTGCCATCGGTATTGCTTGGCAAGGTCGCAAGTTTCGCATCAAGGCCTTCAAGTGCAGCGCGTTCCACATCATCAGGGGCGCGGAACTGTTTGGTTGGCTTGACGAAATCGTTGAAGTAGCGGATTGCATAGCCAACCAGCGCATCAAGTTCCGGGTTGTTTTCTGGCGTAACACCCGGCACATGGCGCGAGATGAAGCCCCACAGAACGCTCGGGCTTTCCGCATTGGATGCACTCACCAGATTGAGCATCAGCGCGAATGTCACCGGCAGCTCAACCTTTGGTGGATTACCGTAATGGATATGCCAGACCGGATTGTTCAGACGGTCTTTCCATTCCTGACGGTTATAAGCTGACAGATAGGTGAAATATTCGTCCACCGCCTTCGGAATCACGTCAAAGTAGAGTTTCTTCGCGGTCTTCGGCTTCTGGAAGTTGTAGAGTGCAAGGCTTTCGGTTGGTGCATAGGCCAGCCATTCGTCAATCGCGATGCCATTGCCTTTTGATTTTGAAATCTTCTGGCCGATCTGATCGAGGAAGAGCTCGTAAACAAAATGCTCTGGCGCACGACCGCCAAGAATTTCGCAGATGCGATCGTAAATACCGGCATTGGTCTGATGATCTTTGCCGAACATTTCAAAATCAACACCGAGCGCTGCCCAGCGCATACCGAAATCCGGCTTCCACTGTAGCTTCACGTTGCCGCCGGTAACGGGGAGTGTGGTTTCAACACCGTCTTCATCGTCAAAGGTGATGGTGCCAGCTTTAGCATCCACGCGCTTCATCGGCACGTAGAGCACGCGACCGGACTTTGGCGAAATTGGCAGAAACGGGCTATAGGTTGCCTGACGTTCTTCACCGAGCGTCGGCAGCATCACCTTCATGATGTCGTCATAGCGTTCGACTGCCTTGAGCAGTACGGCGTCGAACTTACCGGACTTATAATAGTCCGTTGCGCTGGCGAATTCATAGTCGAAGCCAAAAGTATCAAGGAAGCGGCAGAGCATGGCGTTATTATGCTCGGCAAAGCTCTTGTATTCGCCGCCAAACGGATTTGGCACGGCAGAAAGCGGTAATTGCAGATATGGCTCAAGGGCTGCTTTGTCCGGTACATTGTCCGGGATCTTACGCATACCGTCGAGATCGTCCGAGAAACAGATGAGGCGAGTCTTGACTTTATCACCAGTCAGAACGCGAAACGCGTGACGTACCATCGAGGTGCGTGCAACTTCGCCGAACGTGCCGATATGCGGCAGGCCCGATGGCCCATAGCCGGTCTCAAAAATCACGGTTTCAGGAAGCCCCGTCTTTTCGTAGCGCTTGAGGATTTTTCTTGCCTCTTCAAAAGGCCACGATTTCGCTTCCGCAGCCGCCGCGGTCAGTTCCGGGGTCAGCGTAATTTCGGGAAGGCGGTGCGAAGTCATGATTTTTTCCTGATGTCCTGTGAAGGGCTTTGTTTGATGAAGTTTTTCTGCACTCAGATGTGCTATTGCTCTATGGCGCGGCTAACCCCAGACGTCAATCTTTGCAGCGATAATTCCGAGTGAATTTCCTTGCGCAAGTCTCTCAGGCTTCCTAATTTTCGGCCAATGTGACCGAAATTGTGATTCCGGTTCACCTGTTGAGGAGCATTTGATGAATAAGATTTCCGCACACGACGCCCTAGTGTACATCATGGTGACAACGTCTGCCGCAGACACGTCGATGACCGATGCGGAAATGGCATCGATCAGCAATGTGGTTTCGCGCCTGCCGGTTTTTCAGGGTTTTGACTCTGCGCGGCTACCTAAAATTGCCAGCGATTGTTATGAGCTTCTGGCTTTCGAGGACGGGTTGGAGCGCATTCTCGACTTGGCGCATGAGGCATTGCCGGAAAAGCTCTATGATACTGCCTATGCACTGGCCGTTGAAGTGGCGGCGGCTGATCTGCATGTCGAGCAGGAAGAACTCGAGTTTCTTCAGATGCTGCGTGATCGCTGGACACTGGATGAATTGACCGTTGCAGCAATTGAGCGCAGCGCGCGCGTTCGATTCCGCAAGCTCTGAGTTGTTCTGAATGTAAACTGATAACGGGCGGGATTAACCCGCCCGTCGTATATGACGATCCGGTTTTAGCAGATGACTGGCACGCGTCGCGCTTTCCGCCATTCCAATGCGGTCCGCATCAGATGGGCAGCTTCTGCGAATGTGGCACTCTCTTTCCAGCGCTCCGTATGAATAAGGCTTGATGGAACGATGTCCCTCAATGCTTCAAGCGTATGGCGAGGGATTGTATCAGTGCAGCGCCAAAGACGTCGGAAAACAACGCTAATACGGGTAATCTTACCATTGATTGCTACGACCGGCTCTTCCATTTCGAGATTCCAGTCCTCATAAGCATCTACCGCATCCTGAAAGGCGTGATGCAGATAGATCGGTGCATGACCGTCATGAAGTGGGGGCAGCAAACTGGACATTTCTGTTTCCTCTCTTCCAATGGTGCTTCAGCTAAAGGCATTTACAGAAACTTCGATACAGAACTCCGCAAATGCAGTTGAAAAGAGCAGATTTCGGCTCTTTGGCTGTGTGCCGTATCAGTTTTCCTTCACGAAATACGACAACACATAATTAACCATGATCTATGCAAGGGAGGGTGTTTGGCAAGGAGAAAATTTCTTTTATAAAGCTCGAAAGGGAAAAACAGTTCTGGTTCTATGGTTGAATTTTTTCTGACACTATCCCTCATTATCGTGGGAGGAAGGACTGATCATCGGTGGTGGACAAAGACACATTGTTGGGTGGTCTGGTCTCGGTTGGATTGCATGGTGCAGTCCTTGCGCTGCTATTGTTCACATTTCCAATGTCAACGCATTCCGTCCAGCCTGAGGACGTGAAAGTCGAGCTGGTTCCGCCGCCATCAGACAGCCCATCAACTGCTCAAGAGAAAAATTCTGCCACTAAGGATAAGGCTGCCGCGCCCTATAAAGCGTTTGAAGCGGCTTCAGATGATAAGAAAGAAAACACCAAAACCGAGCCGAACAGGGCGTCTGAACAGCAAAGGGTTGATAGGCCTCAACCAGTTGACGGGGTATCGGAAAGGTTTCAGGAGAAGACGTTTGGTGGCGAGCCAGTTCTGAGCACTGAAAAATCATCTTTCAGCCTAGCTGACTTGAAAAAGCAGGACGCGCCTATGATCAAGGCCAAGAAAATCTACTCAAAAGATGCTCTTGCAAATCCGCGTGTGAAACAGGCTTTAGGAAAGCTTTCTCCGACAGATCGTGTCATACAGATTTGTGGCATTGAGGCCTTGGAGCAAATCCGGCATCATCGACCGGACATCGTGCCTGATATGATGGCCCGAACAGGTGGAGCGCTGACAGAGACGAGTTTGAAGATGTCTGGAGGTGCCTTTCGAAGTCGTGCAAAATGGTACAATCTGGATTTCGATTGCACCATTAATCCAAAAGATATGGCGGTCTCGTCGTTCCAGTATGCGATTGGTGGCACGGTTCCTAAAAAAGACTGGTCTCGCAGAGAGTTGCCTGTTGATTAGCTTTCGGGATGCAGATCTTTTCCAAAACAGAAACAGTTTTCGTTATTTATTGCCACTGCGACAGGATTTGCCCTGCAATTTGTTTAGGTCCGGTGTAGACAAATACGTAGGGAATTGAATTTCAGAGGCAGTGATATGGCTCGGTTTGTTGCATCGCGCAGAGCATTTCTTATTGGTTCGACTTCGCTTGCGGCATTGCCGTTTTTGCCCCATTGGGCAAGTGCCGAAGATACACCGCAAAATGGCGGACGACTGGTCGTCGCCGCAGATTCCGAGCCGCGTAATCTCAATCCCGCCATTGTTGCCTCCAACGGTGTTTTCTTCGTGGCGAGCAAAGTGATTGAGCCTTTGGCCGAAGCATCGTTTGACGGTCAAAATGGCCTTGAACCACGCCTTGCAACCAGTTGGGAAGGCTCTGCTGATGGTCTGACTGCGACTTTCCATCTGCGAGAGGGCGTCAAATGGCATGATGGTCAGCCGTTTACCGCGGCGGATGTGGCGTTTTCTGCCATGCAGGTCTGGAAACCACTGCAAAATCTCGGCCGCGTCGTGTTCAAGGCGCTTGAGAAGGTTGAGACGCCGGATGAATATACGGCGATCTTCCATTTCAGCGAGCCAACCCCGTTTCAGCTCATTCGCAATGCGTTGCCGGCATTGACTGCCGTTTTGCCCAAACATGTGTTTGATGGTACCGACATTGCCGCCAACCCTGCCAATGAGAAGCTGATTGGCACAGGCCCGTTCAAATATGCCGAGCACAAGACGGGCGAATATTATCGCCTAACGAAGAATGATAACTATTGGGGCGATGGCGAGCCTTATCTTGACGAAATCATCTATCGTGTGCTGCCGGACCGTGCTGCCGCCGCAGGCGCGCTGGAAGCGGAGGAAATTGACCTTGCAGCATTCTCCGCGGTCCCTCTCGCTGATCTCGACCGCATCTCAAAAGTGCCGGGGCTGCGTGTCATTTCCAAGGGCTATGAGGCGCTGACCTATCAGTTGGTCGTCGAAATCAATCATCGCCGCAAGGAACTCTCAGACCTTAAAGTCCGTCAGGCAATCGCGCATGCGATTGATCGCGATTTGGTGGTGAAAACGATTTTCCTGGGCTATGCCAAGCCTTCGACCGGGCCGGTCCCCCAATATGACAGCCAGTTTTATACGCGTGATGTGACCGCTTATCCTTTCGATATAGCGAAGGCCAATGCACTTCTGGATGAGGCCGGTTATAAGCGCGGCAAGGATGGAAACCGTTTTGTACTCAAGTTGTTGCCCGCACCTTATTTCAATGAAACCAGACAGTTCGGGGATTATCTTAGACAAGCACTTGCAGAGATTGGCATTGATGCGCGTATTGTCAACAATGACTCAGCGGCGCATCAAAAGGCGGTTTATACGGACCACGATTTTGATCTTGCGATTGCGCCGACGGTCTATCGTGGAGACCCCGCCATTTCGACGACCATTCTGGTTGAAAGCGGCATTGCTTCGGGTGTTCCGTTCTCCAATCAGGGTGGTTACGCCAATGCTGAGTTGGATGCGGTGATTGCCAAAGCAGCACATGAGATTGATGAGAAGGAGCGCACGGCACTTTATCACCAGTTTCAGCAATTGGTGGAAGCCGATCTGCCGCTCATCAATGTGGCTGAATGGGGCTTCATTACTGTTGCCAATGATCGCGTGCAGAATGTTGCCAACAATCCGCGCTGGGCTGTCTCCAATTGGGCCGATAGCTGGATTAAACAGTGACGCAGCTTCTGTTGCTTCTCAGAAAACGACTGATCGGCAGCCTGATGGTGCTGCTGATTGTTATTATAGGCTGTTTTCTGATGCTGGAAACAGCACAGGGAGATGCGGTCGATGCCTATGCTGTGAGCTTTGGTGGTGATGCGGTTGCTATTGCGGACATGCGTGCGCGTTGGGGGCTTGATCAGTCTATATGGCATAGGCTCACGGCCTATCTTACAGCGCTTTTACAGGGAAATCTTGGTTGGTCGGTCAGTTTTAACCGTCCTATTCTGGATGTCATTCTTGAACGTTTGCCCAATACGCTTTTGTTGATGGGCGCAGCCACCGCGCTGTCCTTTGTTGTGGGTTCTGCTCTGGGTATAGTGGCCGGTACAAAGCCCGCAAGTTTTCGCGACCGTTTTTTGTCCGTTGCTTCGCTTGTGCTTTATGCCATTCCCGGTTTCTGGCTGGCGCTTGTGCTGGTTATCCTGTTTTCGATCCGGCTGCGCTGGCTGCCTTCAAGCGGCATAGAGACAATTGCTTCCGGCAAGGAAGGTCTTGCGCGTGGACTTGATATAGCGCGTCATCTTGTGCTGCCGGTTGTCTCGCTGGCCCTGATTTATCTGGCTCTTTATCTGCGTGTCATGCGTGCTTCGATGGCTGAGATTTGGCGTATGGATTTCGTCCGCGCACTGAAAGCGCGAGGCATATCTCACCCGCGTATCGTGTTGTGCCATGTCGTGCGCAATGCACTCCTTCCACTGGTCACTATGCTTGGGCTGCAAGCTGCGTCCATGCTGGGCGGCAGTGTGGTGATTGAAAGCGTTTTTGCGGTTCCTGGCCTCGGTCGGCTCGCGCAGGAGGCGGTGGGAAGCCGTGATACGCCTCTGCTGCTGGGCGTCATTTTGACCAGCGCCATTATGGTGATCTTGGTCAATTTCGTCGTTGATCTTCTCTATCTCTGGCTTGATCCGCGCATATCTGCCGGAAAGGTCCGACAATGAATGGGGGCAGGCGTTATTTCAGTTCAGGAGAAGGCATTGCAGGCGCGATTATTCTGCTCGTGCTGATCGCCGCAGCACTCTTTGCGCCATTGCTCTTTCCCGGTGATCCTTTGCGCATTGTGGCAACGCCGATGCTTGCGCCTTTCGACAATGCATCCTTTCCATTTGGAACGGATCGGCTGGGTCGTGATGTACTGGCCGAGCTATTCCACGCAAGTCGCACATCGCTGATCGTGGGGCTGGCCGCAGCGGCGGTATCCATCCTGATTGGCAGTGTTGTCGGCACATTGGCAGGTTTTGTGGGAGGGCTGGTTGATGAAGTGTTGATGCGCATAACAGAAGCTTTCCAGACCATTCCGGGTTTTTTACTGGCGCTTGCCTTGGTCAGCATTGCCGGGCCTTCGTTGCCTGTGCTGGTTGCAGCGATTGCGCTTTCAAGCTGGACGCAGGCCGCACGCCTGACGCGCGGACAAGTGCTGTCAATCCGCGAGAGCGATTACGTAGCCTCAAGCCGTGTGATCGGTATGCACTCGCTGGAAATCGCATTCCGGCAAATCCTGCCCAATGCTTTGCCGCCGGTGCTGGCGCTTGTGCCGGTCATTGTCGCCTCTGCTATTTTGATTGAAGCAGCACTTTCATTTCTGGGGCTTGGCGATCCCAATCGCGTGACGTGGGGCGGTATGATTGCCGAGGGCCGCACGGTTTTGCGCTCGGCGCCATGGCTGTCTATTCTGCCGGGGATGGCACTGGCGTTCACGGTCGTGGGGGTCTATCTCGCAGGCGAAGGCATCACCAATGCTGCATCGCGGCGGGAGGTGCAGACATGAGTGTGCTTGCCCATATAACCAATTTCGGTGTGCGTTATGGTCGGGATCATGCGCTGCACAATATCAGTCTGGATATCAATAAGGGCGAAACGCTTGCCATTATCGGCGAAAGCGGTTCTGGAAAAAGTACGTTTGCTTTGGCGCTGGCCCGTCTGTTGCCTCTTAATGCTTGCACTTCAGGCGCGATCCAATGGCCGGGTGGAACCCCAAAGCAGGGGCGTGATGTGGGCTTCGTGTTTCAGGACCCCGCTTCAAGCTTTGACCCCTTGATGCGTGTTGGGGCCCAATTGATTGAAACGATTCAGGCTCATGAAAGCATAGATCGGAATGCTGCAAAAGATAAAGCAATCAATCTGTTAGAGCGGGTTCATATACCTGTTCCCGAACTCAGTTTTTTACGCTATCCGCATCAGTTTTCCGGTGGGCAAAAGCAGCGCATCGCCATAGCGCTCGCCATGGCTGCAAACCCTTATATTCTGATTGCGGATGAACCGACCAGTGCGCTCGATACCATTGTGCAACGGGAAATCGTGGCACTGCTGCGTGCCTTGGTTAAGGCCAATGGCATGACGCTGATTTTTATCACGCACGATATTGCACTGGCTTCCAATCTGGCGGACCGCATCGCCGTTTTCCGTCATGGTGAACTGGTGGAATGCGGTTCAGCGCGCACAATTGTTACCACGCCGCAGAGCGATTACACGAAAGCGCTGATTGCAGCCGTCCCCGTGCTGGAGCCTCAGCATGGATAGAGCGTTGTTACAGGCGAGCGACGTGACCGCGCGCTATGGCGATAAGCTGGCGCTCGATCATATAAATCTCGCGATTAAGGCCGGTGAAACGCTGGCGCTGGTGGGGCCTTCGGGCAGCGGTAAATCGACATTGGCGCGTGCGCTGTTAAGGCTGCATCCCCTTGAAACGGGTTCGGTTCAGTTTGAAGATGAAGACTGGCTTGCCCTCAAAGGGGGCGAACTCAGAAAGCGCCGCGCGCGATTGCAGATGGTGTTTCAGGACCCGCTCTCTGCTTTTAATCCACGCGCAACGGTCTATGATCTGCTGCGCGAGCCACTGCGTATTCATGGGATAACACGGGATATTTCAGAGCTTTTGAAAAAGGTTGGGCTTGATCCTGAACTGAGCAAACGCGGCGTGCATGAGATTTCCGGTGGGCAGCGTCAGCGTGTGGCGATTGCACGCGCGCTTGCAACAAGGCCATCGCTCATTGTCCTGGATGAAGCGGTGTCTGCGCTTGATGTAACGGTGCGAGGCACAATTCTGAAATTGTTGCTGGAGATACAGAAGACCGAGGGCACAGCCTATCTTTTTATCACGCATGATCTGGCCGTTGCGGCACAAATGGCTGATCAGATTGCTGTGATGGAGCAAGGGCGGATTGTTGAGTGCCGCCCGACGCAGGAGTTGATTGCGGCACCGCACATGCCTGTTACGAAAGCATTGATAGAAGCGGTGCCGAAAATATTGGTTTAAGCCTTTCCCAGCTCAATAGAACGGTTGCGCGCAGCTTCAACCGCTTCTGTTACAAGGTTCTTGAGGCGGTTTTCACCCATCAAAACATCTAGCGCTGCGGCTGTTGTGCCATTGGGGCTTGTGACCTGCTCGCGCAATTTCGTTGGGCTGTCGCTGCTGGAGGCAGCCAGCGCTCCCGCACCCATCACGGTTTGCATGGCAAGAAGCGCTGCCGTTTCGCGCGGAAGACCGGCGGTCACGCCAGCATCGGTCAAGGCTTCAATGAAGTGGAATACATAAGCAGGGCCAGAGCCGGAAACGGCAGTCACGGCATCCATCTGTGCTTCATCGTCAATGCTTGCAACCTTACCGGATGTTTTGAGCAGGCTTTTTACGAATGCTGCATCATCGTCACTAACATTTGTGTTTTTGAAGGTGACAAGCATGCCTTTACCAATTGCGGCAGGCGTATTTGGCATACAGCGCATGATTTTTGCATCGCTACCCAGATGCTGTTCGAAAAATGAAACTGGAATGCCAGCAGCCACGCTGACAAAAGTGGCATTGGGTGCAAAGCGCTTATAAGCCGGCAGTACATCGCCCATAACCTGTGGCTTGACGGCAACCAGCACCATACGTGGGTTAAGGTTATCAGGGAGCGAGCCGGCGCTTGAGCAGGCATTCACACCGGCAAGCGCTGCCCGCGTCTGAAGGGTTTCTGAAGGCTCAACCACATGCACATTCTCAGCTTGTAGAATCCCGCTGTCGAGCCAGCCTTTGAGCATGGCAAAGCCCATATTGCCGCAACCAACGAGAATGACTGTGTCCTGCATGAGAAAGTTCCGCCCTGATTAAATTGATATGTTTTCGGGTATAGCCTCCACCGACAGCAATTCGCAAGGCTTGTAGCAAAAACGGCGTGTTTGAAATGAACTGTATATTTATAATTTTATCGTGATTTATTGAGCGCTCTTATTTTATAGAAATAAAGCATGTCTCCTAAAAGCGGGGACCGATTTTGGATTAAAGACATGCGTCAAACCAAGAGTTAAAACGTGTTATATGACGAGAATAACACACAACACG
This sequence comes from Brucella sp. TWI559, assembly GCF_039674265.1. NCBI lineage: Bacteria > Pseudomonadati > Pseudomonadota > Alphaproteobacteria > Hyphomicrobiales > Brucellaceae > Brucella > Brucella sp. TWI559. The sequence continues at coordinate 177,335 of NZ_JBDJNE010000002.1, forward strand.
CTTTCATTCGGTAAAAGCTGGATTTGAGGGAATAATGGATCCATCGCTTACAACAGGTGTGCCGCCTGCAGAGGCCTTCACGCATGTCCGCATCATTATTGGCATTATCCTTGGCCTGTGTGTGTCGCGTCTTCTGACAGGATTTGCCCGTTTTATTCAGCATCCGGGCAAACAGAAAATCTATCCTGTGCATCTGGCATGGGTGGGCTTTATTCTGCTCTCGGTTATCCATTTCTGGTGGTTCGAGTTCAATTTGCGTGCCGTTCATGTGTGGACGTTCGAGAAATATTTCTTCGTCATTTTTTATGCAGGGCTTTATTTTCTGCTCTGCACGCTGCTTTTTCCGGACGATATGGGGGAATATACCGGCTATCGTGATTATTTCATTTCGCGGCGCAAATGGTTCTTTGGCATTCTGGCGCTGGTATATGTTGCCGATGTTGTTGATACCTTTCTCAAGGGCGTGGAGCATTATCAGCTATACGGGGTTGAATACCCTATTCGTGTCGGTGCGCTGGTTGTCGCAAGTCTTATTGCGATGTTTACGGATAACCGGCGCTATCATGCGATTTTTGTGAGCGTCGCGCTGCTATACGAAATAGCCTTCACGCTCCGGCATTTTGCGACTTTATCCTGAAACTCGGCCAATCTGAGATTGTCATCTTGGCCGATGACGCTTATTGGCATGGTTTCAGGATCAAGGCGATGTATCCCAAGGCATCGCCTGTTTAAAGCGGAGCATTGATATGGCCCAATTGATCGACGGCAAGAAGCTCGCCGAGGACGTGGTGTCCACGGTGAAGCGTGAGACCGAAAAACTCGTGGCTGCAACTGGCGTGGTTCCCGGTATTGCGGTGGTGATTGTCGGTGAAGACCCGGCAAGTCAGGTCTATGTTGCTTCCAAGGGCAAAAAAGCCAAGGAATGCGGCTTTGTTTCCGTGCAGCACGATCTCCCGGAAGACGCTTCTGAGCAGGAGCTTCTGGATCTGATCGACAGCCTCAACAACGATCCTGCCATTCATGGCATTCTGGTACAGTTGCCACTGCCAAAGCACATTGATTCCGGCCGTGTGATCCAGACAATCGCGCCGGAAAAAGACGTCGACGGCTTCCATTTCATCAATGTCGGTAAGCTTGGCACCGGCGAAGTCGATACGGCTTTCGTACCTTGCACACCAGCTGGAGCAATGATCATGATTGAGCGCGTTCATGGACGCGATCTTTCGGGCCTCAATGCGGTTGTTATTGGTCGCTCTAATATCGTTGGCAAGCCGATGTTCAACCTTCTGCTTGCTGCCAATGCAACGGTAACGGTTGCACATAGCCGTACCAAAGACCTGCCAGCGATTGCCCGCACCGCCGATATTCTGGTTGCAGCAGTCGGTCGTCCGCAGATGGTCAAGGGCGACTGGATCAAGCCGGGTGCGACTGTGATCGATGTGGGTATCAATCGCATTCCTGCACCTGAAAGGGGCGAAGGGAAGACGCGTCTGGTTGGCGATGTCGATTTTGTGGATGCGGAAAAGGTGGCAGGTGCCATTACGCCAGTTCCGGGTGGGGTTGGTCCGATGACCATCGCCATGCTGATGGCAAACACTTTAACCGCCGCATGCCGCAGCGTTGGATTTGAGAAGCCAGTATTCTGAAAATAAAAGAAAGGCCGCATGGATGATGCGGCCTTTCGATTTTCAGAACACCGATGCACCTTCATCGGCGCGTCCGGCGATGCTTCGAAAGGCGCGGAAAAGTTCACGGCCCATACCATGATCATTGGCTGAAAGGTCGGGACGCTGTTCGATGCGTTCATGAAGAAGTGCATCACTGATCAGCACGTCCAGAGTTCCGTTCACGGCATCAAGTCGAACAATATCGCCATTGCAAATTTTTCCGATCGCGCCACCATCGAGTGCTTCCGGTGTCACATGGATGGCCGATGGCACCTTCCCGGATGCGCCGGAAAGACGGCCATCGGTGACGAGCGCTACGCGCTGTCCGCGATCCTGCAAAATACCAAGCACAGTCATCAGTTTGTGCAACTCAGGCATGCCATTGGCTTTTGGCCCCTGATAGCGCACAACGGCGATAAAGTCGCCGATGAGGTCGCCAGCCTTGAATGCGGCTTGCAATTCGGCCTGATCGTTGAAGACTTTTGCCGATGCTTCAATGACATGGCGCTCTGGTTTCACTGCTGAAACCTTGATGATCGCATTGCCGATGTTGCCGGTCAGAACCTTAATGCCGCCTGAGGGCTGGAAGGGCGCGCCGATCTTGGCCAGAACCTTGTCGTCGCCGCTCTTTTCGGGAACCGGTTCGCGAACAACCGTGCCATTTTGCCCAAGTTTTGGTTCGATTGCGTAAGGTCGCAAACCTTCTCCCCAGACAGTGCGGACATCTTCATGCAGAATGCCGCCGTCGAGTAATTCGCGGATCAAAAAGCCCATGCCGCCAGCTGCATGGAAATGGTTCACATCGGCGAGGCCGTTTGGATAAACACGCGCCAGTAAAGGCACGACGTCAGAAATCTCCGAAATATCCTGCCATGTCAGTTTGATCCCGGCAGCTGCGGCCATGGCGATCAGGTGGATCGTATGGTTTGTCGAACCGCCGGTCGCGTTCAACCCAATGATACCATTGACGAAAGACCGCTCGTCCAGCATCTCGCCAACGGGCGTATATTCATTGCCGCAAGCAGTAATCGCCAAGGCGCGCTTGGTGGCTTCGCGGGTCAGCGCTTCGCGTAACGGTGTGCCAGGATTGATGAAAGACGAGCCGGGCAGGTGCAGCCCCATGATCTCCATCAGCATCTGATTGGAGTTGGCGGTGCCATAGAAGGTACATGTGCCGGGGCCGTGATAGGATTTTGATTCAGATTCGAGCAATTCCGCGCGGCCAACCTTACCTTCCGCATAAAGCTGGCGGGTCTTGGCTTTTTCGTCATTCGGCAGACCGCTTGTCATAGGCCCTGCCGGAATGAAGACCGCTGGCAGATGACCAAAGGTGAGGGCACCGACGATTAGCCCCGGTACAATCTTGTCGCAGACACCCAGATAGACGGCAGCGTCAAACATGTCATGTGAGAGGCCGACAGCCGTTGCCATGGCAATGACTTCGCGCGAAAACAGTGACAGTTCCATGCCCGCAAAACCCTGCGTGACACCATCACACATGGCAGGCACGCCGCCTGCAACCTGCGCCACGCCACCTGCGTCACGCGCAGCCTTGCGGATCAGATCGGGATAGGTCTCAAACGGCTGATGCGCTGAGAGCATGTCATTATAAGCGGTTATGATGCCGAGATTTGGGACAACATCGGCGGTCAGGGCAGCCTTGTCATTGGGGCCGCAGGCTGCAAAACCGTGGGCGAGATTGGCGCATCCAAGGATCGAGCGATGTGGCTTGCGGGAGGCCGCATCACGAACACGTCCAAGATAGGCTTCTCGAGTGGGCTTTGAGCGCTCAACGATACGCTCTGTGATGGCCTTGATGCGGGTATGCGCAGTCTGCGTTGTCATGGGTATCACCTGTTGGAAAATGCCAGGCTTGCCTGTGGTTGATTATAACACAGTCCCAAACGCAAACTGCTGCGTTCAATGAGACCGTTAGCTTGTCCAATAAAGTTGTATCGGCTTGCGGGCGTGATGGAACACGGCGCGAACCGGCATTTCATTTTCGTCGTCGCTGGCAAGTGCCTTTTCAAGTGTTGCCTGCTTGGCAGCACCCTCAATATGCAGAACCAGCATGTCTGCTTCCACCAGCAATGGCAGGGTCAGTGTCAGGCGCTTTTCACCTGCACCTTCTGCATGAATTGGCAGAACAACAGCCTTGGTCTTTGGATCAATCGCCTGATCAAGACGGTCGGCATTCGGGAAAAATGATGCTGTGTGCCCATCATTGCCCATGCCAAGCACAACGACGTCAAACGGGCGACGCAATGCATCAATACGGCTGGCAGCCGCCAGTGCTGCTGTTTCTGCGGTCGCAGCCGGATTATAAAGGCCGACAAATTTCGCGACACCTGCATGATCACGCAACAGATGATCACGCACCAGCTTTTCGTTGGAACGTTCGTTGGTTGGTGCGACAAAGCGCTCATCGACGAGCGTAATGGTCACAAGCGTCCAGTCAATCATTTTGCGGGACAAGATGTCGAACAGCTTGAGCGGCGTTGTGCCGCCGGAAACAGCAAGTGTCGCTTGCCCCCGCTCAGCAATAGCGGCAGCCAACTTGTTCGCAATTGCTTCAGAAAGCGCCTGCGCAAGTTCTGTTCCACTGGTAAAATCGTGCCGTTCGATGCTCATGCCGTACCTTTCAAGTCCAAACGTCCGGAACGAGCGCAATCTCTGCGGATATTCGCGCTCGCTCTTTATTTTGTGGCACAAAGACTGATCCGGGAATGTCTGTCAACGTCCCCGGACTTTGCTTTGTCAGCTTTCGTGCCAGGTCCGACCATCACGCTCGATAAGAGCGATCGAAGACGACGGTCCCCAGGTGCCTGACGTATAGCCCTGAACCTGTTGGTTGTTCACCTCCCAACCCTTGAGGATCGGATCAACCCAGCGCCATGCCGCTTCCACTTCATCGCGGCGCATGAAGAGTGTCTGGTTGCCACGTACAACGTCCATGATCAGACGCTCATAGGCATCAGGATTGCGTTCATTGAAGGATTCAGCAAAGCTCATATCAAGTGGAACGTGGCGAAGGCGCATCCCGCCCGGACCTGGATCCTTGATCATCAGCCACTGCTTGACACCTTCATCCGGCTGCAAACGGATAACGAGCTGGTTGGCGACAACTTTGCCGGCATGTTCTCCGAAGATCGAATACGGGATCGGCTTAAAGGTGACGACGATTTCCGAAACACGGGACGCAAGGCGTTTGCCTGTACGCATGTAAAACGGAACGCCAGCCCAACGCCAGTTGTTGATTTCGGCCTTCAGCGCCACAAAAGTTTCGGTGTTGCTATCGTCGCTGCCAAGGTCTTCGAGGTAGCCCTTAACAGGACCACCTGCGGATGCGCCAGCGCGATACTGGCCGCGTACCGTCACGTCTTCGACATTGGCCGAGGTAATTGGTTTGAGCGAACGCAGTACCTTGACCTTTTCGTCATGGACGGCATCGGCTTCGAGCGACGAAGGTGGCTCCATGGCGACGAGGCAAAGAAGCTGCAGAATATGGTTCTGTACCATATCGCGCAATGCGCCAGCAGTGTTGTAATAGCCCGCGCGACCTTCAAGGCCGACAGATTCGGCAACCGTAATCTGAACGTGGTCAACGTGCGCAGAATTCCACAATGGCTCATAAAGTGCATTCGCAAAGCGCAGAGCCATCAGGTTCTGGACGGTTTCCTTGCCCAGATAATGGTCGATACGGAAAATCTGGTCTTCGCGGAAAACGCTGCCGATGGTGTCATTAAGCGCATTGGCGGATTCGAGATCGCGGCCAATTGGCTTTTCAACGATGATGCGCGTATCGCGCGTGATCAAGCCATGCGACTTGAGACGGTTGGCAATGTCACCAAACAAAGCTGGGCTGACTGCGAGATAAAACGCGCGGATCTTTTCAGGCTTTTTGCCAATAGCCTCTTTCAGAGCAGCCCAGCCATCTTCCGACTTCGCATCGACTGCGACATAGGTCAGCCGAGCCATAAATGCCTCGACTTCCTTGGCGTCAATTTCGGAAGCTTTCACATGCTCGTTGATCGCATCACGGGCAAATTTACGATATTCCTCATCGGTCATGGCGCTACGCGATGCACCGATGATACGTGTTGGCTCACTGAGCTGACCTGCACGTTGGCGCTGGTACAGAGCAGGAATCAGTTTGCGTTCGGCAAGATCGCCGGAACCGCCGAAAACGATACAATCGAAGGGCTCTACCGGTATTATCTGGCTGGTCATATATTGCTCTCTTCCACTTCTGACGCAAATCACTTCGCTAATAGCAGATTGCGATTTTCGCGCAGCCTTTGTCTACGATCTAATCGATTTAAATTCAACCGTCCAATATAACATTCTCGCGAATGTTGCCAATTACAGGTGTCTTATGACTCTGGTTAACGGCATATGCATATATAGCGTGTTCAAGATAATGCGATAGAAGTGATTTGACGGGCGGATTCTAATAAATATCCGCGAAAGGAGCATGACATGAAAAGGCTGCAGGATAAGGTTGCGATCATCACAGGTGCGGGATCGGGTTTCGGTTCTGCGATAGCGCGCCGATTTGCAGCTGAAGGCGCTAAAGTCGTGCTGGCGGATGTCAATGTGAAGCGCCTTGAAGACGAGTTAGCCGATATTGGCGAGAATGCTTTATCCGTACAGGCTGATGTTTCGCGCAAAGATGACATGGAGCGGCTGGCGCGCGCGGCATTCGACAAGTTTGGTCGTATCGACATCATGGTCAACAATGCCGGTTTCACCCACCGTAACATGCCTTTGACGGATGTGGATGAGCATAATTTCGATCTCATCAATGCCGTTAATATGAAGGCGATCTATTATTCGACGCTGCTCGTTGCCCCGATCATGGAGCATCAGGGGAGCGGCGCGATTATCAACACGGCATCGGCGATGGCCAATCACCCACGCAAAGGGCTTACATGGTTTGCGGCGTCCAAAGGCTGGGTTGTGAGCGCAACCAAGGCGATGGCGCTTGAGCTGGCCGAGAAAAATATTCGCGTCAACTGTATCTGCCCCGCTGAAAGCGACGGCGAAGCTTTGGCGCTTTTTCTCACGGAAGATACGCCGCAGGCGCGTAAAGATCTGAAAGAAACCATTCCGCTTGGCCGCTTCTCCAAGCCTGAAGATGTGGCCGAGGCTGCGCTGTTCCTTGCTTCCGATGCATCATCAATGGTGACAGGAACAGCGCTTAGCGTTGATGGTGGTTACTCTATCTAACGCCGTTCCTGAGAGCGCCCCAGTTATAAGCCGCACCGAGGCCCATGAGCACTGACGTGGCAATAAATACGGCGGGCATGCTAAACTGTCCGCCGACAAAGCCACCGGCCACTGGACCCGCAACCTGCCCGACATATTGGGCGGAAACAGAAAGTCCAAGCACGCTGCCTGCTACGCGGTCAGGGACATTGTGCCGGATGACGCTGCTGATGCAGGGTAAAAGGCCGCCCAAAGCCAACCCCATCAGGAAGCGGAGACCGATCAGCTGCCAGGCTTCGGTCACAAAGGCTTGGGGAATAAGCAACAGTGCTGCAATGGCCAATGCGCCGGTAATGACGCGAGTATGGCCGATGCGATCTGCAAGGCGGCCAAGGCGTGAGGCGGACAGGATGCTGCCGAGCGCTGCCGCAGCCATGACGACACCGGAAATCAGAGTGACCTTCGCCTGATCATCCATCAGTTGCATCACATAGACGGTGATGATCGGCTCAATCGACATATTGGCAAACATCAGCAACATGCCGGTCGCAAGCATGGCGATGACGGGTTTGCGGTCGGGAACTAAAGCCCATATCGATTGCTTCTTTTGTTCGTTGTTTCGCTTGGGTGGTTTGCGATCTTCGCGGATCAGAAATGTTGTTGCAAGAAAGGTCAGGAAGATCACGCTGCCTGCCAGCCAGAAGGTCGTGCGGATACCGATCAGCGGTGGAAGCGCACCACCCAGCAAAGGGCCAGCCAGATTGCCAGCCATGATGCCGGCAGAAAGTGCACCCAGTGCCCAGCCGGTCTTGTCCTTTGGTGTCTGGGTTGCGACGAGAATCATAGAGCCAGAGGAATAGCCGCCTGCAATGCCGACAAACAGGCGCAGCGCCACCAGCTGCCAGATATCTGTGACCATGCCCATCAGCGACATGGCAATCGCCATGCCTAGGCTTGCGCGGATCAGCATCAGCTTGCGGCCATAAAGGTCACCGAGCTTGCCCCAGAAGGGGGCCACGATAGCGGCTGCGAGAAAGGTCGCGCCATAGGCGATGCCCGACCATTGCACGATTGCAGCTTCGTCGGCCACGCCCAATTGTGCCACATAAAGCGGGAGGAACGGCAGAAGCAGCGACATGGCAATGAGCGTGGTGAATGAACCAATGAGGCAGATGAAAAGATTCTGCTTCCAATAGCGTTCGTGGTTTTCATCACCAATTGCCGCCTTATCGCCTGTTTCGGCATGCCGGGTATTCATGGTTTATTCCGTTGTAATAATGTGCGGTTGTTTTGTATTCCATTTTGGGATACCAATTTGGAATACACACATGCGCCTGACACAATAAGTTGTCAATCAGGCAACCGGAAAAATTGGGATGCAGATGTCACAGATGCGGCACGTCGAAGAACAGCTTCGCGATATGATCCTTGGGCTTGAACTGGGACCAGGCGAGCGGCTGACTGAACGCTGGATCGAGACGCAGTTCAATGCTTCGCGCACGCCGATCCGAGCGGCGCTTTTACGGCTTGAAGCCGAGGGACTTGTCGGACGGGAAGGCCGCGGCTGGACTGTTTCACCGATCAATCTCGCCGAGATTGAACAGATCGGCGTCTATCGCGAGGCACTGGAGATTGCCGCCCTCAAGGTCACTTGCGCGATGGAAGATCGCAGTGGGGTCGATGCGATTGCTGAAATGCTCAACAGTTGTGATGCGACGCGTTCGCGTGAAGAGTGGCATCGCGTGGGGATGGATTTTCACATCGAGCTTGCCCGACTTTCGGGCAATGAATTTCTCAGCCGTGGCGTTCGCGATGCCATGCAGCGGCTTTCGCGCGCACGCTGGCTTGAAGTGCGCGATGCGGATGCGCTGGCGCGCGCCTGGCAACAGCATCATGCCATTCTGGATGCGGTGCGAGAAGGAAACGTGTCTCAAGCCACCACTCTGATGACATCGCATTTGGGTGGGAGCCGGTCGCGTCTGATCGACAATCTGCGCGAAGACCGGCGCGGCCTGAAAGCGCGTGGCTTTGCAGTGGTTAGTGGCTAAAGCATTTCCAGCAAAAGTGCGAAGCGGTTTTGCGCGGAATAATGCGTTAAAACAAAAAAATATCACCATTCAGGCAGCTTATGTCCGTCACGGGCAAAACGGGTTGGTCTGCCTTCTTTGATACCCACATCGCGCAGCAAATATTCCGGCGAGTGTTCGTTGATGACGTAATACTTACGTTTCCGCTTGAACAAGTGCGCAATCCACTTGCGCAAGCTCAATGGCGTAGTTTTTTCAGGGCAAGCAGCGGCAATCGTTGATGAGCTGATCACAAAATCACGCATAGTAGGTCTCATTTTTTAGGGGTATGTGTTAAATTGTGCCTATAGTTATGATGGAAAAATGCTTTGTTTTCCAATTGAATGTCGATTATCCTATATAAGGAGAACTTATGTATTATGACGTCGCCCCTGCCACCGCTTTCAGCCATTCGTGTTTTTGAATCCGCTTCCCGCCACGCAAGCTTTACGCGTGCGGCGAAAGAGTTGGGAATGACGCAGGCTGCCGTCAGCTATCAGATCAAATTGCTGGAAGAGCGTGTCGGCGCTCCACTGTTTCTGCGCAAACCGCGACAGGTGGAATTGACCGAACTGGGCAAGCGCTTGGCTCCTGCGATTAACGATGCCTTTGAAACAATGCGGGCGGCCTTTGCTTCGGCACGGGATGACACGCAGGGCGTTTTGACAATCAGCGCTGTGGTGACGTTCGCATCAAACTGGTTGGTACAGCGGTTGGGATCGTTCCAGATGCAACATCCGGCGCTGGCCGTGCGACTGGATACCTCAAACGATATAATTGATTTCTCGACGTCAAATGTCGATATGGCCATTCGCGCCGGGCGAGGAAATTGGCCGGGACTTGAGGCGCATGAGCTGATCAAGGCGCAGTTCTCACCGATGCTCAGTCCCAAGCTTATAGAATCGGTCGGAGGTATCAGGGAACCATCGGATCTGTTGCGTCTTCGCGCTGTCGATCCCAACGATCCATGGTGGAAAATCTGGTACAAAGCTGCCGGAATTGAAAATCCGGCCATAAAGGGCAATTCTTTCAGCCGTTATGGCGCGCAGCATCTCGAAGGGCGAGCAGCCGCTGCCGGGCAGGGCGTTGGTATCCTGACACCTGCGTTTCATGCCGCAGAACTGGCATCAGGGCAACTAATCCAGCCCTTTGATCTTCTTTGTGATGACGGACAGGCCTATTGGCTGGTTTATCCTAAAGCACGCAAGAACATGCCCAAAATCCGTGCTTTTCGCGAATGGATTATGGGCGAGCTTGCCCCGTAACCCTAGCCCATCAGATAGCGGAAAAAACCAGCCGAGCAGATGCCGATGATGACGGTCGGCAGCATAGAAAAGCGTGTTGCCGCTAGAATGGTGATCGCAAGCGCTGCAAGATCAGCCGGTTTGTCGGAAACGAAATCGGGCGCAATGACGGAAATCAGCACGCAGCCGGGAGCGGCTTCCATGACGGCTGTGGCGCGCTTGCTGAGCGTACGATTGCGCAACAGAATATAGCCGCCAATACGCGTGAGATAGGTGACGCTTGCCATTAAAACGATGGCTACAACTGCTATTGGATCAATCATTGTCTTTACCTGCCAGAACATAAGCAGCAATCAGACCGGAAATCGCACCGGCTGCGACATACCACGCACCGGGGATAGTGAGATAGGTTGTTGCTGCAACAACAAGGCTGACCAGCCATGGACGGGCGGCGGCAACGCCTTTCCACATGCCTGCAAGCAGCACGAGGAAGACAGCCGGAAAAGCCATGTCAAAGCCATATGGACGCATATCGCCCATCATCGGGCCGAAAGCTGCGCCAAGGGTCGTAAAGAACACCCATGCAATGTAAAACGGGACCGCAACACCGGCATAGAATTTAAGGCTGAGAGCAGGGTTGATGCCTTTGGCCTTTCGGCGTTTCGCATCGGCAATGCCGATTGCCCAGCTTTCATCGCACATGAGAAACAGCGTCGCAAAAGCCTTGCGCTTGGGCAGATGACGGATAAATGGAGCGAGCGCTGCCCCCATCAGTAGATGACGGCTATTAACGAGAAAAGTAATTGCGGCAATCAGCAAAATATGCGGCGGGGAGGTCCACAGCTGAATAGCTGCAAATTCCGATCCCCCAGCAAAGTTGAGACCGGTCATCAATGGAACTTCGACGAGACTCAACCCTTTTTGTGCAGCAAGCGCACCCAGAACCACCGCATAGGGAATAATGCCAAGCAGAACCGGAAACCCGGCAACTGCACCCCGGCGAAATTCCGAATAACGCGCAGTTCTGCTTTTTTGCGGCGCATAGGCCTGTGAAATATCCATAAAACGTCCGTTGGCCTGCCGTCAGGCTGCCCCTTATGCATTGCATGATTTGTCTGAATTTTGGATAATGTAGCCAATGTCTGACGCAATTTGGTTGCAAAGATTGGTCTTATGCATCAATGTTTGGCACAAAATGCCAATAATATTTTAAAAAATGGAATTGATAGCCAATGAAGCTGGATGATATCGATAGACGGATCCTTCGTGTACTTCAGCGCAATGGTCGCATTGCCAACAATGATCTGGCGCGTGAGGTGGGGCTGTCGGCGTCACCATGTCTGCGTCGCGTCCGGCTTCTTGAAGATGCGGGCGTGATTGATCGCTATGTTGCGGTGCTTAATCCGGCAAAAATTGGCAAAGGGCTGACTTTTTTCGTGCGCATTCGTCTCGATCAACAAGATGAGGAGACACTGCAAACCTTTGCAAAGGCCATCCTGAAGCTACCGCAGGTGGTTGAGTGCTATTTCATGTTGGGGGATTTTGATGCAATGATCCGCGTTGTAGCGGCTGACATTGAAGACTATCGCCGTTTTCAGTCGGAGCATTTGAGCCGCATCAAAGGCGTGCAAAGCCTCAAGACAGACGTTCCGAGCCAGACGGTAAAGCAGGTTTCCGAAATCCCGGTTTAAATCAAGAAAAAGGCCCGGAATGACCGGGCCGTTTTTCATTTCGTTATGCTGCGAGGGTCGCGCTGTCGATGACAAAGCGGTATTTCACATCACTTTTCAGCATGCGTTCATATGCATCTTCGATGTTCTGGATTGCAATCATTTCAATATCGGCAACAATGCCTTTTTCAGCGCAAAAGTCGAGCATTTCCTGCGTTTCAGCAATGCCTCCGATCAGCGAACCGGCAATCGAGCGACGTTTGAAGATCAGCGTAGCGACATTTGGCGATGGATGCGCATGTTCCGGCACGCCAACCAGTGTCAGGGTGCCATCACGCTTTAAGAGCTGGGTGAAGGCATCGAGATTGTGGCTGGCTGCAACGGTGTTGAGGATAAAGTCAAAGCTGTTGGCGTGTGCCTTCATCTCTTCATCGTTGCGCGAGACGATTACTTCATCAGCACCGAGCGCCTTGGCGTCTGCGCGCTTGCTTTCGGATGTGGTGAAAGCGACTGTATGAGCGCCAAGCGCATGAGCAAGTTTGATGCCCATATGTCCAAGGCCACCAATGCCGACAATGCCGACTTTCATGCCGGGACCAACGCGCCAGTGACGCAGCGGCGACCATGTGGTGATGCCTGCGCAAAGCAGTGGTGCAACGGCAGCAAGCTGTTCCTTAGGATGGTTGATCTTGAGAACGAACTTGTCTTTAACAACGATCTGCTGCGAGTAGCCGCCAAGTGTGTGGCCCGGCGCGTCAGGCGTAGGCGAATTATAGGTGCCCGTGAAGCCGTGTTCGCAATATTGTTCCAGCCCGTCATCGCAGGCATAGCAATGCTGGCAACTATCGACCATGCAGCCAACGCCGACCGTATCGCCGACCTTGAATTTGCTGACATTTGCGCCGACAGCGGTAACGTGGCCGACAATTTCGTGGCCGGGAACGCAAGGATAGACCGTTCCGGCCCATTCCGAACGAACCTGATGCAGATCGGAATGGCAGACACCGCAATAAGCGATTGCGATCTGCACATCGTCTGCACCCGGCGCGCGGCGTGTGATGTCGATCGGTTCAAGTGGCTTGTCACCGGCATAAGCACCATAGGCTTTTACGACCATGTGGTTGCTCCTTGTTGTGGTTGAGACCGGACGCATGCTCACACATGAGGCCAGTCGGAAATCTGTTCTGTTGCCGTTCGTTCTTTCGATGCCAGCATATCCACAAACCTGAACACAGGTTTATGACAATCGGCTGACTTGGCAGGCATGTTAAGATGGGGTGAAGAAGCGAAAAAGGAAGAGCAATATGCCGCATTGGCCATCACGAATGCGTGCGCCGTGTTGCTCAGCTTAAAGCGCCAATCTGGTTTGACGTGCTTTAGGGATGTGGTTGTGCAAAGCCATGGCGTTCGGAAAGGGCCTTGAGGATTGCATCCTTGTCGGAGATGAAGGCGCGTCCTTCATATTCGCCTGTTTGATGGATTGAGCTGTCACCTTGCGCCAATATCAGCAGTGGTAAAGACTGGTTTTCCTCACCCACAAGTGCGATTACATCTGGTCTCGGACGCGGCCAGGCGATGCGCATGATCTCGATTTTCTCTCCCAATGCGGGAAATGATGCGAGCACGCCTTCCATCAGCGCACAATGTTCGCAGTAAAAAGTCTGGCCCGGATAGGCCGGATCTTCAAAACCGGGCATTAGAAGAAAAAGCGTGTCTTTGCTCAATGGAAACTCCTGCGCTGCTTTGTTCGTGAAATGATAGGATGATTCTCAGAGCAATTGCGCGTTTCTATTGTGTTTTACTTAATCTCGGTTAGCGCTGCGCGCCCTTGAGAGCACCCACAATCTCATAAAATCTACGCCCTTTGCCCTATGCTCTACCTCTATTTGCGGACGTGGTAGATCGGATTGCTGTAACATTTTCAATGGCATGGTGGAGTAATATCAGAGCGGTAATTGGGGTGAAGTAATCGAGGCATTCTAACTCCGTGCAACACGGAATGGTGCTTCATGTTCTTGAACAGACGCATCGTGCTTTGCAAAAACATGCTGTTTTTGGCCCGATGCCATAACTCTTAGAGCGGAGGGACTTATGTCAGCAGATAAAGACCGGCATTCACCGAGCAGTCGCGCGCGACGCCATTTTCTGGGTGCTGCGGCGGGCATGATTGCAAAGGGTTCGGCCCTGGGCGCGCTGGTGGCGACTGTATCGTCTTTTCCAGCTCGAGCTCTTGGTACGAAATGGTGGGAGCACGGCGGCGGTTCAGGTTCTAACTGTCTTTTGAAAGGTACACTCATAGAGACCGCGAAGGGGCCGGTTGCGGTAGAAAATCTCGTGATCGGAGATTTCGTCAGGACAGTTGATGGTTCTTTTATGCCCGTTAAGTGGGTGGGCTGGCAAAGCCACCGCAAAGGCGGAGCGGGTTGGAACGAGAACATCATGCCGATCCGTATTGCACGTCATGCGATTGACGGCAAAGCGCCTCGCCGTGATCTCTATTTGTCTCCAAACCATGCTCTTTTTATTGATGGCGTTTTGATCAGAGCGAAAGATCTCGTCAATGGCCGGTCTATCACGCGCGCTTTAGCACAAAATATCATCGACTATTATAATATTGTGCTCGATAGCCATGCGGTTGTGCTGGCCGAAGGCGCCGCGGTCGAAACTTATTTGATGCGCGGCGAAAGCTACAAAAGCTTTACAAATTTTGCGGAGTATGAGGCTCTTTACAGAGGCGAAGCACGTATCGTTATGCAGTCTTTTGTGCCGATCATTGGCTATGAAGGTGTGCGTGAACACATAAAGGCATTGCTATGTTTGAGCGGAATTCTGCCGATGTGTGATGTGGTGGAAGAGACATATCAACGCCTTGCAGCAAAAGCCGGGGAGGGTGTGGTTTAAATCCGATCCATCAGCGCATACCATGACAAGGCAACAAATAGCAGTGGGGCACGCAACGTGCGGCCGCCGGGGAAGGCGGGAATGCGCAATTCTTCAAAGAGTTTGAGCTTCTCGCGCTTACCGCTGATCGCGTCCGCATAAAGTCTGCCCATGTAATTGGCGAGCATGACTCCATGGCCGGAGTAACCACCTGCTGAAATAACGCCAGGCATCACTTCACGCACAAATGGCTGGCGCGGCATGGTTATACCAACGGATCCGCCCCATGCGTGTGTAATGTCGACCTTGTCGAGTGCGGGATAGATTTCAGCAATCTGGCGGCGGATATGTTCGCTGATGTCACGCGGATTGTCGGCGGTATAGGCTTCACGGCCTCCGAACAGAAGACGGCCATCCTTTGATTTACGGAAATAACGAACGACGAAGCGCGAGTCATCAACCGACTCACCACCGGGAATGACCGGGCTGTTGTCGCCCAGAGGGGCAGTTGCGCCAATAAAAGAACGGATTGGCATCACGTGAGTTGCACTTGTCGGCTCCAAATCACCGCCGTGCGCATTGACTGCGAGAAACGCTCTCTTTGCTGAAATCGTGCCGCGTGGCGTTTCAACTTCAACGCGACCGCTTGCTGTGGTTATCTTTGTGGCTTTGGTGTTTTCAAAGAGATGCGCACCGGTGGACTGTGCCGCTTTTGCCAGCCCAATCAGCAATTTCAACGGATGGATATGACCGGTGCCCGCATCATAAATCCCGCCATGATAGCGGTTAGAGCCGAGAAGTGTGGCCATTTCGTCGCGTTCAACAAAACGAATATGAGGGTAATTGAAGCGCGTGGCCATCAGTTCCGCATGGGCCTGATAGTGCTTCAGATAACGCGGCTTGTGCGCGGCTGAAATCTGGCCGGGCATATATTCCATATCGATAGAGTGTTCGCGCGCAAAGCCAAGAAGGTAAGCCTTGGCTTCTTCCGCAACATCGAACAGAGCCTTCGCCCGTTCAAAGCCATATTGCTTTTCGAGGTCTTCCGGCCATGTGCGCTGACCGGTGCCGAACTGACCACCATTGCGTCCCGATGCGCCATCGCCAAAGCGTGCCGCTTCGATCAGCACGACGTCAGCTCCCTGTGTGGCCAGATGATAGGCTGCCGAAAGTCCCGTATAACCACCACCAATAACAACGACATCTGCCTGACGGGCACCATCAAGTTCTTCGTATTGTGGTCGCTCTGGAGCGCTCGCTTCGTACCATGAGAAGCCGGGCGAGATTGGGCTTTGATAGGTCATGTGGAACCGGTCAGACGTTGAGCAGAAGGAACTCACGTTCCCACGGGCTGATGACTTCCATGAAAGTCTCGAACTCCGCGCGCTTGATTGCTGCATAAGTGGTGACGAACGAGTTTCCGAAAAGGTTGCGCAATTCCTGATCATTTTCAAAGAGTTGCACAGCTTCTATCAGACCGCGCGGCAGATCGATTTCCTTGGTGTTAACGCTTGTCGATGCAGGTTGATCAGCTTCGATTTTGTTCACCAAACCAATCAACCCGCAGGCGAGCGATGCAGCGAGTGCCAGATAAGGGTTGGCATCAGATGAAGGAATGCGATTTTCGACGCGGCGGCTACCGGACTCGGAACGCGGTACACGGAAGGCCGTCGTGCGGTTGTCGTAACCCCATTTCACGTTAACCGGCGCCGATGCATCAGGCGTAAGGCGGCGATAAGAGTTAACATAGGGCGCGAACATCACGAGCGCGTTTGGTACATGATGTTGCATGCCGCCGATGAAGTGGCGGAAGGCTTCGCTTTCACTGCCATCTTCGTTGGAGAAGATGTTGCGTCCTGTTTTCTTGTCGACGATCGATTGATGGATATGCATCGCCGAACCCGGCTGGCCTTGAATAGGCTTGGCCATGAAGGTTGCATACATATCATGCTTAAGGGCGGCTTCGCGGATTGTGCGTTTGAACAAAAACACCTGATCGGCCAGCTCAACCGGATCGCCATGGCGCAGATTGATTTCAAGCTGTGCTGCACCTTCTTCGTGGATCAGTGTATCGATCTCAAGGCCCTGTCCTTCGGAGAAATGATAGATGTCGTCGATCAGTTCATCAAACTCGTTGACGCCTGCAATTGAATAGCCCTGACCGCCACCAATGGCGCGGCCGGAGCGCCCCACCGGTGGCGTGAGCGGATAATCGGGGTCCGGGTTCTTACGTACCAGATAAAACTCGATTTCCGGTGCAACAACCGGCTTGAGGCCGCGCTTGTTATAGGCAGCAACGACAGAGCGCAGCACATTGCGCGGCGTGAATTCAACCGCGCGTCCATCCTGATAGACCAGGTCGCAGATGACCTGCGCTGTTGCATCCGTTTCCCATGGCACCGAGGAGAGTGTCGAGAGATCAGGCAAAAGCCTGAGATCACCATCATCTTCGGGATATTGAAAACCATGACCGTCTTCAGGATAATCCCCTGAAATGGTCGTCATGAACACAGCAGAAGGCAGAGCAAGCGACGTATTGGAAGTGAACTTCTTTGATGGCATCATCTTGCCACGCGCCACACCCGCCTGATCAGGGGTAATGCATTCGATGTCTTCAATGTCGCGCCATGCCAGCCACTCTGTGGCTTGCTTCCAGTTCTTCACGCCGCGAAGCGATTTGACATAAGCAGGCGTACGGCGACGCGGCGCACGCGTAACCTTCTTTTCCGTCGTATCAGCAGACATCCAACACCAAAAAATGATTTCGTATAGCATCATGATAGCTGGAGCATGATGCGTTGACAAATGAAGCTTTGAACAACAACAACATTAAATATGGGGAGTGATAAATGAGGGGGTATGCACAAACGTGTGGATTGCCGTGTTTGCGTAATGTTGGCGCCATGTTTGAGAAAAGAATTCGCGAAAACATGTCTTGAGAGGTTTTCTGGATGCAAAGAACGATCAAAGCGGCTTTGGGAATGGCAGGAAGCGCTTTTTGCATGATGCTCGCCCTGCAAGGACAGGCATCGGCCAAAAGCGAAAAACTCACCTGCATGATCATCCTTAATGCGAATAATGGCGACATCATCTCTAAAGAAGGCGACGTTTGCGATACGCGCAACAGCCCGGCATCAACCTTCAAAGTGCCATTGGCGTTGATGGGGTTTGAAAGCGGCATTCTCGAGGATGCACACACCCCCTCCTGGCCTTACAAGGAAGGTTATCCCGCGTGGCGTGAATCATGGAGGCAATCTGTCGATCCGACCTATTGGGAGGATCAGTCGGTTGTGTGGTTCTCACAAGAGCTGACGCGGAAGCTAGGAAAAGATAAATTTCAAAAATACACAGATCAACTCAATTACGGTAACCGTGACCTAAGTGGCGATCGGTGCAAGAATAACGGCCTTTTACGTTCTTGGATTTCCTCATCATTGCAAATATCACCCAATGAGCAGGCTGATTTTCTCATGAAGATGGTGAATTACAAGGTGCCGTTTTCTGAGGTTGCGATCACCAAAACCATGGAAATTTTGCCAAGTCATCAGCTTTCAAACGGCTGGATGGTCCATGGTAAAACCGGCTCGGCCTTTGAAACAGGCCCTAAAGGCAAGCCGGATCGACGCCGTCAGTTCGGCTGGTATGTCGGATGGGCGGAGAAAGGCGATCAAAAGGTTGTATTCGTGCGTCTCAATCGAAATGTGCTGGCCAGAAAGGGCGGAATGGGTTCGGTGACGCGTGAAGAGCAATGGGCGATATTGGAAAAGACACTTCAATAATGCGAAATCCGCGCCGTCGCTGAGCATATGTAGTTTATTGTGCCTAATTTGGTCTTGTGAACGGCGAAAGAAAAAATCCGAATGAGCTGTGAAGCAGATTGCGTCTTTTGGGCTGCATAGCAGCATCGAAGCATTTAGGCTTCACGCCTGCGCGATCCATTCGCGCGAAGCGGTGTGGGAATAGATTTCCCAAAAGCGCCTAGCCAAAAATGTCTGTTGACGCAAAAAAGAACCCGACTGGCAGAGCCAGCCGGGGAGGTCAGTTAAGCTAATCCAACATGAATGGACTGGTATATCAAGTTATAATCCGTTGTTTTTTGCTGATCACGGGTTTCGGGTAACGATAACCGGGATCAAGAGGTCGCCCCAGTTGCCATCTCCCGCATGATGTCGGGCAGAACGAACCAGCTCTACAGAAACACCGGCCTCGACTGCTTTCATAACCGACTGATTGAGACGGTGCAGGTCATTGGCAAGCATACGGATCGCGCTTTGCTGATCGGTGCTCATCGAGGTTGATTGCTCTTCTGCTCTTTCCTTAACGCGTGCAATCGAAGCCATTTTATGTTCCCTTCGTTGTTATTCCGCAGCCGGACGGAACTGCGCTGTTTCGGTGGATTCCTTCATGGCGGTGGTCGAAGACTGGCCGCCGGTGATTGCGAGCGATACGGCATCGAAATAGCCGGTGCCGACTTCGCGTTGGTGTTTGGTCGCGGTGTAGCCGTTGGCTTCGGCTGCAAATTCCGCCTGTTGCAGTTCGGAATAAGCCGCCATCTGACGATCTTTGTAACCACGCGCCAGTTCGAACATGCCGTAGTTGAGCTGATGGAAACCGGCCAGCGTAATGAACTGGAACTTGTATCCCATCGCACCAAGCTCGCGCTGGAACTTGGCAATTGTTGCGTCGTCGAGGTTCTTCTTCCAGTTGAACGATGGCGAGCAGTTATAAGCCAGTTTCTTGCCCGGATGAGCCTTATGCACAGCCTCTGCAAAGCGCTTAGCCTGTTCGAGATCGGGCTTGGATGTTTCCATCCAGATCAGATCGCAATAGGGTGCGTAGGCAATGGCACGGGCGATGCATGGCTCAATGCCGCTTTTCACCTGATAGAAGCCTTCCGCCGTGCGGCCAGCATCGTAATCGACGAATGGCTTATCGCGCTCGTCAATATCCGAGGTCAGAAGCTTGGCGGCTTCTGCATCCGTGCGAGCGATGACCAACGTTGCCGTTCCCATGACATCGGCTGCAAGACGTGCCGCATTGAGGTTGCGGATATGGGCCGCAGTCGGGATCAGAACCTTGCCGCCAAGGTGGCCGCACTTCTTTTCAGAGGCCAGCTGGTCTTCATAATGCACGCCAGCAGCACCGGCTTCGATGAAGGCCTTCATGATCTCAAATGCATTCAGCGGTCCGCCGAAGCCTGCTTCCGCATCCGCAACAATTGGTGCAAACCAAGTATCAACCGACAGGCCTTTGCCTTCCGCAGTCTCAATCTGGTCGGCACGCTGCAATGTCTTGTTGATGCGCTTTGCCAGTTCTGGGGCAGCATTGGCCGGATAAAGCGACTGGTCGGGATACATGGCCGATGCCGTGTTTGCATCCGCTGCAACCTGCCAGCCGGACAGATAGATCGCCTTCAAACCAGCACGTACCATCTGCATGGCCTGATTGCCGGAGAGCGCGCCAAGCGCGTTGACGAAATCTTCCTCGTGGATCAGTTTCCACAGACGGTTTGCACCCATCTCGGCCAGCGAATACTTGATCTCCACCGAACCGCGCAGCCTTTTCACATCTTCGGCTGTATGTGCGCGCTCAATGCCGTCAAAGCGGCCTTTGGGTGCCGAAGGGATGAGGCTGTAAAAATCTGTCATTTCGGTGTCTCCTCACACTAAGATTAGGTTCTGGAAGAGCTGATTGTTGTCGCTCTTTCTGTGACCAGATTTACAACCCTATTGCTCGAACAGCTAGAAAAAGCAGGAAAACGGCTGAGAAATTGAGGTAATGCTGTCTGAAAATTGACTGAGGTTATTTGTAAATTTGTAAATCTTGTCAAAATCAAACTTTGCAGCTATTTTGTCATGAATTGTAAATTTCATCATTGCTGACTTGGGAGGCCTCATGAGCGAACGCAAGATCTTTGCTGGTCCACGCATCAGGCGCATCCGCAACGAACGCGGTCTGACGCAGACATCCATGGCCGAGGCGCTTGGTATTTCGCCGTCCTATCTCAATCTGATTGAGCGCAATCAGCGTCCGCTGACGGTGCAGCTCTTGTTGAAGCTTGCCAGTGTTTACAAGCTTGATCTCGACAGCCTTCAGGCTGAAAGCGGCGCAACGGTTGCTGGGCTGAAAGAAGTATTTTCCGATCCACTGCTGACGGGAGAATTGCCGGGCGATCAGGAACTGGTGGAGATTGGCGAGGCGGCACCCAATGCCGCCACCGGCATCGTTAAACTCTACCGTGCATACCGCGAGCAACAGCAGCGCCTTTCTGATCTCTCGCAATTGCTTTCGCATGAAGGCAGTGATGCGCAGCTTTCCGCCACGCGTTTGCCGCTGGATGAAGTGCGTGATGTTATGGCGCGGCGGCCCAATCATTACCCGCGGATCGAGGAAGAGGCGGAAAGCTTTTATGGTTTGCTGAAACCTGATGGCGACTTGTCAGGTGCGTTGAAAGAATGGCTGCGGCGCGAGCATGGCATTACGGTGCGCACATTGCCCGTTGCAACCATGCCGAACTGGCGCAGGCGTTACGATCGGCATTCACAGCGGCTTTTCATATCGGAGCGATTGTCGCCTTTTGATCAGTTGCAGGAAATTGCCATGGAAGCAGCGCTGATCCGTATGCAAGTAATGATCGGCGCTGAAACAGAAGGGCTAAAACTCTCGTCCAGTGAAGCAAAGCGCATCGCGCGTTTTGAACTGGCGCGTTATGCGGCACAGGCTTTGATGATGCCTTACCGGCAGTTTCGTGATGCTGCTGTGCGGGCGCGCTATGATATAGACGTGTTGCGTTCACGCTTTGGCGTGTCGTTTCAACAGGCGGCAAACCGACTGACAACGCTTCAGCGGCGGGATAATTCTGCTTTACCGTTTTTTCTGATGGAAATCGATCATGCTGGCAATCGCTTGCGCATGGCGGGTGCCGAAGGCTTTCCGGTGCGATTTGGCGGTCAGTGTCCGAAGCTTCCGGTCTATGCAGCATTCACACAGGCGGGGCAGGTGCTGGTGGAGCCAGCCGAATTGCCCGATGGTTCCAGTTTTCTGACGGTTGCGCGAACGCTTGAAGGACCGCAAGGTGCATTTAACGAGCGTCCGCGGCGCACGGCAATTCTCATCGGCTGCTCGCTCGATGCTGCTATAGAGACAGTTTACGGTACAAACAGTGCGCCTCGCACAGAAATAGGCCCCGCTTGCAGGCTTTGTGAACGGCAAGGCTGCATCACCCGTGCCGAGCCGCCGTTGACGCGTCCATTAGGGCTTGATGAAATGGTGGCGGGGCTATCTGCTTTCGATTTCCAGTAAAGCCGCGATATTTTGACTCCGACGGTCTGCAAATGGCGTGGTTCTGCGCTCCCGGTGCTCGTGTACCCGAAGTACACTCCGCTCCGGTTCTCGAACCTCACTATTTTCGCCGCGCCATAGTCAAAATCTCGTTGGCTCTCAGGCGTGGCATCGCAATTTTTATGTTTGTGTTGTCATCAGCCGGTTGACGAATGCTGCACAATCTAAAAAGGTAGAAAATGAAACAATTTACCCACCCTTAAGCTGTACCGGAAATTACGGTGCAGAATGGAGCACGCGATGAGGATGAAATCCTTTCTTCTGGCGACAACGATGGTCACGACCCTTGTGAGCGCCACCGTATTTCCCGCAAGCGCGCAGGAGCGGGTTGTCAATATTTATAACTGGTCGGATTATATCGACGATTCGATCCTCAAGGATTTTACCAAGGAAACGGGCATTAAGGTCGTTTACGACGTTTATGATTCCAATGAAATTCTTGAAACCAAGCTTCTTGCCGGTGGTAGCGGCTATGATCTTGTTGTGCCATCGGGTGAATTCCTTGGCCGTCAGATCCCGGCTGGTGTGTTCTTGAAGCTCGACAAGGACAAGCTGCCAAACCTCAAGAATATGTGGGATGAAATTTCGACCCGTGCCGCGACCTACGATCCGGGCAACGAATATTCCATAAACTACATGTGGGGCACGACCGGCATTGGCTATAACAAGGCCAAAATCAAGGAAATCCTTGGTACCGATACGATTGACTCTTGGGATGTGCTCTACAACCCGGAGATTTCGGCGAAGCTGAAAGACTGCGGTATTTATCTGCTGGATACATCAAGCGAAATGCTGCGCCCGGCTTTGAATTACCTTGGTCTTGATCCCAATTCCCCTTCACCGGAAGATATGGAAAAGGCGCAGGAGCTTTATCTCAAGATTCGTCCGAATATCCGCAAGTTCCATTCGTCGGAATATATCAACGCGCTGGCGAATGGCGACATCTGCATGGCTGTTGGTTATTCAGGTGACATCTTCCAGGCACGTGATCGTGCCGAGAAGGCAAATCAGGGCGTAGAGATCGGTTATTCGATCCCGAAGGAAGGCGCGCTGATGTGGTTTGACCAGATGGCAATCCCTGCTGACGCAAAACATGTACCTGAAGCGCTTGAATTCATGAATTATATCATGCGCCCGGAAGTTGCGGCGAAAGCATCCAATTTCGTATTCTATGCGAATGGTAACAAGGCTTCGCAGGCGTTCATCGATAAAGATATTCTCGATGACCCAGAAATCTATCCGAGCGAAGAGGTGTTGAAAAAATTGTTTGTGCCAACACCTTATGACCAGAAAACTCAGCGTTATGTTACGCGGGCCTGGACCAAGATCGTCACAGGTCAGTAACAGTTGGATAATAAGACGGTTGTGAACGTCTGATCGGGTTTGGTCCCGTCAAATTGTTAAGAGCGGCTCACTGTTCATACAGGAGGGCCGCTCTACGTCTTAATATAGTCGTTTAGTGGCAGACTGTGCCTGTGAATGCAGGCCCTCGATTAAGTCGATAGGGGAACGGAATGGAATCTTTTGGCAGCTTTCGCCGCAAATTTGCACCCTGGAATGATCCGGCGGCGAAGCCTTTCATCTCTTTTGAGAATGTGACCAAGATTTTCGGCGATTTTACCGCGGTTGATGATCTGTCGCTCAATGTTTTCAATCGCGAGTTTTTCTCGCTCTTAGGTGCTTCCGGCTGCGGCAAGACCACATTGATGCGCATGTTGGCGGGTTTTGAGGAGCCGACATCGGGGCGCATTACGCTCGATGGTCAGGATTTGCGCGGCATTCCTCCCTATAAGCGACCGGTCAATATGATGTTCCAGTCCTATGCACTGTTCCCGCATATGACGGTAGAGAACAACATTGCTTTTGGGCTCAAGCAGGACGGCATGGCGAAATCGGAAATCGATGCGCGTGTCGCTGAAATGCTCAAACTTGTGAAGCTTGAGAAATATGGCAAGCGCAAGCCGCATCAGCTTTCTGGTGGTCAGCGCCAGCGTGTGGCCTTGGCGCGTGCTGTTGCCAAGCGTCCGAAAGTGCTGCTGCTGGATGAGCCGCTTGGTGCGCTCGACAAGAAGCTGCGCGAAGAAACCCAGTTCGAATTGATGGATTTACAGGTCAAGCTCGGTCTTACCTTCATGGTCGTCACCCATGATCAGGAAGAAGCCATGACCATGTCTGATCGTATCGCTGTCATGGATAAGGGTCGCATTATGCAGGTGGCAACACCGGCAGAAGTTTATGAGGCGCCGCGTTCAAAGTTTGTGGCCGACTTCATTGGGAATGTGAACATCATCGAAGGTGAAGTGGTCAAGGTCGCCAATGGTGAGGCTGAAATCGCCACGGAAAAATTTGGCTTTCATATCCACACTGAAACGCGCGAGCAGCTCAATGCCGGTCAGAAGGTTTGGTATGCGGTGCGTCCTGAAAAGACACGCATTAACCGCGAAAAGCCGGAAGAGACCGCTGTCAACGCGGTTGAGGGTGAGCTTTGGGATATTGCCTATTTTGGCGATATGACGGTTTTCCACGTCCGCCTCGACAATGGTCGCACCATCAAGGCTGCAAGCCTGAATGCTGTGCGCAAGACGGAAAATCCGCTGACCTATGATGAGCGCGTATGGGTTTCGTTTGATACCGATGCCGGTCTGGTGCTGACGGCCTGAGGAGGGGAAGCACATGCAAAAGCTGATCGCTTCCATAACCAGTCGCCTCGTGATCGCAGTCCCTTATCTGTGGCTGCTGATCTTCTTTCTGGTTCCGTTTTTTATTGTCTTCAAGATTTCGCTTTCCGAAGTCACGATGGCAATACCGCCTTATCAGCCAGTTATTGATTTGACGCAGGGCTTTGGTCTTGCATGGGAGCGCGTGAAGCAGCTTTCTATCGATAACTATCTCTGGCTGATGGATGATCCGCTTTATTATATGGCGTATCTTTCCAGCGTGCGGATTGCGGCAATCTCGACATTTCTGACATTGCTCGTCGCTTATCCTATGGCTTATGGCATGGCGCGGGCACCGCAAAGTCTGCGACCGACATTGCTTATGCTGGTCATCCTGCCGTTCTGGACATCGTTCCTGATCCGCGTTTATGCGTGGATTGGCATCCTCAAGCCGGAAGGTCTGCTCAACCAGTTTTTAATGTGGCTGAATATCATCGATACGCCACTCAACATTCTGAACACGGAAACGGCAATCTTCATTGGTATCGTTTATTCTTATCTGCCGTTCATGATTCTGCCGATTTATTCGTCACTCGAAAAAATGGATTATTCGCTGATCGAAGCGGCGCAGGATCTCGGCTGTACTGCATTTTCAGCTTTCTGGAAGATCACCTTTCCACTATCGCTTGCAGGCGTCGTGGCGGGGTGTTTCCTTGTGTTCATTCCGGCTGTTGGTGAATTCGTGATCCCCGATCTTCTTGGCGGATCGCAGACGCTGATGATCGGTAAGACAATCTGGAGTGAGTTCTTCTCCAATCGCGACTGGCCGGTATCTTCGGCTGTGGCCGTGGTTCTGCTGCTCCTGCTTATCGTGCCGATCGTGATTTTCCAGCAGGTGCAGGCGCGCCAGCAGGAGAAGGGGAAATAACATGCAAAACAATTGGTCACGTTTTAATATTGTCTCGGTGTCGCTTGGCTTTGCTTTTCTTTATCTGCCGATTGTTCTGCTGGTCATCTATTCGTTCAACGAATCCCGCCTCGTCACTGTCTGGGCGGGCTTCTCGACCAAATGGTATGTGGAGCTGTTCCGCAATCAGGCGCTGATGGATGCGGCATGGGTGACGATCCGCGTCGGGCTTTTGTCTGCGACGATTGCAACCGTGCTTGGAACGCTGGCCGCACTTGCACTCACGCGCTACACGCGGTTTCGCGGGCGAATTCTGTTCTCGGGCATGGTCTACGCGCCGCTGGTCATGCCGGATGTCATCACCGGCCTTTCGCTGTTACTTTTGTTCGTGGCGATGAATTTTGACCGTGGTTTCTGGACGGTTACGCTTGCGCATATCACCTTCTCGATGTGCTTTGTGGCCGTTGTCGTGCAGTCGCGTCTGGTGAGTTTTGATCGGTCGCTGGAAGAAGCGGCAATGGATCTTGGCGCGCCACCCGTGACAACATTCATGAAAATCACATTGCCAGTTATTCTGCCTGCCGTTGTTTCCGGCTGGATGCTGGCTTTCACCCTTTCACTCGATGATCTGGTGATTGCAAGCTTCACCTCTGGTCCGGGTGCAACCACACTGCCGATGAAGATTTACTCTCAGGTGCGGCTTGGTGTGACACCGGAAATCAACGCGGTCTGCACTATCCTGATTGCACTGGTGGCGACGGGCGTGATCATTGCTTCGGTTGTCAACAAGCGTCGCGAAGTGCAGCGCCGCCGTGACGAGCAAGCCGCATTCCGTATGGGATGATGATCATAAGGAGAGGGGCTTACTGCCCCGTTTCGCTTCCTGTCGATGATGGGGAGATAAAGGGCCGATCCCAGGAGCCGCCAACAAAGAAATGCAGCGGTGGCTTCGCGGGCGTGGTTTCGGCAAGTTGTCCATCCGTATTCTGCGGCTGCGGCTGGCTATCGGGGAAGATGACTTCGCCGCTTAATGCCAGACTGCGGTCAACAAATGGAACAATACCAGCCAGATTGAGCGTGCCATCATTCGTGGCAAGACGCGCATTCTCCAGCGTTGCCACGCCATCGGAAAGATTTGCCTTGAGGTCGAGGCGATTGAAGGCAAGAGAGACGTTTTCCTGCCGTTCAAGCGCAAAGAAACCTTGGCTCTGCGCTTTTGTCAAAAAATCCTGAACCGAAAAGCCTTGCATTTGCCCGTTGTTAAGCTGAACGGAGACATTGCCCTGCGCGCTGTTCAGAAGCGCTGACCAACGGTTGGCTGGCGCTTTCATAAACAGTGAAACATTACCCTTGCCATTGACGAATGGCTTGTCAAAGCCGAGCGCTGCAAAAAGCTGCGAGCTGTCAATGTCTGATGCGTTGAACCGCAATTCACCACTGGCGGTCTTCAGGTCGCGAACAATCTGCAGATTGGCCTGAATAATGCCGTTAAAGGCTTTGGCGTCACCAATATCGAACATCGCGCGACCGCCTCTGATCTGTACGGCCGCTGCAACGCTGGTTAATGATACCGGACCTGCGGTGGCGGCTTGCGCCGAAAGACGCAGGTCAAGCTCAGCCCGGTCGATGAAGCTCGTATTGATATTGTCCTGCTCGCTTTGATTCCGTTCGCTCGGAGAGCGAGGCTGATTGACGGGCAGCGGCACGAAGATGGAGAATAACCGTCGCAGATCAAGCTTATCGAAGGCGAGGGTGCCGGTAACCGCAGGCGTGTCCTGCTCAAAGCCAATTTCAATCACACCCTTGGCCGGGCTTTCATCCGTTGTCATTTCGACATTATCGAATTTCAGCCGCTTCGGTGTTGATGTAATGGTTGAATCAAGGGAAAAAGCCCCGATTTCGGTGCTGCCGGCGACGGGTGGCAGGCCGAGCCAGCGAACACTGTTGCTGAGCGAGGGCGTTTTTGCACTCAACGCGCCCTCAAAGAAGCGGTCATTGGAAATATTGGCCTTACCCTCAAAGGTAATATTGAGGGGTGTGGATGTGAAGCTTGCGTTTACGTCAGAGGTGCCACCGGCAAGAAGCGACAATGCTTGACCGGCGGTGACATTGAATTGGGTGGCCTCGCCCCGCCATTGCGCACTGCCGCGCAAGGTTGCCGCACTTGATGTTCGCGGCCATTCAAGCGTGGCGTTCAACTTTGTAATCTGCTGCTCTTCCTTCGAAGCCTCCTGCTCGTCGGGATGATTAAATGAGACCGTACCATCACGGATCACAACGCGGCCAAAAGGTTGCGATGCCTGTTGCGCGGCAAGCGCTTTGTCATTGGCGCCGTTTTGCTGCAAAGCGCGTTGCGCGCGGATGGCCGTGCCGAGGCGCCCGCTGGAATTGGCAATCGCATCAAGCAGACCGGAAAAATTATCGACCGGTCCACCAATATTGAAATGCGGCCTTACAATCTGCGTTTCAGAGAAAGACAAACGCCCCATAAGTGCATCGAGTGGGGAAAGTTCAACTTCAATCCGGTTGGCACTCATGAAGGGCTTGGAACCCTGATCTGAAACCTTACTCAGTGTGACACCATCAAGTGAAGCGCGTAACACCGGAAATACCCGCAAACGCGGTGCTTCACGCAGCTCGACGCTATAGCCGGTCCAGGCACTGATTTCCTGGGCAACGCGAATACGGATCGCATCTGTGGAAACGATAAAAGGAACGATTGCGAGCAACGTTGCTGCTGCTGCCGCACCAAGAATGATGAGCGCAATAATAAGGCGCGTAAATCTGGGCCAGCGCATCAACCATCCTATCAGTGACATATAATCCGTAATCTATCTCAGCATTATAGCAAAGCATAGCCACCTATGCTGATTCCAACATATGGTTAGTTCATCAATGCAAAAACCGGTAATGATTTTTGAAAGCTGGAATCATAGATTTAGGGATTTAATCTGCCAGAACGCGTGTTGGCGGAAAGATGATTTCGACAACTGTGCCCTGACCCGGTGTCGAATCGATTGCAAATTGTGCGCGATTGGCCTCAACCATCGCCTTTGTCAGCGGCAGTCCGAGGCCTGTGCCTTCGTTGCGCCAGTCCTTCGCATTTTCTGCCTGCCTGCGTTGCATGGCATTGACCTGACGGAAAGGTTTGAGTGCCTGCTGAACTTCCGCTTTTGTCATGCCAACGCCTGTATCGCGCACGCGCATAACGACATCGCCGTTCAATTCGTAATTTGTTGAGACGATGACCTGTCCGCCGGTTGATGTGAAGCGAACTGCGTTGGAAAGCAGGTTGAGCGCGACCTGTTTGATCGAGCGTGCGTCTGCGACAATATCCGGCAGGTTCGACTGGAAGCTCGAGCGGATAATCACGCGCTCACGATTGGCCTGCGGCTGCATCAACGCGATGGCCTCGCCAATCGCGTCATTGAGCGAAACCGCTTCAAACTGCATATCCAGACCACCCGCTTCGATCTTGGATATATCGAGCAGATCATTGACCAGCGCCAGCACATGGTTGCCGGAACGATTGATATCCCGCAGATAATCGCGATAGCGGTCATTGCCGACAGGTCCGAATTTCTCATCCGCCATCAGCTCCGAAAAACCGATGATCGCATTGAGCGGCGTGCGGATTTCGTGGCTGATACGGGCCAGAAACTCGGTCTTCTGGCTGGATGCACGCTCGGCTTCCTTGCGTGCTTTGGTCAGTTCTTCTTCAGTGCGCTTCCATTGTGTGATGTCACGAAGAACGGCGCAGTAACCGCTTGTGTGCGGTAGTTTGCCGATGGTCAT
This sequence comes from Brucella sp. TWI559, assembly GCF_039674265.1. Lineage (NCBI taxonomy): Bacteria > Pseudomonadati > Pseudomonadota > Alphaproteobacteria > Hyphomicrobiales > Brucellaceae > Brucella > Brucella sp. TWI559. The sequence continues at coordinate 206,770 of NZ_JBDJNE010000002.1, forward strand.
ATACAGCGGAATAAAGCCGCCTTGCGCTTCCCTGCCGATCACTTCGCGGCCGTCATTGAGCACACTGAGAACACCGTTGTCAGAAAGCCCGTGCAGATAATCCATCGCAGCACGCTGGCTTTCAATGGCAAAAAGCATTGAGAAGAATTTGCCTTCTGTATCTTTATGATCATAACCAAAAAGCGCAGCCGCTGAATGGTTCATCGAACGAATGCGGCCTTCCGGCTCAATGAGCACAACGCCGTCAGTGGCGGTGTCGAGGATGATCTTGAGTTCTTCCACATTGGCTTGAAGCGCTTGCTTCTCAGCGAGATCGGCGCTTGGCGTTTCTGCTGGCCCGGTCACCTCTGCAAGTGTAGGAGCCACAGGCATCAGGCTCAGCATGAGCGCACGACCATCACGCCAGCCAATGGCGTTGAGATGAGCCTCTACGGGCTGTTCGCTGCCATCCGCACGTCGCAGAACCATGCCCTGGGAATTTCCGCCATCTTCGTTGTCGCTGTTGAACAAAGCTTCCACACCACCGGCATGATGAATGTCTTGCAGCGTTGCATAGCCTGTCAGGTCAAGAAGTGCCTGATTAACATAATGAATTTCGTCGCCGGAATGAATGATGACCGGGATAGGCAGATTGGCGAGAAGCGTTGTTTCGTCGGAAGCATGCTTCTGTTCGGTCTTGGCGGCATGCTGCGTCTCGTCCGCTGGTTTGGGGTTTTCAGACACAAGCGCTACAACCGCTGAATGCTCCGCCGCAGGCTGCTCGCCGTCTTGCCTGGAATTGGCCAGTCCCTGCTTGCGCAAACGATCTGCAATCTCGCGAAATGCGCTGCGTTCCGTAGCAGTCAGCCCGCCTTCTGGGCGCTGTTCCTTGTTTTTGCTGTGCTTTGCCTGATCCGCTTCCACTTTTCCGCGTGCGGCAGCATTGAGCAGCTCAATGATCTTATCTGACTCGCGGCGCCCCGCGTTCGGAGTCAGCTCAAATGGCAACGTTGGCGAGGCAGGGGGCGGATGCCCGGCTCCGATTCGATCATCATTGGCAACTTCCTCTGAAAGCGCCAATATATCGCCTTCATCATCCGCGTTCAGCATATCCTGTATCGTCGGCGCGGCGTCCCGTTTCTGCGGAACGCCACCAGCAAGTACCAGACCGATTGCCTCTGGATCCTCTTCCGCATCTTCCGGGCGCACAAGGCCAAACCCACGGAAGCCAATGAATTCGCGGTCGCGCGAATATACGGGCAGGGCTGCAAGCTCTACCGGTACACGCAGCTGCGTTCCTTCAACAGGCCAGAGCAGTTTCTTGCCGGACCACGTGTCTCGCTTTTGCAGCAGTGACGCGATGCTGCCATCCGTATCAAAGCCGAAAACCTTTGCTACCTCCGAAAAGCGTCTGCCAATGACGTCTGCCGCATTCGGCCCAATGATGACGCCAAGCTCCGGCGAAACCTCGGTAAATGAACCTGCTGCATCTGTTTTCCAGATGAACCGGGCAGGCGCGCCTTTTTCATCGAATGCGAAGCTTTTGGGCTCTACTTTCTTTTCCACAGCGGCATCGGCTGTTGGAGCTCTCTGTTTATCGCTTGTTTTGGCAACCGCTTCCCCGACGATGCATACCAGATGCAGGGCAGGATGATCGGAAAGCCGGGCAATCGCACCGGGTACCGAGTGTTTGCCCGCACGAATGCGGCGCTTCACGACACGGTCGCTGGCGTCGCCTGCTTCAATGATAAGGTCTTCAAGGGTTGAGACAGAAATATCCAGCGCAGAAAAACCTGGGCTTGCGGCGATGATTTTCGCGTCTCCCTCAATGAGGGCGACATGGGTTTCTTCATCACTGATGCCAGAAATAATCGTTTCGGGCGAAGCATTGTGGTTTTCGACTGTGAGCAGCGTGGCTTTTACACCATCTGGCATTGTCAGTTGTGAAACCTGAAGACGGGTGAGTTCGGAACGCATGCCTGAGCTAAGGCGCACTGCAACAATATGCGGTTCGCCGTCTTTAGGGCTGCTGGAGCCTGCGATCTGGCGACGGGTTGCGACGGGTAGTTCAAGCTCGCCGCCGATAATGTCTTCGATATGCTCAAAACCGAATAGCTTGGCGCCGGGGCCATTGATCCACAGAACAGTCGACAGGTCGTGCGTCAGCACGAGCTGCGCATCGCCTTTTATAAAGCCTTCGCGGATTTGATCCAGCGCAGCAATATTGATGAAGGGGTATGATCCTGACATACCGGTCCTTTACCTGTTCTTCCGACCACCCAAAGTGCTCTTTAATTATATGTTAATAAGCTGCTTGCGGGTTCGGGTCTACATTCCCGTTCGATATGGACCTGACTTTCTGTTCCATTAGTTAATAGAGGCGTGGTAATTTTAAGTGTCAGCTCATTTACGAGCTTTGTGCACAAGCATGCATAAAACATGGTAACCAGAATGCATCCAATTTTAACGATTGGGGCGTTTGCGTTAACAAACGGGGATTTCTTCAACAAAGATCATTTTAATGACTTGCAATATGGATCGATTCTCCGTATGTGACCCCCTGTCAGCGGACGCCGTAAGTGAGTTCGTTGAGATTTAGGTACGCGGTCGTAGCTCAGTTGGTTAGAGCGCAGGATTGTGGCTCCTGAGGTCGGTGGTTCGAATCCACCCGTCCGTACCATCTAGTTTTCCCTAAGTGATTGATATTGCTGCATAAAATGCCAATGCAAAAATTGACTATTGTGCTTCGCTCAGTAATTGTGCCACATTTCGCTCCACATTTTGCGCCACGCGCACCCTTGGGGAACGTCTTTAATGTCACGCAAACGCGAAGATAAACGGCCTGACAGGCACCTGCAGCAGCGCAACGGAAATTATTTTTATAAGCGTCGTGTCCCGCGCGAAGTTGCTGCATTCGATACGCGAGGTGAACATATTCGGATATCCCTTAAAACGGATGACCTCGCCACAGCTCGCGCCAAGCGCGACATCTATGAAGCTGCCGACAACGATTACTGGGCGTCGCTTATTCTCGGATTCGACGGCGATAAGGCAAAGCTGCAGTATAGCGCAGCCGTAAAGCGTGCTGAGGCATTTGGGTTCACGTATAAGCCGGCCTCCTTGCTTGCGCGTGAGTCTATCCACGCGCTGGCGGATCGTTTTGAGGCGATCCTGACATCGCGGACCGATAAAAATTCAGTCACAGCCGTTCTCGGAAGTGTCGATCAGCCAACGGCTACGGTCTCGCAAGCTGAGAAAATCTATCTGGATGAGATCGTACCCCACGAGTTGACCGGCAAAAGTGCCGATCAGCGCAAGCGATGGATCGACAAGAAAAAGCGTTCCTTCAAAAATTTCATTGAGGCAATCGGGGACAAGGCGCTCGTTGATATAACTAAGGACGATGCGAACAAATTCTATGGCACGTGGATGGTGCGTATCGCTCCAAAAGAAGGCCGTGGAACGCATTCAGCCTCCAGCGGCAATCGAGACATGGGAAATCTGCGCACGCTCTATTCGTCTTATTTTGCCTATATGGGCGACAAAGAGAGGAAGAACCCGTTTGAGGGGCTGAGTTTCAGCGAGCGCAAAAAGCGCAAGCGCCCACCGTTTCCTGTCTCCTGGATCACCGATAAGATCCTCAAGCCCGGATCGCTGGCCGGTTTGAACGATGAGGCTCGTGGCATTCTTTTGGTTCTGATCGAAACCGGGGCACGTATGGGTGAGATCGCGAATTTGTCAGCAAGCACGATATGCCTCAAGAGCAATATCCCGCACATCAACATCGAGCCGCGTGAAGATCCGGACGATCCGCGTGAGATCAAAACGACTTCGTCAATCAGGTCTGTGCCGTTGATCGGCGTGGCTCTGGAAGCTTTGCAGAAACACCCGAATGGGTTTCCCCGCTACAAGGACAAAGAAACCGTTCTATCAAATACGCTAAACAAGTATTTTCGGGACAATGAGCTGTTCCCGACTGAGAATCACACAATCTATTCGCTACGCCATGCTTTTGAGGATCGGATGAAAAATGCCGGACTGGATCACGAGCTGCGCCGGATATTAATGGGGCATACGATAGACCGCCCTGATTATGGGGAGGGCGGCTCTATGGAGTGGCGTTTGACGGAGATGCAGAAACTGCAGCTCCCGTTTGATCCCGCGATTGTCTGACGCGTTCCCGGATCAGCGACATTTTATCTACTGATTTTCGCCGATCTTCGATCTCCTGTTCCAGTCTTTCGTAGATTGGAAGCAGGTTATCAAATTCGGGGCTGTGATCGACCATTAGTCCACCAAGGAAATTCAGGTAGACCTCAAGCCGTTCAATTGTGACAGGAGGACGCCTAGCCACGTTTCCCTCCTGTGGGTTCGCTTGTTGGAGCGACTGAATTCAGATAGGTGATCTCCCATGTCGGGTGATATCGTTGTCCAGTTTTCAGGCCGTCTAATTTAATCAACAAATATGCGCCGTCCGCACCAATGATTGTTCCAAGCCTCGGCTTGCGTCCGCCTGTGTATTTTACGCGCGCGCCTTCGATCGCCGGTACTCGATAGTGGCTCTGAATATATTCTAAGCTCATGGCGCCACCTCAAGCTGATCGATATTTCGGTTGATGACGTTGAAAGTGTAAGCAGCAACCCATGGGTTAGTCTCCCATGTGTCCGCACCATTGATGTGGTTCCAAAGTTTGAGGAACGGCGTGGTTGCGGAGGTATGGCAAAGGCCCGACAGGTCATAATCAAAGCCACGGATAACGTGACAGGCGTCGCGTATTTTCACCACACCTTCAGCAATAGCATCAACTTCTGTAATGTCTTTTAATCGCTCAACGCGAACGTCGATCACGTCCAATGTAATACGTGAAGCCCAGCGAGGCATGTGGATTGAAGGTCGTAGCCGGGCATGTTTGCTCCAATCAATATTCGGATGACATACGCGCAATTGTTCGATGCTTGCGAGATGCAAATGAACGGATTCGGCGTCAGCAGCATAAACCGCCGATGGATAATCCCCGTCGTCTGTGAGATAGTAAGCCTCTCGCACCCAAAGTCGATCTCCCGCTTGTGCAAGTGGTCGCCACCATTTCGGCCGGCCATCTTTATCGCGCATGTCGGGTCCGAATGCGATTTCCATTCTACCATGATTGAAGCTAACTAAAGGATCAATCCTGCCTGCCGGTTGAGGCTTCACAATGCGGCGGGTCTGCGTCTTGCGGCCTTCAAGAAGCGCACGCACCATTGGCGCGCTGAAAAGAATGGGACGGTCGGTCATTGAATTGCTCCCATTTTAACAAAGTGGGGGGTTCCATCAGGCATGACATCAAACCGATAGGCTATTTCATCGCCCCACCAATAGATGTCGATCTCGTATTCGCCGGGTGATAAAGGGCCGTTAAATTCGACGCTCTGCCGTATGGCGTCCTCAACGCTGTCACCGATAGTTTCGGTTTCAGGCAGATAGAATGTGTTAGCTTTGGCTGGAAAATAGCCCTCAACGTGATTGGTCTTATTCTTGCTGATCCACAGCGGAAATGTGCCGTACTGCTCGTTTGGCCGGAAATGCACGATGTCGCCAATGCTGAGTTTAATCAATAAACGTTCTTGTTCTTCGGTGCCCACTTCAGGAGTGTGGTCATCTTTACCGTTCTTCGGTGTGACGATAAATGAACCATCTTCGCCCTTGTGAATGAAGTCGGTCGGATGACGCAAAGTAGCGGGAATGCATTCATCCATCCATTCTGCGGGTAGCCATGTGGTTTCGTAGCTGGAATTGCTCATGGTGCATCTTCTCCCATGGCTTCTGTGATTGATTTAAGCAGATCAATCCGGATGCCTTCCTTGCGTGAAATCTTGGGCTGGCCATTTCCAATGCGACGCTTGTTTTCGTCCTCGATGCCGTCAATAGCTTCCCATACTTCATAAATTTCAAGGAAGCTGACAAAGTCGTCGCGATCCAGATATTCAGGAAACTCAGTCATCGCCAAAAGCGTTGCTTCCAAAATACCGCCGTCCCAGATGTCGGCGTTATCGCGATAGCCTTCGGCTTGCATGAGGATGGCGAGCGCTTTGATGAGGGCTTCCCGTGGGCGGGTTTCGACCAGCTTGCGGAACATACGGGCAGCATAGATTTGGCCTGGCTTTCTGTCCTTGCTGGAAGGTGTTGAAAGCATCAGCCGGCAGCCGCCTTCTTTGGCGATAGCGTCGCATTCGACAGCCCACGGTTCGCCAGCCGCAAGAGCTGCTTTCAATAGATTTAGCGCGGTAACTTTTGTGATGTTACCATTCACGGCTGCGAAGCTTGCCGCTTGTTCCACTGGCGACATCTGCACGATCTGGCATGGCACTGATTTGTAGCCACGTATTGCTGCAGCATGCGCTCTGTGCTGGCCGTCAATAATAGCAAACAAGCCACCTTCTACCGGTGCGCAAAGAACAGGTGAGAAACGTGACCACCTGAAACTATCTGCGATCTGTCGAATATTTTTCCAGTTGTGGGACGAAAGAGGGCGCTGATAATCATCATCAATGACAAGCTGTTCAATTTCCACCCATTGAAGCATTGGCGCAGGTCCAGCTTCTGCAGGTGCCATTTCTGCTTTGGTAAAAACGACTTTGCGAAGATTGCTCATATCAACCCCACGATCTGTGCACCCAAAGTGGCTGCTACGCACACGCTGGCTATGAGCGAGGCGATTGCGATCAGGTGATCATGTTTGCGACTGTGCGATTTGAAGGCGGAGGGCAGGTTGAAACCGCTATCAACTACAGTTTTTAAATCGATGTCGTCATGCATGGCGCGATGCTCCTGCGCTCAAATGATCGGAAAGGTTGTGATTTATGGGGAGGTTGCACGCTGCTGACAGTGCGGCGCTAGACTTCGTCGCTGACCGACGATTGTAATGGCGGTGCCGATTCGTTTTCGCGTCTGAACCGGCACCTATCGCCCTCTCATGAGAACAGCACGAAAGGACAATGAGAATGTCTGTCGATGTAAAAAGAAGCCTTGGGCCACGCCAACCGGCTCCAGCCCCATCAAACCAGGGCGGTGTCGGTGCCGGAGTTGGTCCACGCCAACCGGCACCAAGGCCAAGTGCCCCTAAACCCGGAAAGTAACTGCCAATATGAACTTCGAGAATGTCCGCTTTAACGTATTGCGCAACGCGCTTTACCACACGGCCATGCGCCGCCATTTTGAGAAATGGAATCGATGGTTTAATTTTCTTGTGGTATTGCTCGGTGCAGCGTCTATCGCGGATGCACTCGTAAAATGGAATATTCCGCCATACGTTGTCGGAATAGCCGTCGCGGGGATTGGTGCGGCACAGCTGGCGTTCAATTTTGGGGGTAACGCCAGCCTGCATCAGCAATTGCAGCGGGATTATTACAACTTGCTGGCCGACATGGATGTAGCACTTCAGCCGTCCGACGAGGACTTGGCAAAGTGGTACTCGGCCATGATCCGCATAACCGGCGATGAGCCGCCCACGATGCGCACGGTAGATGCGAAAGCCTACAATGACGCCCTCAATGCTACCGAAGGTGAACGTGACGAACGGCTTTACATTCCTTTGTGGCGCTGGCTTGTCGAGTTTTGGTTCTCTTCCGAGGGCTACACTTTTAGCAAGCTGAGTGAACGTAAGCAAAAAATCGAAGACAGAAAAGCGCAATGGAAACAGATTTGGAAGCGTTGAATTAGCGGTCATTGCGTCGCCTCCTCCATAAATGTGAGGGTAGGTCGCTTCGTAAGAATGGTATTTGGTTGACCCTCAAGGGCGTCTGCAAGAGCTGCAACAGCTTCCAGTGGTGCTGGATCCCATATTTCAATCTGGGCATCGCTTGAGCGGTCGCCGTCAACAATGCCGTGCAAAGCTGCACGATCCGCTTCATTCAGGTTTCGCCATTTCTGGATATCGTAAGCGCCGAACATGATGCCGCGTGATGATCCACGTTGGGTCGTTCCAACTGAAAAGCCGTGCTGTTCAAGCAGTTGTTCTGCGCGGCGGACGGCAGCAAAGTCGCCCTGATCCGTCAGTCTTGCCATGAAAATAATGTTTGACATTGGTCTCTCCGCTTAACCCCGGAGAACCAGCTGCGCTTTCTACTCAAAACCCGATCCAGCGCAGCCGGTTTCAGGCGGGGTAGGGAGAGAAATACCGCGATAAAAATACCGCGTCAATAAAAAATAAGATAAAAATACCGCATTATTTAAAACGTATAAACATCAGATAGTTACGCACGCGACTCGGATGTTTGGTGATTTAAGTTAACCATTAGTAAATTATGTTCTTGAAATGTTCCCATCGATTAAAGCATCCTGACATCTCGACAGGGTGCGGGGTGTGAGTGTCATGAAAGAAGAATTACCGATCGAGTGGAGGGTGATGACGCCGATTGAGCAGAAAGAATTTATTGATCTTTTAAGGCGCGTCGGGATCGCAGGAGCGCGAGAATTACTTGACGATCTTCGTCAGAAGCATCTTTCCAAAGAGCTATGAAGTCCTTGTCTTCTTCAGATAAATGCAGGTTTTCTGGGGATTCGACATCTTCCGGTCCTTCTCCCGTCAACAGCCATGATTCGGTTGTCTGTAATGTATGGGCAAGCTTCGATAGATTTATCCCTCGCGGGGATTCGGATTTTCCAGAGATTATATTTCTGATAAATGCGTCACTTAGGCCAGCCTCAAGCGAGGCTTTCCTCATTGATAGATCTAGTTTTTTAAGCCGCAATTGTACGCGCTGAGCTATGTTGGTCATCATGTGGGGTAATTTAACCTCACTATTGCAAAACGATTAGCGATATAAATACCGTTGACAGTGCGGTAAAAATATCTCATCTGTTGCGCATGTTGAAATTGTTGCTTCTAAAATTATCCGACCGTTACGCTGCAGCGAGAGGCTTGAGCATTTCGCGTGTGTCAACGCTTGTGTTCGCAGATGGTAAGGTGCTTACCCGCATTTCAAATGGCGGTGATCTTACAACTGGGCGATTTGAAGCGGCAATAAGTTGGTTTTCCGATAACTGGCCGACAGGTGTCGACTGGCCCTCTGAAATTGTTCGCCCATCTCATGTATCCCATTCGCCCGATTATCCCCCATCGGGTGAGGCGGGGGCGCAGTCTATGGGCATTGGCTGCGCCCCTGCATCCGTTTCCGGGGAGGGCGCGTGATGAGTGGAGGCGCATTATCTTACCTCCTAGTCTTTGCATCTCTGGCAATTGTCGCCTGTTCTATAATGCTGGTTATTTTGTGTTTGTCGATGCATCGTATGCTTCGGTTTCTGGATGTTGTCAGGTCTATGGTCAGCCACAATTTGGCGATTGTGGAGCTTATTGATTCCAGATTATCGGGTCCGGTGCCGGATGGAGCGCGGCCCGATTGTGCAAGGCCGGGCCATTTTATATACAGTAATGTCTCGCCTGAGCAGCCGCTTGGAGGTGTTTGCTGTGCTGCAAGAAAAATCCATTTAACCGTTAAGGTTTCATCCTCTTCAGTAACCGAAGAGGGAGCAATATGAGACAATCTTGCTACTTTAACGCCAGATATTCGGATATTATGCGCATAAAGGCGCTCGTCCCAACGGTTGGTTATGCTGATTTGCGTGGCAAGCCAGCCGTTATCATCTGGTTTCTCGCATATTTTCCATTCCGCATAAGTCGATTCAGCTCGCGCACGGTTTTTCCGGTCCTTCCATGCCCACGCAAACGCGATGAGGCCAGATATGGGAAGCAGGAAGGTAGCTGGGGATTTCGGCCAAGCGGCTGCTGTTTGCGTTGCGACCACAAACGAAGCCCACCCGGCCTGAGTCCACGAAACAAGCTCTTCTACCATGGTGCTTATTCTCCAGTTTTTTCACAGTTACATGAGGTCATGCACCATGGTGGATGGCAAGCGCGTCGCTCCTTCCGGCTGCGGCGTGCTTGTCGCTTTGTGTCACCTTCTTCTGCATTGATGCCTCCATAATCAGAACGGTTTGAAACTCTCAAATTTTTGACCTTCCCGCCACGGGAAACGACGCCGGGTTTTCCCGGCGCGGGAAAGCTTTTGTCTTGAGGACTGCACGATATGGCTGACAACGAACCTCGTGAATTTACCGAACGCTGGCGTATGCGCGTTTTAGCTGCCCAGACCGACCTTATCGACGCTTATGGTGGTAGCCGCCGCGTGGTTGACAAGTTCGCTATATCAAAGAGCCAGGTCGGGCGTTGGTATGGCGGTGTCGATCGTGACACTATGCCGACGCCGGTTGTCATGGCACTTGAAGGTTATGTTGGTCGCCCGATCGTAACCGGCATTATGGTCGAGTTTCTGGGATTGGATATTGGCGGTACGGCTGCGGGTAACTCTGTTGAGGCTTGCCTGTCTGCACTCAATGCCGATCTTGTCGAACTGGCCGGAAACATGATGGTCGAAACCGTCCGGGCCAAGGCTGATGGGGTGATAACGCCATCGGAAGCGCAGCAGCTACGCAAACTCTCCCGTCAGATTGCAAAAATTCACGCTGATATCGATGGGCGGCTTGCCGGGGTGGAGGCGCGCGAGTTTTCAGGCCTGCGCATGGTGTCGGAATGAAGACTTCGCAGGTTCTCAAGTACATCACGTGGTCAAATGGCCGGTGGGTGATGCGCTGGCGTCACCCTATCAGCCGATTTGGCAATGATCGGTCACGCCGTATCGTCGAGCACTTCTCTCACAAGCCCGAAAAAGTTGATCGTATCGCCCGACTCGTCATCGAGGCGGGTTCGACTTTGCGCTCAGGAAAGGCAGTTGAGCATGTCTGATTATGATCCATGGAGCGCAAAGCCTGTCGAGAAGCCAAAGGCAAAAGCAAAGGCGAAAGCAAAAGCTGATGAGCCGACCGTTAGCATCAGCATTCCGGGTGGGCCGAGTACGCCCGAAATTCCTTTGAGTGATTTTACAACTGCAGCGGAAGACATCGCCGGTCACATACGGGGTCCGAAGAAATCGAAGGTCGGTAAAGCCGAAGAAGTTTCTTCCAATGTGATTGCTGTCGGACAGCTGCGCGCGTTTATCGAGCGCATTGAGCGCCTTGAGGACGAAAAGAAGACGGTCGCTGACGACATTAAGGAAGTTTACGGCGAACTGAAAGGTTCCGGCTTCGACAGCAAGACCGTCCGAACAATCATTCGCCTGCGCAAAAAAGAAGACCATGAGCGCCATGAAGAGGAAGCAATGCTTCAACTCTACATGGATGCTCTTGGCATGTCGTGAGGCTTTCCGATGAAAAATTTCATCCTGAAACACGACTTCTTTTTCGCAGTTCTTCTCGCTGTGGTCAGTCTTCTGGCAGCGGCTTCCCCCTTTTTCATTGTCGTCTGGCTCGCGGAGGTTCGCTGATATGGACACGTCAACCTTTAAAGTTCCTGTTCGTTTGAATGCCAAAGCCTATGCCAGTCTTTCGGCTATGGCTGAGCGCAAGGGTTACAAGCCAAGTGCATTTGCGCAGATGCTTTTTGATGCAGCATTTGCCGCGCGTGTCGGTCAGGAACGCGGCGCTCCGGCACCGGATCGCGAATTGGATTTACATGTTCGCGTTGCGACCGCTCTTGCTGATGGCGTTGGGGCTGCGACCTTGGAAAGAGCCATTCTTCTGCTGGAAGGACATCGGGCCAAAGCAGCTGCGCCTGCGCGAAAGGCGAGGAAAAGAGAGGGGCAGGCATGAGTTACCCTGCGCACCCGCTTGCCGATATGTTCCCCATGATCCCGGAGGCGGATCGGAAGTTGCTCGCTGATGACATTGCCACGTTCGGGCTGCGTGAGCCGATTATTCTTCTTGAGGGCATGGTGCTGGATGGCCGCAACCGTCAGTGGGCCTGCGGCTTCGCAGCGGTTGAGCCGATTTATGAACATTATTCCGGCGATGATCCGCTCAATTTTGTTTTGTCGAAAAATCTGCATCGTCGCCACTTGACGGAAAGTCAGCGCGCGTTGATCGCGGCGAAAATTGTCGATTGGGAACGGGGTATCAATCAGACGACTGCCGGGCCTGCAAATTTACAGACCCGCCGTGCCGCTGAAAAGCTGTCCATTTCGGAACGTGCCGTTTATTCGGCCAAGCGTATCTATGAAAAGGGCGCGCCGGAGCTACTTGATGCCATCCGCGCAGGCAAGGTGACGATTCACACTGGTGAGGCGGTTTCTGAATTGCAACATTCGGAACAGGCCAAAGTTGTTCGTGAAGAGAAGAAAGCGATTGTCGCCAAGGCCAAGGAAATCCGCGCCGACCAGCAAAAGGTAAAGCATGCGGTTCGCATGACAACCATGGGCATGATTGCAGACCGGGGAACGGCCACGGCACCGGCAGAGCTGGGGCGTGTCTATCCGGTCTACTATTTTGACGCGCCGTGGCAGTTCGGCGTTCATTCGGAAGTGACAGGCCGCGAAAAGAGCGCGGAAAATCATTATCCGACGATGCCCACAGATGACATTGTTGCTCTTATGTCGCGGCTGATTGGTGGCGCCAATCCAGCGGTGTGTTTTGCGTGGGCGACCAATCCGATGCTGCCGGATGCGCTGCGGGTGCTGGATGCCTGCGGTTTCACTTATGTTCATCATTGGATCTGGGACAAGGAAGTCGCCGGAACCGGATATTGGGGGCGTGACCGGCATGAGCTGTTGCTGATCGGTCGGCGCGGCGATGTTGCGGCACCTTTGCGCGGTACACAGCCGGAAACAGTCCATCGCGAGCGCAAGGGCAAACACTCGGTCAAGCCTGCATTTTTCGCGGAACAAATCGAGCGGCTTTATCCCGATCTGCCGAAACTTGAATTGTTTTGCCGCAATCCGCGCCCCGGCTGGGATGCCTGGGGATTTGAAGCTGCGGGGAGGGCTGGGGAATGAAGCCTCTTCGCGTGTTTATTGCATGTGAATTTTCTGGAACGGTCAGAAACGCATTTTTGGATCGCGGTCATGACGCATGGTCATGCGATCTTTTACCTGCTGAAGACAAAACAAACCGTCATATAGTAGGCGATGCTCGTGATTACCTTGATGACGGATGGGATTTGCTCATAGTTGCCCATCCGCCATGCACGCGATTGTGCAATTCCGGTGTGCGTTGGCCGACAAAGCCGCCACGCGGCAAGACCATCGAGCATATCTGGCGGGAATTGGATGAGGCGGCAGATCTGTTTTCTGCTTTCTGGAATGCGCCTATCCATCGTATTTGCGTGGAAAACCCTGTCATGCACAAGCATGCCAAGTCGCGCATTCGAAATTATACGCCGCATGCTCAAAGTGTCCAGCCATGGCAGTTCGGTCACGGCGAGGTTAAAAGAACGTGCTTCTGGCTTAATAACCTGCCACCACTGGCGGCGACCAGCATTGTCGATGGCCGTGTAGCTCGCGTCCACAGAATGCCACCAGGTCCCGACAGATGGCGGGAAAGAAGCCGCTTTTTCTCTGGAATCGCTGACGCCATGGCCGATCAGTGGGGTCGTTTGCCCGCTGCCGATTTTATGGAGGCGGCTCAATGACCGACACTATGCTGCCTATCCTTCGGGCAATGCATGACGCCGGGACCGACGCTGAACGGGCTGCAATCCTTCTGACATGCCCGATTTTAATCATGTTGAAGTATCGGCATGTGCTGGAAGCGTCATGCGCGCGGCACGGTTTCGACGCTGGCAGTGAATATCTCACCTGCTTTTACGCAGCTATGCATGAAACACGCTATCGCGGTTTGATCAAAGGTGCTGCGCTGAAACATGCGCAAGGCCACTTATTGCTGCTTTGTGATGCGGTGTTGTCATGAGCGCTGATGCAATCAAACTGCGCCGCATAAGATCAAAGATCGCATCGCTTGAGGGCGCGCAATGGTTTCGCTCAGCCGATGAGCGCGGCGAGTTTGTCGAAGCGAAAACCCGCAACGGCGAGCTTAATGAGATTGCGCGGTTTCATCCCGGCACATTGCAAGAAGAAATCGACTTCGTTGTCAGCGCACCCGAAATGGTTTCGTTTCTGCTTCGTCTTGTTGATCGCGCTATCAAGTCTGCGCGCAACAATCAGGAGCCGCAACAGCAACAGACGCGGCGACAACACAAGCGCGAAAAAGACTTCGCGGCGGAAGCAGCCATGAAGTGCGATGACGCTGTTTTTAGGGCGTTTCTCGAAGAGCGGCACGGTCTTGAGCGGCCTTTGACACCGGATCGCGCGGCGCAACGGCTGCGCTCGATCCTCAATATCAAAACCAGAAAAGAATTGAATGAAAGCAGCGCTGCAGCTGAACGCTGGCAGGATTTCCGCGCTGCTTTTGAAGTATGGAAGAGGGTGGGGTGATGAAGGAAGAGGCTACCATTCGCCGTGGTGCGCGAAATGCGCGATATGCGGCGATACCTAATCACGTATTTGAAGAAACGCGTCTTTCTATGGAGGCGCGTTGGCTTCTTGGTTATCTTTTGTCAAAGCCTGATAACTGGACGGTGGTGCTGCGCGACATCATTAACAAAGGCAATTGCGGTCGCGACAAGGCGCGCCGCATGATCGCTGAGTTAGTCGAGCTTGGCTACGCACAGAAAGAACAGGCGCGTGACGGTGGACGCTTTAGTGTCCTGTCACTGGTTATCTATGATGAGCCGTTTGCAAACCAAGTTGCTGAAAGTGTTGCATCTTTACCGCAGACTGAAAATCCGTCAACGGTAAATCCGTCAACGGATAAACCGGCGCCGGTAAATCACCCCCTAGTAATAACTGATAATCTAGAAAAAACTGATCATAGATCTGAGAGAGGCGCGAGCGCAAATGATCGGGAAGATCGAAAGAAAATAGAGAAGGCTTATTGGAGGTTGGTTCGGTCTTGGCCAAAGCTTGATGGAACGCCGCAGGCAAAGTGGTTCGATTCTTGGCTGGCTCTGACCCCCGAAGAGCGAATCCAGGCAGTGGAAAAACGCGATGCTTGGGTTGAACTGCTGCGTGCGAACGGTCGTGATCACATCCATGTGCCGGGGACATACTTCGAAAACAAGCTTTGGGAACAGGTTCCAGATGCACCGGCAGAGTCCGCTGATCAACCCGCGCGCCTTGAAGCTAAACCCTTCGGGAAACTGTTTGGTATCGACGTTTATCGTAATTTCCTGACAGTTTCTCCGGGTCCAATCTCAGGACCGACAGCTTTCGAGCGTGCTCAAATCCAGCACGGAGAGCGGACCGAGAATGAAATATTTCGAGAAAAATTGGTGAAACAGGGTTGGGCCTCGGTTGAGGCTATGTTCGAGCGTGCAGCTACTGGTCGCTCTATCGCTGTGTCAGGAAAGCTGCAAGCGCTTAGCGACCAAATGGAATCCGTGGCTGTCGGTAGTGATCGTTGGCTTGAGTGGCAGGCATACCACGCTGAGCGCGGATGGCGTTGGTACCCTTCACCTGACTGGCTCAAATGGGTCTATTTTCCGGTCGGTGGCCCAGATGGTCTGAAAGAATTCGAAACAGCTTTGAGGGGATTGGGTGAAAATGATGGCAATTGATCCATGTCAGATCGATACCGCAATAGCATCTTCACCTACAGCTGAGCAGTGCAGAGCGATTGATAAGGTGATTGCAGAGCGCCGTCGCATTGAGTGGTTGAGGGCGTCCGCCGCGAATCGTGTGAGCGATGATTCTCCTTGGTTGGTGCTCAATGTGATGACTGGGCGTGAACTTTCCGTTCGTGATGAACTAATCGCGTCAAATATTGAAGTGATTGTCCCCATGAAAATGGGGCCAAAAATTCGCAGGCAGCGTCGTGAAATACCGGCAAAACAGCAGCCCGTGATGAATGGCTATGTGCTTGTTCGTTGCGCCATAGCGAATGAATGTATTGCTGGCTTATTGAGCTTTGATGGTGTGATTTCTGTACTGGGTGGCTACGAAGCGCCGTTTCTTGTGAATGCGGAAAAAGTCATTCTTTTCAAGGTGAAGGCTGAAGGTGGTAAATATGATTATGAACATTTTCACCGTAAGTTTATTGGCGTCAAATGGGTTCGGATAGCTGATGGACCATTCGCTGGAAGCCGTGCCGAATTGATCTCTGGTGGCGCGAAGGGCAATGGTCTGGTGATTGTTGAACTTGCCGTTATGGGTAGGCCAGTCGCGATGACTTTGCCTATTGCATTCCTTGAACCATTATGAGTTTAATCCGATCACTGGATGATCCGGTTTAGATAGTGATCCTCGATACACGGTAAAACGTGGGGACAAGTTCCTGAGGTGGCCGCGCTCGGACCCCGCCCTGACAGTCTCAATTGTGAGACACCGATTCAGGGCCAGAGCGTGAGCTATGTCTTAAATTCATCAACGAAGCTGAGCGCCTTTGAGGCGCTCTTTCATTAGATGCTTTCTGCATGCTTGATGATGCGAGCAATCTGTGTCGGATCTTCAATGCCGCTGTCATAGATGCGGTATATGCGCTTTGCGAGTTCTTGCACTTCGGCTTCTGTTTGTGTGGTTCGTCCCAGTAGCGCGCAAGTTTCGTGATATGCTGTTTGCAAGGCTTTAAGCTGGTCGGGGTTATAGGTTCCAATAAATTGGTCGGAACGAAACGGCATACTTATCTTTCGTTTTAATGGCACCGGCTCACTGATTATAATTCAGGGTTGTGCGAGTGGATATGGATTTCGCGCATCTTTCTCAAACACGCTAATTATGAGCTGCATCGGTACGAAATGCTCCCGCTGTATGGCAGAAGAATGGCGGATTTGTTCGCGATCCCGTGCGTTTTATCGCATTGAACCTTGATCAAATGTAGTTGGCAATTTTCTCAGCAAAGTTTGGTTAATCAAAGGGGCGGTTGAAAATGCTATGAATCTGGATGTCTCAACCGGTCTTGATGGATCATCGGCTGCATATCTGAACTTTGATACGAAAGGCTTTGATGCGCTGCTGACTTCGCTTGAGCGCGACGTGATGCCAAAAGCTGCTGTCGCGGCACTTAATCACGTTGCAGCCGTTGGACGGCTTCAGGTGCAGGAAGAAATGGAGCTTAAGCTTGATCGGGTAACACCTTTTGCGAAAAAGGGTATTATCTACGAAAAGGCAAACAAAGATCGCCTGTCCGCCATGGTTATGATTTCCGGGCGATCATGGGCGGCAAAAAACGCTACGCCGCCTGCAAATTTTCTGACACCGCAATTCTTTGGCGGGCAGCGCAATCTGAAGTCTTTCGAGCGCCAACTGCAATCGGCTGGTTATCTCAAGGCTGGCGAGTATGCTGTTCCTGCTAGGGAAACGCCGCTCGATCAATACGGCAACGTTAAGGTGGCCCTGATCGTCCGCATCCTTGCTGATCTGAGAGTTACACCAAGAACCGAGGGGTATAACCGCAAGCGCAGTGAGGCTTCGACAAAACGCAACCGGAACTATCGCTTCGCTCGTTTCTTTGTCGCGGATCGCAATTCACACCTCCACCCTGGAATTTGGCAGCGTGACCCTCGTGATAACAGCATCAAGGCGGTGTTTTTGTTTGTTCGCATGCGTCCTTACGCAAAACGTATCGACTTTTTCGGGGTCGTGAAGGAAGTTGCCGAGAAGAAATTCGGCCAGTTCATGGCGGAAGAGATCGGGAAGCGGATGAAGCGCTGATCGATCGGATTTCGGTTTGCCCCTCAAAATGTTTCGGGTCCTTCCTCGCCGGGGCTGACTGCGGGTATTTCGCACCGCTGCATTGGGTCAGTCTGAGCCGGAAAACAAAGCCTAAACTCAAGGCTAAACAACTAAAGTCAAACACTAAAGTTGGAACATTGAGCGCGGGATCAAGCGCCGCCGCTGCTTTATCCCGAGGTTGACAGATGACAGCAACGCAATCGTTGCCCACGATGACGAAGGGCGAGTTTGCCCGATTGATCAATGTCACGCCGGGCCGTGTCTCTCAATACATTGCATCGGGGCAGATTGGTCCTGATGCGCTTGATGGGACAGGCCGTAGCGCGCGGATTATTGTCGATAAGGCGCGCCGTCACCTGAGTGGCCGTCTGGATGTAGCGCAACGGGTCGGGCTTAACGGCATTGGCACGCGGGTTGCATCTTCGGAGGAAGCGAAGCCGGAACTTGATCTTTCGAGTGCGCCGACAGTTACGGTGCCGCGTACAGACGCGGTGGCCGACCAGATCGCCCTGGAAAAACTTGAACAAGCCAAAATGCAGACTGCGCGGGCACGCCGCGAGGAAGCACTTGCAGAGGGCCGGTACATTTTCGCAGACGATGCAAAAGCAGAAATCACCCGCGCTGTTGCGATGGCTTACCGGGTGATGGAGGGCGGACTAGCGGACATGGCGACATATCTGGCTGGGAAGTTTGAAGTGCCGCAACGCGATATTCTGCATCACCTGCAGAAGTCCTTTCGTGATGTCCGTGCTCGCGCCGCTCAAGGCTTTCGTGAAGCTGCCGAGAATGAGCCAGACCATATATCTGATGATGTCGCTGAAAAAGCCGATGAGGATGAAGAATGACACTTCTCTGCAATCCGCGCCGCTTGACGTTTCAGGTGCTGATGCAGGAAACCGAGCCGCCACCGCCTGTCGATTATCTAAAATGGGCGAAAGCAAACATCGTCTTTTCGGATCGTATCACGCAGTTTCCGGGGCCGTATAACGAAGCGCTGTTTCCGTTCTTCTCGGAAATTCTTAGAGCGCTCTCGCCTGAAGATGCTTGTCGTATGGTGACAATTTCAAAGTCGGCGCAGGTTGGCGGTACTGTTCTGGCGAACATCTTCACGCTTGGCACCATGGACATGGACCCGTGCGATTTCTTGTATGTGCATCCGACTGAGGAAAACGCCTCACGTTGGTCCAAGCAAAAGTTAATGCCATTGTTGCGGGAAACCACGGCACTGGCGGCGCTCTTCCCCGAAAAAAGCAGGGATGGCAGCAACTCGATCCATTACAAGGAACGCGCAGACGGTCGCGGGGCTATTCAGGCCGCGGGGGCAAATTCGCCTTCAGGCCTTTCGATGATTTCGCCGCGCAAACAGGTTCAGGACGATCTATCGAAATGGCAGAATAATGAGGCGGGCGACCCGGAAAGTCAGGCAGAAAGCCGTTCAAAGGCATTCATTGCGGCGAAGATTCTTAAAATCTCCACGCCGCTGATTGCTCCCGGCTGTCGGATTTCGAGCAATTTTGAGCAGGGTACGCAGGAACGCTATCATGTTCCTTGTCCGCATTGTTCTCATCTGCATGCTCTCGAATGGGAGAACATGCGCGATCATATCGATGCCGAGCACCCTGAGAAGGCCGGTTTCTTCTGTCCCAAGTGCGGCGGCGAAATCCGCGAGCATCACCGGTCTTGGATGGTTGATCCTGCGAATGGTGCAAAGTGGGTGGCCAAATACCCGGAACGGGCGCGCTATCATCGTTCGTTTCATATCTGGGTGGCTTACTCGCCGCTGGAAAGCTGGGAGGCGTTAGCACGAGCGCATCTCAATGTGCAGCGTGGCGGCCCAGATGATAAGGGCAAGAAATCGGGTGCCGAACAGGTGTTCTTCAATGACTGGCTGGGCCAGCCATTTGAAACCGATGGTGAGGCGATTGGCTGGGAATTGCTACGAGATCGTGCAGAGCTTGGCCAAGTCATTCGCGGTGTTATCCCGCCACGTGCATTGATCCTGACCATCGGCATCGATGTGCAGGGTGACCGCGTTGAATGGCAGCTTCTGGGGCATGGCAAGAACCGCTATCGTGTTGTGATTGATCGCGGCAGCTTCGATGACACTGCTGGCAGATCCCTGCCGGGATATGTCGCTCACTCTGGTCATATTTCAGAGCCACAGGTGCAGCATGCGCTGTCAAAGCTCGTTCAGCGTGAATGGCCCGATACATGGGGCAACAAACGCCGCGCTGACCTGACTGCTATCGACGGCAACGCTTACACTGAGGATGTCTGGGAATGGGCGCGTAAGCATCCGATTACGGATGTCATCATGGTGCGCGGTGATAACCGTGAAACCGCTCCGATGTTGGCGCAGGTGAAGAAGGAAAAGGACAAGCGCGGCAAGCCGCTTCGCTATCAGCGCCGTTTCTTCAACTTCAATGCTTCGGTGATGAAGGCTTCGCTTTATCGATCCTATAAAAAGGAAGATCCAGAACAGACCGGATATATCGAGTTTGCCAAGGGCCTAGGCGATGATTTCTTTCAGCAGGCCACGTCAGAGAGGCGTGTTCAACGCAAAAGCCGTGCAGGCCATCCCTACTATGAATGGGAACTGCCATCAGGCGTGCGTAACGAAGCGCTTGATATGATCAATCAGGCGCAGGCCGCAGCCCTTCGTCTCGGTATCAATTACTGGACCGAGGAAGAATGGGATGCTCTCGCAGAGCGCCTCGCGAGTGAACCGCCACCTGCGCAGCTCGATCTTGAAGAGATAATGTTTAAGTCGGCGCCGCATTTGTCGCCACCATCAAAGCCCGAACCTCAGAAAAACAATCCGCTAGTAGCGGCAGCAATTGCCAAAGCGCGGGCGCGAGCCTCCCGCCGAGGCTGACAGGAGAAGTCATGGCCAGTCGTGAGATTATTCAGCAGCGTCTCACCGAGGCACAGAATGCGTTGCATAAATTGCTGACAGGCGCTGCAACAGTACAGCTGAGTTATCAGGGCGAAAGCATCACTTATACCACCGCGGATGAGGGAAGGCTGCGCAGCTACATTAAGCAGCTCGAAGCCCAGCTTGGCATTGCTCCGGCTCGCACGCGGGCGCGAAGGGTGGTGTTCGGATGAGCGAAACTGTCATTCTGGACGGCTTCGGCAATCCTCTGCCAACTGCTGTTCGCACAGCGGCACGCAGACGTTATGCAATGAGTGCGGCCTATAGTGCAGCTGGTAACGATCATTCCTCAATGGCCGGTTGGCGGCCCGGAACTTATTCCGGGCAGTCTGCGCTTGGTGTTAACCGCGATGTCGTTGTTGACCGTATTAATGATGCGGTTCGTAACAGCGGCTGGGCCTCCGCAGGTGTAACGCGTCTTGTTGATAATGTGGTCGGCTCAGGCTGGCGCTTATCGTCTAAGCCGAATGCCCGCACACTCAATCTCACCGAAGACGAAGCCGACGAGATCGCCGATCAGATTGAGGCTCTCTGGTCGGATGTGGCGACGGATCCGAGCAACTGGTTTGATGCCGAACGCACTAAGTCGGTTTCCGGCATCCTTGGGCTGGCAGCGCGCCATCGCTTTACCGATGGTGAGGCCTTTGCGGTGTTGCCTTATCGTATGGGCGGAAACGGTTATGGTACATGCGTGCATGTGATCGACCCGGCGCGTTTGTCGAATCCAATGGGGAAAATGGACTCTGAGACGCTGCGCGATGGCGTTGAACTCGACGAATATGGTGCGCCGATTGCCTATAATGTTCGCAAAGCACATCCTGGCGACGTGTTTGGTCGTATGCGCGACACCTTCATCTGGGAGCGGATTGAGCGCGAAGATGAATTTGGCAGGCCGCTTGCAGTTCATTCCTTTGAAGCAACACGCGCAGGCATGACACGCGGGGCCTCGCGTTGGGCACCGATCTTGCAGCAATTGAAACAGGTATCGGATTATAACGATTATGAATTGCAGGCTGCATCGCTCAATGCGGTGATGGCAGCTTTCATCAAAACGCCTTTCGATATGGACCAGTTGGCGGATTCTCTGGGTGCTTCCGATATCGGCAAGTCGGTTAATGCATTGGGTGCTGCGCAGGCAGCGGCTTATGCCGTTGACCCTATCCGGCTTAAGGGGGCGCAGATCAATTTCCTCAATCCCGGTGAGGATGTGGTTTTTACAAAGTCTGAACATCCGAATGCTGCATTTGAAGTTTTTGTGAATGCTGGACTTCGCAACATCGCATCCTGTGTTGGTCTGACCTATGAGCAGCTCACCATGGACTGGTCGAAGGTCAATTATTCCAGTGCGCGTGCAGCGCTTCTGGAAATCTGGCGTGGACTTTCGTCTGAGAAATCGAGCTTCGCTCATTCGTTCATGCAGCCGATTTACTGGGCTTGGCTTGAAGAGGTGTTCGATCAGGGCCGCATTCGTCTGCCAGCGCGCGCAGCTTCATTTGAAGCAAATCCGGCTGGCTGGGTGCGCGCTGCATGGATTGGCAGTGGTCGTGGTTGGGTTGATCCTGAGAAGGAAGCGAAAGCCGCTGCCATCCGCCTGGCAACGGGTCTGACCACGCAGGAATCAGAGTCTGCCGAACAGGGGCGCGACTGGAAGGAAGATACAATCCAGCGTGCGCGTGAGCTTCGGTTTGCCCGTAAGCATGGTGTCACGCCAGGTGAAGCGGCAAGTGCCGGTGTCGTGTCGCGCTTCGTCAATGAGCCGGCCAAGCCGGGCGAAGGCGATGAGGAAGAACAAAAATGATGCCATATGCAATGCCAGAAGTTGCGGCGCGTCTCTTCAATACACCTTTGATGCTGCATGAGGGGAAGGCTAACATCATCGCGCGGGCTTTTGGTCCGCGTGTTCTCGGAAATGAGGTGAACGTTCGCGCTTCCCCTGAAATGGGTGTCCTTACTCAGGACATGCGCGAGTTGCGTGACGGTTGGACCGGAGAGAGAATATACAATGGTCCCAAGATGTTGGGGCCTATTGCTGTCATTGAGGTTGAAGGCTCACTCGTTAATAAGGGTGCATGGGTGGGGAAGTCTTCGGGTGTCACTTCCTATGAAGGGCTGAACATCCAGATTGCCGATTGTATTGAGCGCGATGACATTAAAGCTGCTGTCTTTGAAATCGATAGTTTCGGCGGTGAAGTTGATGGCTGTTTTAATTGCGCTGAGGATTTGTATCTTCTGTCTCAGAAAAAGCCGACGATTGCCATTCTGACCGATCATGCCTGTTCTGCAGCCTATTTGATCGCCTCTGCCTGCCGTCAGATTATTATCCCTGCCACGGGTTATGCCGGTTCAATCGGCGTAATCTCGATGCATGTTGATGCATCTGAATGGGCCAAGAAACAAGGGCTTGGTGTTACGATCCTGCGAGCCGGTGAGCGAAAAGCACGTCCGGGTATGTTCGAAGCTATGTCCGATGAAGAATACGATACCGCAATTGAGGATCTCGAATCCATGCGCGTGTTGTTTGCCGAAACCGTTGCACGTTATCGCGGCGGTCGCATTTCTCTTGATGCCGCTCTCGCAACCGAGGCGGATACGTTTCGAGGCCAGAAGGCCGTTGATCTTGGCATTGTCGATGCTGTTGCACGGCCAAAAGATGCCTTCAACGCTTTTCTGGCAGCGATAGGCGCGTAAGCGCAACGCCTGACCCACACTCACAATTTAAATAAGGAATAGAGCCGATGTCGCTTACACGCGCTATCCGGGCTGCCGTTGGTGGCCGCTCCATGAAGTCACGTCTTGAGGAAGATAAACCCGAGGAACTCGAAGACGACGAACGTCCAGAAGAGGCCGAGGATGACGAAAATAAAGAGCCGTCGGCAGAAGGTCATGACGATCAAAAGCCTGAAGCCGAAGAGGATGAACCTGTCGCCGATGAAAATAAGGATGAAGGCGAATATGCACGCGGTCGCCGTGCTGAGCGTCAGCGTATGTCTTCGATCCTTGGTTGCGCTCAGGCTGATGGCAATCCATCACTTGCTGCACATTTGGCGTTCAATACCAATATGAGCGCCAAGAATGCGATCGCAGCTCTGAAGGCTTCCGGCCCTGCAGCATCTTCGCAGCCTTCCTTGTCATCGCGCATGAATGGCCGCGTTCCAGCCCTTGGCAATGGCGGCGTAGCTTCACAGCCAAAGTCAGCGGATGCGAAGCTCGTTGCGTTCGCCAAGAACCGTGCGGCAGCACGCAAGGCATAAGCCTGCAAGCCTTTTTCATTTTCAATCGTTTATAGGGAGTGCTGCAAATGCAGACCCAAGATTATACGCCGGGCGATCTGCTCGTTGGCGATTATCCCGTTGCTGTGCGCACCGTTACAATTGGCGCAGGGCAGGTTCTCAAACGCGGTGCCGTGCTGGGTGATGCCGCGGGCACATTTATTCTGTCTGCATCTGCCGCAAGCGATGGCTCCGAGGTGCCGTCTGTTGTTCTCGCGGTTGATGTCGACACGGCAGCCGGTCCGGTGCAGACCCGGATTTATGCCTCTGGCGGTTTTGACGGTGCAAAGCTCATCCTGGGGGAAGGCCATACCGTTGATAGTGTTGAGAGAGCATTCCGCGAAGCATCGGCACCGCTGTTCATCCACAAACTCGCTTAACCGCAGTCAGTCACCCTTCGCGTTTCAAACGCAATATTCAAGGAATTTCCAGAATGGAAAACTATCTTTTCAGCACGATTGCGCTGGCGGCGGTTATTGAATCACGCGACCGTCCAACCGCATGGATCCGCGATACATTCTTCCCGAACGGCTTTCAGTCGGATTCGGAAGAAATTGCATTCGACAAGCTGAAGCGGCGCCGCAACGTCGCACCATTTGTTTCACCTTTGGTGCCTGGTCGTGAGCGCGCTATTCGTGGCCGACAGACCACGACCTTCAAGCCAGCCTATGTGAAGCCAAAAAACACCATTCGCCCAGGTGAAGGCTTCCGCCGCCGTCCCGGTGAGCGTATTGGCGGTGAGATGAGCACAGAAGATCGCTACCTCCAGACTGTCACCGATACGCTTTTTGATCAGGATGATGAAATCACCCGCCGCGAAGAGATCATGGCAGCTGAAGCTCTGAAACTTGGCAAGATTACTGTCAGCGGCGAAGATTATGAAACGCAGGTAGTTGATTATGCCCGTAAAGCGGAATTGACAGTTGCGCTGACTGGTGCTGCTCGCTGGGGTGAAAACGGCGTGAAGGTTCGCACCTCCATTCGTGACTGGGGCACACGGGTTGCCAAGGCTTCTGGCGGTTCCGCAACAGAAGTCGTTCTTGGTGCAGAAGCTGCTGAATTGCTTCAGACCGATGAGGAAATGCGCCAGCTGCTTGATAACCGTCGTCAGGCTGACGGTATCATGCAGCTGGGTCCCGTTGCCGCTGGAAGTGAAGACATGGTTGCGGTTTATCTCGGCTCGGTCGGTCAGTTTAATTATTGGCAGTACACACAGCTGTTTCAGGATGATGCCGGTAACGACATTGAAGTCTGGCCAAGTTTCGGCGTTGGCGTGATCTCGCCTTCGCAGTTGCAGGGCTTCATGGCACACGGCGCGATACAGGATGTTGGCGCGCGCCTTTCGCCGCTCTCACGATTTGCCAAAATGTGGGAACAGCAGGATCCATCCGCAACCATGCTCATGACCCAGAGCGCACCGCTGCCGGTTCCCGGCGATGCGAATGCGTCCCTCTTCGCCATGGTTCGTTAATCGAATCGGCTCAAACGGAGAATTAATTCCATGGCTAAGAAAACCATTACGCAGGCTTATGGCGCGACACTCGTTGTTGGGGGCAAAGATATTGCTCCCGGCACGCCGGTGCCGCTTCCTGAAGATGAGGCAGACCGGATCGGTGCGTTGTTTGGTATTGTTCCGGCAGTCAATGAGGCCGTGAAACCATCGCGCTCGCAGCAAGCTACAACACCGGCTCCTTCAAAGCTTGATTTGCTGGCAAAAGCAGTTGAACAAGCACAGCAGACCTTTGACAAAGCGAAAGCCGCATTGGAAGACCAGAAGGCTGGCGATGATGAGTTGAGGGTATTCGAGGCGGCGGAAGCTACTCTCAATGAAGCTGAAAAAGCGCTTCAGGAGGCGCAGGGCTGATGTCTCGGCCTGCTGTTTTTGCCGGTATGGGAGGCGCATTTGTTGCCTCCCTTGGCAATGTCAATATCGAGTTGACGATCGGTGGTGAAGTGCGCGAACCGCTGCGGGGTATTTTTCGCCGGGTTCGTGACACTGACCTGCTCGATCTTGAGGGCGTGGCTGCGGAAGGCATTCACTATTCTCTCGCCCTCAAGGGTGATGGCATTGATGCGGTGCGGCAGGGTGACACCATAAAAATCCTTGCCAGTGATGACGGCAAGAATGTCGGTGACGTGTTCGAGATTGCCAGTCATGTTGATGACGGGCGCGCCATGAAACGCTTTCTTTTACGGGATTATTGATCATGCACCTGCGCTATCAGATCCTTGAAAAGATCAAGGCCGATCTGACGCCTGTTGTTACGGGAAAAGGTGGCAAAGTCTCTCTCATGCGCGCGAATGCGATCGAGCAGGAGGATATGCCATTTTTTACAGTCATTCATACAGGTGAAACATCCACGCCGGATGGCGTTATCTACGATGATGTAACCGGTCAGGAGCTTGTCCGTATTAACCGTCGATTGATGGTCAATGTGATCATCTACTTCAAGGGCCGCTCCAATCCGCAACGTGAATTTGACGACCTGGCAGCACTGGTTGAAACGGCGTTACCGCCTTCGCATCTCGGTGATCTGGTCATCGACATTCTGCCGACCGCGTCAGAAATGTTCATTGATCCGCAGACAGCGCAAAGTCTCGGTTCTGGCCGCGTGATTTTTGAGGTGAGTTACCGCACCTTCGCTGGCATCCCAGATCGGGCTGCCTGACAATCCACTATAATTTCAGGAGAACAGGCCATGGCTCAGCACATGGGGCGTGAACTCGTCATCAAGCGGATGATGGAAGCCAATCAGGAGTTTGTTTCGGTTTGTGTTTCCGAAGCGCGCTCAATTGAAATCAATAATGAGGAAATCGACATCACCAAGCCTGATTGTGCCGATCCCGGCAGCAAGCTGGTGCGCTCGCTGATGTATGGTATGCAAAGCATTGCAGTACAGCTTGACGGTGCTTTCGTCGGCAATTCCGCGCAAAAAGCTATGACAGCAGATGCCGTTAATCAGATCGTCACCGAATATCAGATCGTGGTTCCCGGTGTCGGAACGTTCGAGGCTGACTTCCTTGTCTCGATGACCTTCTCAGGTGACAAGACAGGTGAGTTGCAGGCGCAGGGCCGTATGGCCGCGTCGGGCGTCATTGGTTTCACGGCGGCTGCATAATATGGATCCGATTTTTAATCCCGCACGCGGTGAAGCACCTTGCCAGATCGGCAAAACGAAACTTGTCATCGTCGTTGAGTTTGGTCGTCTGGCGCAACTTGCTCAGCTGGCCGACTGTGATGACATGCAGACGCTCTATAAGCGTCTCATAGGTTTTCATCCGAAAACCGTTATGGCAGCCATCCGTGTGCTGACCATTCACCCAGATGGTGAGGAAGAGGCCCGCAAGCTGGCCCATCAAGCCATGCAGCAATTGAGCGGTGCAGATGAGCCAGCGTTTCGCGATGCTATCACCAAGGCACTTGCTGGTCATATTGCTGAGGGTCGCAAAAGCCGTGGCGAAGAAAATCCTATCGCTGACCTTGACCGCGCATTTGACAAGCTCGATCCGGGAAACGCCCCAGGCCCTTCAGTGTAACTGATCGAATTCAGCATATGCAGCGCATTGCGACCGGCCAACTTGGCTGGGAGCCGCGTTCATTCTGGCGATTAACGTGGCCGGAAGTTCTGGCCGCAATTGAAGGGCGCACAGGTCGCCGTCTCAATGACATCATCACGCCGGAACGGGCTCGTGAAGTTGCCCGTTCCCATCCCCCTACAAAATCCATTCGGAGTAAGCCGCAATGAGTGCACGTGCCGATATTATGGCTTTTATCGGAGCGAATGCTCGTGGCTTTCACGATGCCATGCGTCGTGTGCGTGGAGATGCCAAAGATACGGCTCAAGACACTAAACGTGAATTTGCCAATCTGTCTGCCGGTATGGATCGCAGTTTCAATTTTTTGAAGTCATCTCTTGCGGGACTGGGTGTTGGTATCAGTCTCGCAGGCGCACAGCAGGTTATCAGCGATATTGCGTCCATTGATCGTGAAGCCAGGAGGGCTGGCGTTTCCATTAAAGCGTTTCAGGAAATGCGTTATGTGGCTGAGAAAAATCGCATCGATGTTGATGCGATGATTGACGGTCTCAAAGAACTCAGCCTGCGCGCAGATGAGTTTGCAGTGACCGGCAAAGGCTCGGCCTCGGAGGCTTTTAATCGTCTTGGTTTTGATGCCAGTGACGTTGCAAAAAGGCTGAAAGAGCCGTCGGAGCTATTTGTTGAAATTATAGGGCGTGTAAAGCAGCTCAACAAAGCCGCGCAAATCCGCATCATGGATGAACTTTTTGGCGGCAGTGCGGGCGAGCGCTTCGTGGAACTGATTGCGCAGGGCGAAGATGGAATCCGTCAGGCAATTCAAGAGGCTCATAACTTAGGCGTTGTCATCGAAGATGAATTGGTGAAACGCGCAGCTGATCTCGATCAGGAGTTTAATACCGTTGTCACAACGGTGAGCAACAACCTTAAACAAGCTGTAGTCAGTGTTGCATCAGAAGTTCGTTACATTCTCGATCTCTTTAACAATATCGAAAATCGCAGCATTTCCACGCTTGAACAGCAGCTTGCAGAAAAGCGCCGTGAGCGTGAATCGATGGATGCGGGTGGCGTTCGTGGCTTTGTGGCGCGTGGTCGCGATGGTGGGCGTATTCCGGTTGTTGAAGCGGAAATTGCGGCGCTGGAAAAGTTGATCGCTACAAAAAAGGAGGCTGCAAAGCCTCTTCAACCGCCTACTGATAAGCCGACTTTTACACCAATCGAAACGCTTGAGAAAACGACCAGAGCACGTAGGGCGGCGATTTCTGAAACAGATCGTCAGAAGAAAGCTGCTGATGAACTCATTCAATCGTTGGAGCATGAGCTTTCCATCATTGGATTGACTGCCGAACAGCAAAAGCTTTCGAATGAGCTTCGCAAGCTTGGTGCGGGCGCAACACAAGAGCAGAAAGACCGCATCACGGAACTTATAACCGTCATTGATGCACAGAAGGCGGCACAGGAGCGGGCAAACAAGGCGCAGCAGGATTTTATCGACGGACTTGATCAGCTTGGTTCTGACGCGGTTGACGCACTCGGTAACGTCATTGCCGGCACCGAAGATGCCGCTGATGCTTTCAAGAAACTCGCAATCGAAATTGTGAAATCCGCTCTGACAGGAAAAGGCGCTTATGCTGATTTCTTCAGCGGACTATTTGGTGGTGGCAGCGGAATTGGTCTTGGCGGCATGGTTGCAGGCTTATTTGGCTTTGGTGGTCAGAAGTCTATCGCCATGAACGGCGGCATCGGCCTGTATGCGAATGGTGGTATCAGCGACAAGCCAGCGATCTTTGGAGAAGCTGGTCCTGAAGCTGCTGTTCCATTGCCTGACGGCAGAAAAATTCCTGTAAACTTGCGTATTTCAGATCTGCCATCGTCCCCGCAATCTATGGACAGCGCCCCAGTCGTACATTTTGCACCGGTCTATCAGATAGATGCGAAAGGTGCGGACGCCAAAGCGGTTGAACGTCTTCAAGCCGGACTTGAAAAGACCAACCGCGAAATGCGTGCGACCGTCATTGAGACGGTGCGTAAGGCTCAATGCCAAAACGTAAAGCTGGCTTAATATGGCAATTACTTATCCATATGACATTCTCGCTAGCTTTCCGGGTTGGTCGACAGAGTTTGATTTGCTCTATCGGCAGGAGCAGAGCCGAACGGCGGGCGGAAAAACCTACGTTAAGGATCTTGGCTCACCACTGTGGCAAGGGTCGTATGTTTCTCAGTCTCTCTTGCCTAATGAGCTGGATGCATGGCGTGCACGTCTAAAACTGCTCGAAGGCGGACTGCAAGAATTTCTTGGTCGTCCGATCAGTCGATGTTTTCCTATCGCTCACCCGAATGGGTCAGGTGTAGGGGATGCATCCAATGTGACGCTTGGAACCATTGGTGAAGATTGCAAGACTTTGCGATTGAGTAATCGGCCTGCGGGCTATTCGCCAAGCATCGGTGATTATCTACAGCTTGGCCCGCGCAATTTGCATCAGATTGGCAATATCGACGGCCTGGATATTGAAGTCAGGCCGCATTTGTGGCCGGAAACCGTCATCGGCAATTCGGTGACAATTGTGCGACCATCGTGCCGCATGACCATTGTGCCGGGGTCAATCTCGACAACAGCTGAGCTGCAAACGGGGCGCGGCACTGTGTCGTTTCAGGCTATCGAAAGCCGCTGATTTATAGGGCAATCATGAGAAACATATCGGCTGAAAACCATGCGGCCTTGCTGGGCCGTATGCTGGTGGCGCGTGACTTCCTTTGGCTGGTTGCGCGCAATCGTCAGACAAATGCGCCTGAGACTGAGGGGCTGTGGTCTGACGTTGGAAATATTACTGCACCGATCACGCACCCCGACAGCGGCTTGCCCGTTACCCGTGAATGGTTTGGCACTGGCAGCCTGGTTGCGATTGATGACATTCCGCTTGTTGCCAATCTGTCCGTGCAGGAAGTCAATATCCGCATGTCGCAGGTGCATGAGGAAGTTGAGCGTATTGTTCGCGATTACGACTGTCAGCAAGCGCGTGTTGAAATCTATCGCGGCCTGTTTGATCCAAATTCCCGCCAACTGGTAGCGCCTGCGGAATGCCGCTTTATCGGCTTCGTCGATCGCATACAGATCAGCACGCCAAGCGAAAACGAAGACGGTGCTGTTATCATGACCTGCGTCAGTCACACGCAGGAATTCACCCGCTCTAATCCCGATACCCGGTCAGATGCAACGCAACGGCTAAGGCTCTCGACAGATGGCTTTTATCAGGATGCCGATACCGCCACAGAATGGGAAATCTGGTGGGGATCGGAAAAGGGTAAAGTACCGACACAAAAGAAGAAAAAGAAGTTTTTGGGGCTGTTCTGATGGGTGTTCGTTTGGCTCTGCCTTCAGATCGTGCTGCATGTGTCCAGCTTCTGCGATCCAGCCATAGTGCGGCTGGCTTCACGTTTCCATTTCAGGCGGCTTATGCAGCAAGCCTATTTGATCAGCACCTCGCATCACTGCAAGCGGTTGCACTTGTGCTGGGTGATGAGCCGCAAGGCATTCTTCTGGCTGCATGGTTCGAGCATCCTTTTGGGGCTGGCAGATACGCAAAAGAAACAGTCTGGTTTATCGATCCATCCGCACGCGGTCGCTCTGCGCTTTTAATGCTTGATGCGTATGAGGCTTGGGCGCGTGAACAATCCTGTACTGCAATCGGTATGGCGTCTCTCGCCAGCAATGATGTGTCCCGGATCTATGAGCGGCGCGGCTACCAGGCTGCGGAAACACATTTTCTTAAGCCGCTCTGAGAGAGCTTAATCTCAAGGTTACAACATGGCTATTTTTTCCGGCTTGCTGGCTATCGGCTCTGCTATCGGTTCGTTTATTGGTGGCCTTGGCGTTATCGGGTCATTTCTGCTTAAAACTGCTGTTGGTATTGGCGTTAATCTGCTTGCGCAGGCGGTTTCAGGAAAGCCCAAAGACCCGACGTTCTCTATCAACGGCACCTTGCAGGGCGGCGGTGACCTTCCGCGCTCTTTCATCATTGGCAGAACAGCAACGGCCGGTTCGCTTGTTTGGGCAAATACATGGGGCAAGGATGGCGACAGTCCGAATGCATACCTCACGCAGGTGATCGCTCTCTCCGATTTGCCGGTCAAAGGTCTGCTCAATGTTTGGGTGAACAATGAGAAGGTAACTCTTGATTTGAATACCCCGGATATGTCGTGGGGCTGGCAGGTCAAAGAATACCGCAAAAAGGGCGATAACCTCTGGGTCAAGTTTTACGATGGGACACAGACGGCAGCGGATAGTTTTCTCGTCAAAACCTGCTCAAACGGCAATCGTGCCTGGGGCGCCAATCGCGTCGGGCATGGTGTCGCTTATGTGATCGTTACGGCGCGCGTTTCCAAAAATATGTTTTCGGGCATTCCATCCTTCAAATTCGAGGTTGATGGCTATCCGATGTATGACCCATCACGCGATAGCAGCGTTGGCGGGGTAGGAACGCAGCGTTTGAGTGATCCCAGCACATGGGGCGGCGATGGTGATTATCTGCCTGCTGTGCAGGCTTACAACATGCTGCGCGGCATTTATCTTGATGGCAAGTGGTTCTACGGCGTGCAAGGCATGTCGGCGGCAAGACTGCCAGTCGCCAATTGGATTGCTGCGATTAATAAATGCCGTCAGGTTATTGGCTTTGAGCCACAATATCGGTCCGGCGGCGAGATTACGATTGATGCACCGCTCTCAGCAGCACTTGAGGCTATTAATACCACCTGTCAGGGCCGGATTTCAGAAATCGGTGGCGTCTATCATATGTATCTCGGTTCACCTGATGCGCCAGTGATCCACTTTACCGATGATGATATTCTTTCGACCGATGAACAGTCATTCTCCCCTTTTTTCGGGTTGGCGGATACGATCAACGGAATTTCTGTAACCTATCCGTCGCCAGATGATGGCTGGGTGATAAAGACTGCACCGCCACTCTATCGCACCGATCTTGAGGCGCGGCACGGCAATCGTCGCCTGATGGCATCGATTGAGCTGTCGTTTGTTTCTTATCCTGAGCAGGTGCAGCGCCTTCAAAAATCTGCATTGGAAGAAGGGCAGCGGGCGCGACGGCATACACACGTGCTGCCGCCTAAGTTTTGGGCTTACGCCGTTCCGGGTGTCGTTTTCGCCTGGACATCAAAGCGCAACGGCTATGTCAATAAACTGATGCGTGTTGATGGTGCTGCGGATCGGGCCAATCTCGACATTATGGTTGATCTGACAGAAGTCGATCCATCTGATTATGACTGGGATAGTGCTTCCGATTATAAACCACCGATTGATGGCGCTGTTGGGCCGATGCGTCCGCTGCCCCAGCCGATTGTTGATTTTTCAGCTGCGCCTGATGTGGCACAGGATGCACACGGCAACAATCGCCGCTGCGCAATCCTGCTTGGCTGGGATGGCACGAAAGAGGACATTGATTTTGTTCGCTTTGAAGTGCGTCTGGCGGCTGATCTGGGCGTTGTTTATTCCGGTCGGGCTGATGATGTTGAACGTGGCAGCATCAAGATTGCGCCGGGCATACTTCTGCCAAATACGGATTATGACGTTCGGGCGGTGTATGGCACTTTTGCAGGCAATCGCTTGTTTGAGTGGTCAGACTGGATCCGGGTGCGCACGCGTGACATTCGCTTAGGCCCACTCGATCTTTATCCAATCGGGGTAGACAGCTTCAATGAAGAGCTACGCAATATTCTCGTTCAAGAACAGCAGAATGCCCGACGCACCCGTGATGAGGTAACGCGTGTTTCGACTATCCTCGCTGAGGGGCTTGCCGACAATTCTATGCAAATGCAGGGCTTCCGTGAGGAAGTATTCCTCTCAATGGGGCAAGACAGGGCAGAGTATCGACGGCTTGTTCTTGCGGAAGTGAATGAGCGGCAGGCGCAGGTTACGGCAATTGAGCAGATCACTGCGCAAATGCAGAATAATATTGCTGATGTCACCACAATGTCGCAGGCAACGGCAACGGCAGTCTCTGCCATATCGGAAAGCGTTTCGCTCATCTCTGCACAGATGAACGGCATATCAGCTGATGGCTATTTCCGGGTGTATTCCGAGGTGGCGAGCGGCGGGGCTTTGTCTCGTGCAATCCTGAGCGTATCCACGACTATGGGTGGGCCTCCGGTAACCGGCGCTCTTATTCTTGAATCGATCAACGGTGATAAATCCCGCGTTATCGTTGATGGCGACGAGTTTTACATCACTGGCAGCGGTGCACGAGGTCGGCCCCTCGTGTTTAAAGACGGCGAACTGACGCTCACAGTCGTCAATGTTGGCACGGCTTATTTTGATGTTTTGCAGTCGCGCAATGGTGCTCTTTGTTTCCGTGGTTACGGCGACTTCGCAGATATACGGCTCTTCACGATAGCCGCTTGAGGAAATTCATATGAGTTATCTGGCTATCGGTCATAAGCCGGGCTCCGGTCCGGTCGTGAAGGTTATGCGCAATGACACCGACGATTTTAGGGAGGTGCCAAGCTCAAACTTTGGTGCCTTCCTGTTCAATTCAGAAAACCAAAACATTTCCTACATGAAAGAGCCGGGGGTTTTATCCGTCAATGCAGATAAATATCCTGCGCGAAGTGGGTATTTCGATTTCTACATCGCAGATGGGAGCAGCAATACCAATGCCAGGAAGTTCATCATAGCCAAGGGAACAGCGGGCGTAGGATATTTTGTTCCCCACTTTCTGATTGACAGAATGTTCCCCGGTGATTTTCCGCCTATTTTTGAGGCGAAAGTAAAAAGGCCGGATGGGCGTTTTCTTGGTCCGTCATTCAGTATTAACAATCAGTATCAGATCGGTATGCAATATCGTTCCCTGATTGCGAGAATGACCGTTCAAACAAATGGGCCATTTGACAGCTTTCAGAGTTCTCCGCCGGCTGCCGTGGCGCGCACCAATATTATTCCCTCATCTTACGGTTACGATGGCTGGAGTGGGCGGGTTACTTCCAGCCTTTCTCTACGACCTGAATATGACAATGCCGGATGGGAAACGCAGGCCGCTGATATTTACTACACATTTTGGGATCTGCCTGCTGATCAAACGCCAATTCCAAAACCGTCTGCCCCTGTTGTCAGCGGTCAGGAGGTTGTCCGGCTTGACAGCAAGGGGCTTATCATCGCCCGGCCCGGCTTTACCGTTGACGGATCGACAGGTCGCCAGCGCATCATTGACAGCACGCGCAACCCACCATTCTGCATTATGGCAGATGAAATCATGAATATTCCTGCGGGGGGCAGTTATTTTGTCCCGGCTCCATACGGTGTGGCTTTAACCGAGAGTATGTTTGTTGATATTATTGCCGGAATTGCAGGCCGCGATTACATCCTACCGATATTTGACAGGGAATTGCACAATACCAATCAGGATGTTTTGATCACATATCGGTTGGAGCGGGGTGGCGTCACGTTTTTCAATGAAAGCGCGAACGTGGCCGTTAATATCAGGTATCTTGTTTATTGTAATGATCTGATGCCTCCATCATCTGGGGGAAATCAGGTGATGCGGCGTGTCTTCAACGACATCCAGATAAAAAAGCCCGGATCGAGTGATACTACCCCGGCATTCAATGACATTCTTCTGGATACACGGTTTCCGGCAATGCAAATCCTGTCCGAGGCGTTCATTTCGGCTGATCAGTTTAATGAAAGCCCTGCGAACGCAATGTACGGGCAAGTTGCCAAAACCATTAATTTTAATGGTTCGGATATGCTGGTTTTTCCAAAGGTCGTGGGTGTGTTTCCGAATGTGCTGCGTCAGTCTTATGCCGCACTTTACAAAATTCCCAACGGCTCCGGTGGTTACGGCATCTCTAATCAGTCTGTTGTTTCCGTTCTCTATGAGAACAGCATGAAAGTTCATTTGTCACCCAGCCAAGCGACCGGCGTGCGTTGGACGGGTAGCAATAGTTGGAACTACGATCATTCTTTCGATGGGCCAATAGGGGTCCGTTACTACATCCTCGGCGTAGCGAAGCGCTAACTCAAAGGTAAATTGGCATGACAACACCCACGACAGAACAGTCGGCGGAACCCACTCGCACATATATTGATCCTGTCGCAATGGCGAATGAAGCGCGAGCTTTGAATGATTTCCTCATGACGCAAAGCCTGCAAAATGCCAACAACGTGGTTTTGTTGTTGCGCAGGATTAAAGAATTAGAGGCGGCGGCAGAAGAGCAAACCAACGTCCATGGCAGTGAAATGCAGCGCATCACTCAGGAGCGAGACCAGATGATGCAGATGTACGATAGTTCCCGCCAGAAAATCAAAGAAATCCAAGATAATACGCTGGATATTCAGCGTCAGCTTAATGATGCATTGGATGATAATGCAAAGCTAAAACAGGGGATGCGTGCTGCGCGAAAGGCTAAGGTCAATGGCTGATAA
Source organism: Brucella sp. TWI559 (assembly GCF_039674265.1). NCBI lineage: Bacteria > Pseudomonadati > Pseudomonadota > Alphaproteobacteria > Hyphomicrobiales > Brucellaceae > Brucella > Brucella sp. TWI559. The sequence goes on from NZ_JBDJNE010000002.1 coordinate 242,507, forward strand.
CTTCGATAAGTTTTACCCTGATTGGGTTGTTGGTACGCTCACGCTCACATCTGGATCCCGGAATTTCGTTGCTACAGACGCGCAATTGTTGCTCGCTGGCATTCGCGAGGGTGATACGATCCTTACGCCGGGCGGCTTGGTACTTCCGATAGAAAGCATCAATGCTGACGGAAGTGGTGGCGTTCTCGCGCAAAATGCACCTGTGTCGGCGACATTTACGACGCGCATCCGGTTTCAGTCGGATAATTCTCGTTTTACCGGAATGTTGGCGGCTCTTGTAGCGCGAATGTCGGGTGGCAACTTGCAAGCGTTTGCAGGACTACTCGGTGCGCACGATAAAATGCCGATTTTCACAGGGCCCGGAACGCTCGGCCTTGTCGATAAAGGCGATCTAGGCATCCAAGATCCGAATGGCAGCCTTGAAAAGTTGGCGGCATTGACGCTTTCCGCACGGCAATTACTCCAAACCGATGACACAGGCGCGCTGAAAGCCATAGCGCTCTTAGCAAACAAAGCGCTTGTTACGGATGAAAATAAAGACCTTCAACAGATCGACCTTGGAACGCTCGGTCGTGCGTTGCTGGCGCTGACCGCAGGCACAAACGCGCAATACGTGCAGGGTGATGGGACGTTGCAGGAAAAATCCGCGCTGCCCGTAAGCACTCCCGTGCAGGCGGCTCTTGACGGGAAAGCTAATTTGTCAGGGGCAAATTTTAACGGCACTGTTTCTACTGCTGACAATTTTATAGCAGGTGGCAGCGCTCAAGGTAAACTGCGCATGAAGAATACTGCTGGTATTCAAGTTTTTGAACTCGGTGTCGCTGTAGGGACGGGTTACGGTGATGCTATAGGCTATTATACCAACATTTCTAGCGGTTCTCATTATTTCTACACGAATGGTGCAGAGAGATTGGTAGTACGCAATAACGGCACCGTAAGTGTAAACGGCGCTCTATCGAAAGGGTCTGGTACGTTTCTGATTGATCACCCGCTGGACCCGTATAATAAAAATCTGCGCCATGGGTTCGTCGAAAGCACTGAGTACGTCAACCTTTATCGCGGCATGGTCGATCTTGTTGACGGACGAATGACTGTTGATATTGACGCAGCTTTTGGCATGACAGACGGCACCTTCGCGGCGCTGAATGCTGACGTTATGGTTTCTTCATTGCAGAACCAGTACGGGCCGGAACGTGTGTGGGTTGAAGGACCTGCCGACAGTGGCAAGTTTACCATCATCTGCGAAGACGCAGAAAGCACAGCGACTATAGCATGGACGGTGACAGGTCGGCGCAATGATGCCTTTGTACTGTCCGATCTTGATCCAAACACTGACAGCGAAGGCCGGTTTGTCCCTGAGTTTGAGAAGGAGGACGCGTAATGAGCGCTACGAAGCAAGTTCCAGATATGTCCGGCGTTGGCAAGAAGGGCATGCCAATGCACTATCAGGCATTCGGCATTGAACCTCCTATGAAAACTGTTCCAGTCGAAAAGAATGAACCACAAACCTCACACCCCGGTCTTGATCCTGTTGATATCTATCGTATTGAAATTCAAACGATGATTGATGCAAAGGCGAGAGAACGGCAGTACGACAACGGTTCAACGTTGGCGAGCTATGTGAACTCGACAATTAAGCAATGGTCAATTGAAGCTCAGTCTTTTGTTGCTTGGCGTGATGCTGTTTGGCTCTATGCACTTTCAGAACTGGATAAAGTACAAAAGGGCGAACGTGGTCAGCCTACCATTGAAAAATTTATGGCTGAGTTGCCACCATTCCGGTGGCCATTGGCTTAAGCCACTCCGGCAACTTGATTTACCGCCCTGCCTTTGAGACAGTTCTGTACCGAAAGGTAACACAATGAATATGAAATTTTTCTAAAACCTCCTCTTGGTTGAGGCTCGTCGAGAACGTAGTCTATTGCGTAAACAGCTGGCTTAAATGCTGGCGACCACCTACCATGAGACCGTCCACACTATAAAGTCGACCCAGAAAACGGGCGGCGAAAACTATCTTCATTCCAAAAAATATTATCCGTATGTCGGCGTGGGGCTTTGTGCCGATCACGCGGGATTACAATTATGCGAGAGCTAGTCGACCACATGGCATCGACTTGTATAAGTAATCCCAAATTTCTGCTTGAGCCAAAGTGTGCCGCCCCAATCATCATAGTAGGCATGGTTGAAGGTTGGTTTGCTCCCGACAAGCAAGGGTGTCATGGTCTTAATCGGTACATCTAGCTTCAAAAATCAGGCTTCAAAGCCGCTCGTCAGATTGTCAACGGCACAGATAAAGATGTTATGTTTGCAAACTATGCACGTGAGTATGAGAAGGCATTATTTTCAGATGGTTATGGCATTTATCCGAGTGTCAATATGCGGTTTGACAGGTGCACGTCTATCATCTAGGTCAGTTTTAAACAGGAGATTTATATGTCAAGAAAAGCACGCGTTTTGGTGTTTGGAGGCTCTGGATTCATAGGCACCCATTTATGTAAACAGCTCTTGCAAGATGGGTATGAAGTTAGTGTGTTTAGCAGATCGCTACCTACGCAAATTGATAGCAGAATTGAATATATTCGGGGTGACTTCTCTGAAGCAATGAGCGTGCAAAATGCTGTCATTGGATACGATTACGTATTTCATCTGATACATGGGACGAACCCACCTAGCATCAATGCTGACATCGTGGGGGACATTCACAGAACTATTATTCCTACATTGTCATTGCTTGAGGCGTGTTCAGTCAACTCAATTAAAAAGATAGTATTTTTAAGTTCAGGCGGTACTGTTTATGGCAATAATGGAATGATAGCTTCTAGGGAAAGTGATCCCACTTTACCAATAAATGCTTATGGTGCACATAAGCTTCTGATTGAGAATTATTTTCGTATTTACGCTGGTTCAAAAAATTTAAATTACAATATAATTCGGCTATCAAATCCATACGGTTTATTTCAATCAATAAATAAAGGCGTTGGGTTAGTCGCTGCGGTAATTAACTCAATAAAAACCGGATCTCCACTAAACATTTACGGAGATGGGGAGATTCAAAGGGATTTCATTTATATTTCGGATGCTGTTCGGGCCATGTCGGCAGTTCTCGAATATTCAGGAGGTAGCAAAATATTTAATGTGGGTATTGGTAAAGGGAGGAGTATAATGGATGTAATATATTCGGTGGAGGAGGCAATGAACCAAAAAGTTATAAAGAATTATCTACCACCGCGGCAAATCGATGTTAGCAAAAGTATTCTTGATGTTTCTTTGGCGAGAACTGAACTAAACTGGCAGCCAGAGGTGGAGCTAGAAGAAGGAATTATGCAAATAGTCGGTAGAGATTAGCTGGCTTTTGGGAGAAGATAGCCGGGTTCTAGCAAAACCCGGCTTTATGGTTAAATTATTTTCTGATAAATTTTGCAACACTTCTACCGATGTATTTGAGGGTGGCGCGAATTCTTGGGAATTTAGAAAGAACGCCCGGAAAGCGTCTTACTATTCGCCAACTCCAACTATTCTCAATCAAACTCATCCGGTGGACTTCTGAGGACAATCGATCATTCTCCGCCTGGAGTTGTCTCCAGTTTGGCTGGATGAGTGCTCGCATTAATCCAAAGCGATTGTTGTCTGGTACAGATGGTATTGATTTAGAAATTCGCATCCAGGCATCGAACTCAGGGTAAGTTCTGAGCATTGAGTTTTTTCTGACACGATAAAGGATAAGTTCTTTTGGTATAACTAAAATTTTCTTTCCATTCGCTGCTAGCTTCAGGAATAGTTGCCAATCTTCCCACATAGCTTTTGAGGTTCCATCCCACCCGCCAAACTCTTTTAGTGTGGAAGTTCTATAGACTGCCATCGCATCGCCAAATACGTTATTAGTCATACCCATACCTATATCTGGTCCAATAGGTCTAAACGAATAATCAATCGTAGTGGTTTGTGCGGATTGCCAATCGTCTCCATCATGAAAGGCGCGTGTCCAGCATGTAACAGCATCAATTGTCGGATCTAAGTCCATCACCCTACATGCCAGCTGTAAGAAGCGATTGAGTAAAATATTGTCATTGTCATGCGCACATACATACTCCGTAGTGCAATCATTTAAACCAACATTCCGAGTTTGCGCTAATCCTAAATTTTCCGAGTTTCGAATTACCCGAATAGAAAGTTTATCAGCTTGTTTTATAGTCTCTAAGAGGGTGTTGTAATTTGGCTCGGAAGAGCAGTCGTCAATTACTAGAATGTGATCCGGCCTTCTGAATGAGTTTCCAAGACCGAAAAAAGCATCTGCAAGGAACAATTTTTCTCCATTGTAGTTCGGCATTATGACGGTTATTTCGCCAGATTCCGTTGCATACGGCCTTACAGAACTATTTTTTAGCTCATCTATAAAACTCATATAATTGTCTGAATGTATTTTATACATCTCTGACGTAAGTTCCTTGATGTCACGTATTAAGCAACAACGGTCCCAAAACGAAAGACTGATCGCTTTTTCGATCCCCTTAGCGAGGTCTGCGCTATTTGGGTTGCATAGAGTCCTGTCATGCAATTCGTTGGGGATCTGCTCAGGTATACCTCCTGCTCGATAAGCTAATAATTGACTGCCAGAAGACACGACTTCAAATAGAGACAATGGATGATTGTCCCCTTTGTAGGGTAAGACAACTAGTGAGCGCTTGGATAAATCATCAAGGATTTTGAGAACTTCACTATGAGGAAATACGCCATAAGAAATCTTCACTTCAGGAAAATCAAACAAGCGTGGATCAGGTGATGTCGACCCTAAAATTACTATTTCTCTAATTTGGTGCGTGCATGGTTTTGTTCTATCGCTGAGCAAATTGACAACAGCATCGCAAAAATCAAAGTACCCTTTTTGTTTCGTATGCTTTCCATAAAATACTATAGTGTCAATTTTAGAGTATTGTGTATCTATTATTGGAGATTCCGAAATATAGATTGGGTAGGGCTGAAGTCTGTGATTAGATATGTCGAGTTGTCCAGTTTCGATGTACAGATCACGCAGGAATTTTGAAGGAAACGCTACTACGTCAGCAAGTTCCATGCTGATCCTCTCGCGTACATCTATCTCCAGTTCGCGGTAGCGATTGATGTTCTGCGCGGCATTATCAAGATAAAGGTGACTACCATGTGCATAAGCTAATATGCATACGCTCTCAGGAATTAGACGTGCACGTTTGGCTTGGGCAATAACTGCTCCTATGCCAGAAAAATCCTGATATTCGATTAGCTTGATTTGATCGTAAAGAAAAATCGCTGCTAAGGTGGCTTCTAAAATTTCATCGTGTCGATAATGGCTCGCCTCATGGAGCGTTGCAGTAGAATTTCCGCACATTAATGAGACGTGCATCCACCTATTTTTTGCACAAAATTGAGACCAATCTGAGGGAAGCCCATGACCACCGACAAACAATATAAGACGAGGCAGTCCGGTAATCTGTTCTGAGACTTTATAGTAAGTTCCAATTCCTCCTGTATATAGCGCTTGAGAATGTTCTGTTGTAACGACTAAATGGTCACTTGGAGCCGGTAGGGACATTTCCTCCAAGATTTTTCTATGAGCCTTTTCGCTGCAGGAAAGTTCGACCAAAATCGTTCGATCTAGCTCATCAAATTGGTTCTCTGGAACATATTTTATGTCTTCAACAACGAAGCAACCAGACTTTAAAGATCGCTCCAACTCTACGGCCGTCCATTGACGCACATGCGTAGGATTATCTGGAAGAGAGGATGACAACTTACCGTCGATGCGATCTCTATCTGGGGTAGAGAGTACAAGTCGATTATTGGGATGACATTTTAAAAGTGAACGGAGAACTCTTAGTATCATCCGTGGATCTTCTAAATGCTCGATTACATCAGATAAAATAAACGTTGTTGGTGTGTTATCTGAGAATCTCTTACAGAGATTTTCAAGATCTAGTACGTCTTCAAAATTCGCTTTAACAAATTCTGGCATTTTAACATCTGACTGCTTTTCCCGATTGTCTGTCCAATCAACCTGGAAAAGCTCGATATCGATGTCATTAAAAAAGGTAATTAGCTTCTGGCCGGCGCCAGCACCAATGTCAACGACACGCTGCGCGTTGGTTCTTTCAGCTATTATTCTGGCGTTATGATACACCATACCCTGCCATATAACGGTTTGATCAGAGTATTCCCGTGTTATGTCGACTAGCCTCCGAGATGCTCCACCCGCACCAAAATTTTCAGAAGTACACCATTCATTTTTGAAAGGTACGGACTGAACATTCGTTGTGGCCATCATTTTTTCCTATTTTGTAGTTCGATTACTATTTATTCGCTTAACATGAGACTACTAATCACGCCAATGCTCTACGCACTTAAAACTGAACCGTTTATCATTAGAGTTTGCCGCGCCTTGCGTTGAGCCGTTTATTTTAAAATAAAAAAGGTCCCAGTCCTCGAATACATTTGCACGAACCTTTCTAGAGAAAGGTGGCACGTCAACTAATAACAATGAGGCCAATATGGCTTACGTTTTGCAACCAAGTTCACACTTCCCTCACGGTCAATGTCTACATTTAACTTATATATAGATAGAACGTAGATATGGAGGAGTGCCATCCATAATTGAAAGCTAGTATGTCTCACCTCTTTCAGGATTAATCACGAAGATAAGTTTCTTATCGATGATTAGCACAGGTGGAATAATCTTCAATGACGACAGATTATCCTCAATTGCATCGCATTCCTCTGGGGCGCACGATCTGGTTTCAAGCTCAAACTGTTTATAGAGAAAATTCCGCAGGTGCCGATTGCTATGAAACCACTCTGTTTCCCTGTTTTTCTTAAGGTCGCCAAAGAGAATAATCCCGTCATATTTACCTTGGTTTTCAGAGGCCGCTATAGATATAGTTTGTCCAATAAACTCTGCGTATGGGAACAATCTCGAATAATGCGAGTAATGGTTTATCCATGCCGTTACTCCCATAAAAAGGGGAACTAGCGCAAACACCATTCCAACTGTTCGCATTCTGTTATTATAAGCGAGAAATAGTATAGGTGCCACAAGGGCAGCCCAAACCCATAGAGATGTTCTAGAAGGTAAATCAAGCCCCGCTATAATGGAAGAAGAGGCCTCCATGCCAACAATGAGAACAGAGCCAAACAATATATTGATACACTCGCGAGGCTTTGTTTTTGAAAGAAGGCAGAGTGCGTAAGAAAGGGCGGAAACGATAGCTAGAGGCCACAACGGCAGCAAATCCACCCAGAATTGAGCATATCTATGGAGATTAAATAGGAAGTCTCCGTTAGGGAATAACGGTGTCGGGTGCCTCCAACCGGACACCGTTATACCGAAATTCTTATGGAAAACGTAATTTAGACTGAAAATTATAACAATCCCGGCAGCATATGAGAATATGTATAATGAAATTGTTTTGATAAAATCAATAGATGACAGTTTTTTAAACGATAGATATATAACAAAAATAAGGGGTGCGTAGGCGGGATACGTTAAAAGACAGCTTACGACAGAGGCAAAAACAACAAGATTCCTAGTAAGTGCGCTTTTTATATAGTATATAGCTAAGGAAAATAAAATAAGTATTATAATGCTTGATGACTGGGTGACAGGCCATGTCGAGAGGCTAGCTGAAGCTGGGGAAACGTAGAAAACTAAAGCTGCCAATAGAGCAACTCGCTTAGCATATATTTGGGATATGGCAAGAGAAGATGCAATAGATAGTGATACAAACAGATAAACTGCACCTTTAATGCTCAACCCCATGGTGAGCAATGACCAAGGGTAGTTCAGCCACCTACCTTCGGTAGACGCCTTTGACCACGGCGTTTCAAAGCCTTGCCCGAAGGATGGAGATATCAGCCAATCAAAATCGTCATGAGATATGAATGGGTTTGTTAATTGACCAACGTATAGATTGAGAAACAAAATCAGCGCTGATGCACTTAGAATAATCAGCGTTGTGTTCATCGAACTGAAATGAGCATCAGATTTTAACGGCAGATTTTCAGTCTTCATTTCTAAACACCCAATACCGCGAAAGAATGAAAAAAAGCATTGTGTACGAAGCCATTGCTAACAGCTGAGGTACTAATACTTGGTATTTTGACAGAGGCAATGTTAGATGCAGGATGAAAACGTTTAAGGCATAACAGATACCGAAAGAGACCAGAAAGCGGACAGATCTTGTCAAGTTGGCATTGGACTTGAATGTCCATTTTATATTTCCGAAGTAGCTGTTCACGAGACCTACGGCATAACCAATGGCGTTGGCAACGAATGGTGAGGCGCCAAACCAAGTCATAACAGAAATAATTAGAAGTGTAATGAACGTGTTTAGCAGGCCGACAAGCCCAAACCGTCCGAACTGAATTATCACATTCATCTCGTTTCCGTCAGATTTCGTTTGATGCCGCTTCTGACAGTTGTTAAGCCACGTATCAAGTGAATTTCGAGGCTTGCTATGATTTCTGTTTCAATTGTTGTGCCAGTTTATTCCGGGGAACGTTATCTGCGCCAGCTTTGCCAGCGTGTCTCGGTTGTTCGTTCTAGAATTATTAATGCGTCCGCACCATTTCAGGTGACTGAATTGATCTTTGTAGATGATGGGGCGAGAGATGGATCCGGGGCAATCATTGATGATCTTGGGTTGGAATACGATTGGGTAAAGCCATGCCATCTGTCGCGGAATTATGGGCAGCATGCTGCTACTGTGGCCGGGATTATGAAAAGCTCAGGAGACTGGGTCGTGACGATGGATGAAGATTTACAGCACCCGCCAGAAGAAATAGAGGGCTTGTTGGCTAAGGCAGTAAAGCTAGGCTGCGATGTCGTTTATGCGAATCCAGAAGAGGCCGTTCACCAGAGCTTTATGCGAGACTGGACATCGAAAACATTCAAGTTACTGATGGTCAAGCTGAGTGGAAATCGAAATATTACAGTGTTCAATAGCTTCAGGCTTATTCGTGGATGCATAGCCCGTGATGCGTCTCAAGCTTGCGGGCACAGCACCTATTTCGACATGATTCTTTCTTGGTTCACACAGCGCGTTTCGAACGTCACGATGCTTCTAAAAGACGACCGGTATATCGAGACCGGAAAGAGTGGCTACAGCCTAAAGAGCTTGTTCAGTCATGCGCGTCGCCTCTTGTTCTCCACGCAAGTTAAGGCTTTGCGCATTGGTAGCGCTATCGGTGGCTTGGCTGTTTGCCTTGCGTTTCTTTTCTCCTTGGTGGTGATTGTCGCCAAACTGATTGACCCTTCGATCATTCCAGTAACGGGTTGGGCGTCATTGATGATTACAATCATGTTCTTCAGTGGGGTATCGATCTTTCTGACGGGATTGGTTATCGAGTACATCTCAATCCTCGTCATGGATACTCACGGCAAGCCGTTATACAACTTTGTCGATCGGAGCTCGGACAAGGTGTTGGCGGAGTACTTCCGGGACCTTCGAGCGGCTGAGAAAGAAGAGAAGGCCGTTTGATACATCGGTAAGCAATGAAATCGCTGCAACATTTGAAACGCAGCCCATATGTAGGAAATGTCGGAAAATCAAGGAATTAGTCTCGAAATTCCTCTTAAGTCAGCGTCAACCGTATAAAAATTGAGATTTTAACATCCAAATAAATCCGACCGAAACGACACCGATTACAATGGCCGATACAAAAGCCGTTCACCCAAAACATAATCTGCCCCTTTGATTGACCTGCGCTAACCAGTCCGAAGAAACATGCCATATGACAAGCCGCCTTTGAGGCGGTTTTTTATTGTATAAAAATACCCAGACTTGCAGGTCGTGCCGGGGCTGCGCATTCTTGAGTTTGGGGACAAAATCACACCCAACCATAATCTCATAAGAATAGGAAAACACAATGAATATGCACCTTGGCGATACCCGCCTCTTGATTGAGGCTGGTCGAGAACGCGGGCTATTGCGCAATCAAATGGCGTATGTGTTGGGCACTGCGTACCATGAGACGGCCCATACGATGAAGCCAATCAATGAGATGGGCGGCGACAAGTATCTGCGTTCAAAGAAATACTGGCCTTATATCGGTCGCGGCTACGTTCAAATCACTTGGAAGGTGAATTACGAAAAGGCTGGTAAGATTCTGGGCATGGATTTCGTGTCAAAGCCTGAATTACTGCTCAAGCCTGAATATGCGGCACCCATTATCATTGCTGGCATGGTCGAAGGTTGGTTCACTGGCAAGAAGCTTTCCGATTACATCACTCTGCAAAAATCCGACTTCAAAGGCGCACGACGGATCGTCAACGGAACTGACAAGGCCGAACTGATTGCAGGTTATGCGCGTGAGTATGACAAGGCATTGCTTGCAGAAGGCTATGGCGTTGATCAGGAGATCAAGGCCAAGACGGACGATGTTCTGCCGGAACCGGTTGTTGAAAAGCCAGTCGCGAAAACAACCCGCTTCTGGACTTGGTTGACTGCCGCAGCACTCCCCGCCGTTGGCCTGCTCGACTGGAGAGCACAGCTTATCTCAGTGGTTGTCGTGGCCGCTCTTGCAGTCTGGGCGATCTATTCTATGCCACAGATTAAGGCCAAGCTTGAAAAGCTGGTAGATGCGATATGAGTGCAGTCTGGGCCTTAATCCCGAACTGGTTGAAGATGACCGCCGCCGCTGTTTTGGCGGCATTTTTGTGTCTGGCTGCTGGGTATTTGGCTGGCACGCGTGACGGTCGATCCAGTGTCGAAATCAAAATCGAAAGGCAGAACAATGAAGCGACTGAGAAAGCCTTTGGTGCTGCTCTCTTTTATGATCAGTGCATTGACGCTGGCGGGGTGTGGACATTCAGGACCGGCAAATGTGAGCGGCGTCCGTCGCGTGCTTGGAACTGATTTGCTCGGCGCACGTGGCGCAACTGACGCGGATCAGCGAAAGATAGACCGCACAATCGTTCGAGGCTGCGCCGGTGGCGTCTGGTCGAAAGATGAATGCGCAAAGCATGATAAGAAATGAGGATGCATTTTTAATGGGTGAAGACATTAAATGGCTGATCGGAACAGCGATCACTCTCTGCCTTTTTTTCGGCGGGGCGCTGCTGACGGCGTTTCGTTCCCTTTCGTCGTCCATCAAGGTCGGCGATGATCAATTGCATGATCGCGTAAATCGAGTACGTGATGAGTATGTCAAGCGAGTTGATTTAGACGATCACGTGCGGCAGTTGCGCGAAGGTATGAAGGAAATGCGTGACGAAACGCGCGAAGGCTTGAAAGAGACAAATAAGCGCCTTGATCAGGTGCTTGCCGTCTTGGCGCAAGATAAGAAATGATAAAACCGTCCCCATCGATGGGGCCTTTTCCATTTAAATTTTGCCAGTCTATGTTGATAAAATGGTTTCCAAATCAGCTGAAGCACGAATCAAGACTACCTTTCAGGAGGCAAGGCGAGTTGAGCAGAGCAAGCAGCAAGAATATCAACGTAGGATGTCACGAGGGAATCGACCCGAATGTACGGTAGGCCGAAAATATACATAACAGGCGCTTCCTGTTCTGGTGTCTCTACGCTCGGTTCGGCGTTGTCAAAATTGTACGAAACACCGCAAGTTGACGTTGATGATTTCTACTGGATGCCGACCGATCCGCCGTTCAGCGTGAAACGCCCATTTGAGGAGCGGGTGCGCCTGATCGCCGAACGGCAAAGTACAGCTGACGGGTGGATATTGACCGGCTCCTTCATCGGCTGGGGAGAAGCCCTGATCCGTGACGTCGATCTGATTGTCTTTCTTTACACACCTTCCGCCATCAGACTGCAACGTCTCGACCAACGAGAGGCGGCGCGCCACGGTGATCGCATTCGCCCCGGTGGCGACATGCACGAAGCGCATTTAGCATTTCGGGAATGGGCATCAGGTTATGATGACCCCGACTTTGCCGGGCGGAATCTCGCTCAACATGAACGCTGGCTTGGCCAGCAAACGGCTCCGACTCTTACACTGCAAGGCGAGAAGCCAACAGATGAGCTGGCAGGTGCGGTATACAACGAATTTGAGCGCATCCTTAAGAGGGCGGCAGGTTAACTGCGTTGGATATGTCGTGAGGTTTTTGATAGTGTTTATGCGGCATTTCCAAGTTGTTTGACTTTGAAATCTGCTTTGACGGAATTGAGGTGTTGTTTATTAGCAATTCTTCAAAAGGCATAGTGAGCTCTGCCTGCATTCATTTGAGCAATATCAAATCGCAAGCAAGATGGACGATTCCCATGAAAGCGGAGAGCGTTTTCTCGCATCGCGGTGCGATCCTGCTGAAATTTTTGATTCTGTTGAAGAAGCATTCAATCTGATAGCGCTCCTTGTAGAGTTCCAATTTATTGTAGGTATGAAACAAGTCGGAAAATATATCCACATAACGCGCCACATTATGCGCCACATAGTTATCAAGAAAGATGCTGAAAGCCCGTAAAATATGGGCTTTATAGATAGCGGTGAAGCGACCCGTCCGTACCATCTAATCTAAAATCACATTAATTCTGGGTCTTTACGCACTATTTTGAGTGTAACGTTTCTGTTTGGAACCAAATCCTCCATTGATCATTGGCCTATTGTATAGGTTTCGAGGCAGGAGGAGGTTTGATCCGTGAAACAGCTAAACCCGGATGAAGCAAGGCAGGGCCGGGAGGGGAAGCCGGTTCTTATCATTTTGCTGATCAGTCTTGCTGCGGCTGCGGTAGTCTGGGTGCTCGTTGAAATATTTGGCAGCGTCATTGCGCCTGAAGTGCCCTCCAACAGTGAGCGTTCCGTTTCTCCTGCTGCAACGCAAACTAAGCCGCCAGCATCAGCAGAATGATCCGAGCAGATATCTGCCGTCTTTTGAGGACGGCTTAGTGATTGCTCGATGAGCCATGAAAAAGTGTTGCCGAATAAACCGTGTTTTGAGCTTGAAAGTTATCTTGATAATTTCCAATGCAATTTTCAGAGAGCACAAAAATTGCATTGAAAGTATGTGGGCTCGTAGTGGCAACGCCAAGTTTATATTTTTTGAAACGTGCTCAACTGTTCTCTAAGGCGCGCAAGATTGCGTCCTTTAAGTTGAGGCGATGTTTGCGTAGATTTGTTTCCTCTTCTTCGCTGACCGGCGAAATTCTGGTTTCGGCGCGATGAATACGGTCGTTGACTGAGTCGTATTCTTCAAGAATGCGCGCAAATTTTGGGTCTGCACTTTTTAAAGCATGGATGGCGCTGAGCTTGTCAGGAAATTCTTCACCCAGTGTATGTGGAGTGTTGGACATGATTTTCTCCTTTTATGAAGGCACTTTGGCAACAGGGAAATGAAGTATCATTGATTCCGATCAATATGGATGTTTATCCGCGCTGCCAGTAGGGCCGCCCTATCAGCGTATGACATCACAGATTTTCATCCATACCACGAACCAAGATATAATTGTCCACGCAGCCTGGAGTGTCTTGCGCTTAATCGTACCCAGAACGCTCGCTCTATCTTCTCGTTTTTATGAATGCCGTTCTCGAAAAGGCGGTTCTCACTTTTCCCGGACATGCTTTAACTATAAAGCCAGCCAGCTCGCTTGACGCGGCTGGTATCGGGACGTAATAGAGTTACGACGGTTCCCCGACCGAGAGCGAAGGGGATTAATAGGGAACACGGTGAGGACGACCCAAAAGGGACCGAGACCGTGGCTGCCCCCGCAACTGTAAGCGGATGCTGTTCATCCTCGTGACGCTGTCAAGGCGTTATGCCACTAAGCCCACAATGGCTCGGGAAGGCAGATGAACGGCCTATATTCGCGAGCCAGGAGACCTGCCGTCTAACGTAGTCCATTGTCACGGGCGGGGATGCCCGGAGCAGGAGTTGGTTATGACAGCTTTTCGCGTCGCAAGACGTTGTTTCCTATTGTCATTCATATCCTCGGATATGTCCGTTCACTTCAGGCGCCGGACCGGTTCCGCCGTTTGACGCGGCCATTTCTCACATTTCTTTCGGGGATAAAAATGAAACTTTCAGATCAGGCGCCTTTGGGCGCACTCTTGGCTGCTGCCGCCCTTTTCGTAACGAGCTTTGCGAGCAATGCTTTCGCTGCCGATACCACTTACCCGCTAACGCTCAAGAATTGTGGCCGCGATGTAACCTTTAAACACGCACCTGAACGTGCGGTTGCCGTGGGGCAAAGCAGCGCCGAAATCATGTATCTGCTCGGCCTTGGCGACAAGATGGTCGGCACCGCCGTTTGGATCGGGCCGGTTCTCAAAGGCTATGAAGAAGCCAATGCCAAGGTGAAACGTCTTGCGGATAACGATCCGAGCTTTGAAAGCGTGCTTGCTGAAAAGCCGGATATGGTGGCTGCGCAGTTTCAGTGGCATGTGGGTCCTGAGGGCATTGTTGCAAAGCCTGAACAGTTTGAAGAACTGGGAATTCCGGTTTACACCGCGCCAGCCGATTGTGTAGGCAAGGATAATTCTGGCGGCGGTGATGGCGTACGTCACACCGTTTTCACGATGGATCTTATCTATCAGGAAGTTGAAGAACTCGCGCAGATTTTCAACGTGCAGGATCGTGGTGCACAGGTTGTCGCTGATCTGAAAGCGCGCGAAGAAGCGGCTCGCAAGAAGGTTAGCTCTGTCGAAGGCAAGCTCTCTGCTGTGGTGTGGTTCTCCAGTGCCGAACTTGATATTGATCCCTATGTCGCGGGCAAAAATGGTGCTCCGGCCTACATTCTGAAAACGCTCGGCATCGATAATATCATTGATAGCGAAGAGGAATGGCCGACAGTCGGCTGGGAAACAATCGCCAAAGCCAATCCGACGATGATTGTTGCTGGAACGATGGATCGTCGTCGTTTTCCTGCCGATGATGTTGCAGTCAAGCGGGAGTTTTTGAAGACTGATCCGGTTGCAAGCCTCATGCCCGCCGTTAAGGAAGACCATGTTTTTGATATGGATGCGCAGGCCATGAACCCGACCATTCGCACCATCGAAGGCATCGAAACACTGGCTGATGCAATTGCCGCCTCGGGTCTGAATAAATGACAATGCGCGCAGCCACGGGGCAATTATTAAAGTCAAAAGGGACGAGCGGCAGGGTGCTGTTTGCAACCTTGGCACTTGTTTTGTTACTTTTTGCCTTGTGGCTGGGCGCAGCCATTGGCGAAACACCGATACCTCTCGATGTGGTGGCGAAAACCATTGCTAATCGCGTCTGGAATGCCGGTTATCCGCTTGAGCCGATTGATGAAGGCATCGTGTGGAGTTATCGGCTGAGCCGCGCGGTTGTGGCGGCCTGTTGTGGTGCAGCGCTGGCGATGTCTGGCGTGGTCTTGCAGTCGCTCCTGCGCAATTCATTGGCTGATCCCTATATTCTGGGCATTTCAGCTGGTGCTTCGACCGGCGCGGTTGCTGTGGCAATTCTTGGCATTGGTGCAGGTATGCTTTCGCTGTCGTTGGGGGCATTTATCGGTGCAATCATTGCGTTTGTGCTTGTTTCCCTACTGGCTTTGCGGGCGGGCCATGGCAACAGCGCCATCATCCTGGCAGGCATTGCAGGTTCACAGCTTTTCAACGCGTTAACATCTTTTATTGTCACCAAAGCTGCAAATGCGGAGCAGGCGCGTGGCATCATGTTCTGGCTTTTGGGCAATTTGTCCGGGGTGCGCTGGCCTGACGTGGCCCTTGCGCTGCCTGCCTGTATGATCGGGCTTGCGATTTGTCTTTGGCATGCACGTGCGCTCGACGCCTTCACTTTTGGAACGGAATCAGCGGCATCGCTTGGAATTCCTGTGCGCCGCGTCTACGCCGTTTTGATTGGTGTCAGCGCCATGATGACGGCGGTGATGGTTTCCATCGTCGGCTCCATTGGCTTTATAGGTCTGGTCATTCCACATGCAGCACGCATGGTGGTGGGTGTTCGACATGGACGTCTGTTGCCCGCAGCGGCTCTGATTGGAGCGATTTTCATGATTATCGCAGATGTTCTGTCTCGCATCATCATCCCCGGTCAGGTTTTGCCGATTGGGGTCATAACAGCTTTGTTCGGCGCACCGGCATTTGCATTCCTGCTTGGGCAGAGGAGGGCACAGTCATGATGCTTTCGACACATAATGTCTGCTGGTCGGTGGGGCATGTTGAAATCCTTCGTGCGGTATCGCTCACAGTAAACGAAGGTGAATTTCTTGGAATAATTGGGCCGAACGGTTCGGGAAAAACAAGCCTTTTATCGCTTCTTTCAGGTGTTCGTCGCAGTCGTTCAGGTGAAGTCAAGCTTAACGACACGCCGATTCAACAGCTTAAACGTCGTGAAATTGCTCGTATACTGGCTTTGGTTGAGCAACAGGCGGGTACAACGGATCGTATTACGGCCCGGCAGGCGGTGGAATTGGGACGAACGCCTTATCTTGGAGCGCTTTCGCCATGGTCGGCGCAGGATGATGCGATTGTTAATCGTGCATTGGCCAATGTTGATATGGTGCATTTGGCCGACCGTTGCTGGCATACGCTTTCAGGCGGAGAACGTCAGCGCATTCACATCGCACGCGCGCTTGCACAGGAACCGCAGATTCTGCTTTTGGACGAGCCGACCAATCATCTTGATATTGGTCATCAGATCGGACTTCTCGACCTTGTTCGCCGCCAGAACCTGACAGTGGTGGCTGCACTCCATGACCTTAATCATGCGGCGATGTTTTGTGATCGCATCGCCGTGATGGATAAAGGTCGGTTGGTGGCACTTGGCACACCGCGTGATGTGCTGCGCGCTGAATGTATCCGTAAAGTTTTCGGCGTTGACGTTGATGTTGAATATCATGGTGTCGATGGCTGTCATATTCGCTACCGCGTACCGCACCATCCGGCTCTAGAACTCAAGCACTCCGCATGAATGGGATTGGTATGACAATGAAAAAACGTTTCTTCTTCGCCGCAGCTTTGATGGCTTTTTCCGTATCTCCGGCACTGGCTGAAACTTTTGAGGTCAAAATGCTGAACAGAGGAGAGAAGGGATCAATGGTCTTTGAGCCGGACTTCCTGAAGCTTGCTCCCGGCGACAAGGTGAAATTTATCGCGACCCAAAAGAGCCATAATGCAGCGACCATCGACGGTATGGTGCCGGAAGGCAATCCCGGTTTTAAAGGCAAGATTAATGAAGAAATCGAAGTGACATTCGATCAGGCCGGGTTCTACGGTATCAAGTGCTCACCGCATTACGGCATGGGAATGGTCATGCTGATCAAGGTTGGTGAAGCAGAGCTTCCGAAGGCCTATCGCGAGGTTAAATTCCCGGCGCGCGCCAAACCGCGTTTTGAAGAGATATTTGCAGTGGTTGATGCTGATAAATAAGGGGTTAATATAAGTAATAGCTAATTCAAATATGAGATATATCAGTAAGTCTATGTAAACATGTGACTTTTGTGTAAGTTTATCACAGCAAAGTGAGCCGGATGGTTGACAATCTGTTTCCATTTCGTTGACAGTTTGTTTATATGGTCACTCATAACATTCAGTTAAGCTCTCTTGGTTCCGAGTGAGCGAGCCCCGAAAGGCTGGCATGATCATATTTTGAGTGTGGTACTCTTTCGGCAACTGGATGCAAGAACTGTCGTAGAATTCATCGCTCGATGATGGTTCACTTTGAATGAAGTATATATAACCGACATTCTTGTCTCTGCGGGGGCAGCACTTTGAACAAGCATGTTACCAATGATTTTTTAAAATAAATTATTTTAGGTATAATGCGCGGCGGCCTTAAATTTTTGAAGGTCGCCGCTTTTTATATGGGGCGCTGTAAAAGTGTTTAACGGACAGCGGCTTTCAAACGTTGCTGGTCCAGATGAAGGTCGAGTTCCTTCGCGCGTGCAATAACTGGTACAAAGCGGCGCTGCTTCTTTTCCGCATGGTTGGATGCAATGTCTGCGATGCGGTGTTTGAGGAACGGGTTCAGAAAACGCTCGCGAACGCTGATAACATAGGCTTCCGCCTGTTCGCCCAAGCCATCAGCCGCAAAAACCGGCAGAACTTCTTCGCGCCAAAGGGCTTCAAGCTCACGTCGGATTGTTTCATCCTGCATGGCTTCCAATACGATCTCATCTTTAGGGCGATTACCATTCAGCCATTGCTCGGCAATGAAAGTGTGGCCGAGATTGAGCAGATAAAGCTTGAGACGTTCATAAAGCGCAAGATTGTCCGTCACGACGATATCGGGATGCGTGCAGGGAAGCGTGAGTCCGTCTGTCTGTTCAATGGCCCAGATCGCATAGGGCTCGGCAATAGCACCGACCGGATCGATTGGCTCAGAAACGATACGGTCAACGAGGCTGTTGGCAAAAACGCAGTTGCTCTCGACCCATTGCGTGAATGCTTTCGGCAGGCTCCAGTTTTCTGCAAGATCAAGTACAATCGAGCGCAGCTTGTCGCCATTGCGCGAGATCAGCTCGCACGGGAAAATAGACAGTGGCGCATCTGGATTAACCTGCCAGCGGTGATGCAGCAGCACAAGCAGCTTGGCGGGGAAGCTTTTTGGTAGGCGACCGACTTCGCTTAGCAGGGAAACATCATCAGACTCATCAAGCTCAAAACCCTTGTCACCCGTATTGGACAGGATCACCTGAGCCTGCGTGGCGAGGGCGCGTATTGCCTGCCAGTCGGTGTGAGCGGAATAGGCGGCGCTCACGCTCTTTGCCTGATGTTTTTCATCAACTGGCTTGCCGTCTCGTAAGCCTCGAATGATGACCGGATAGCCTTCGCCACTGTTGAGTGCGCTAATACGGCGTGTGCTTTCAGGGTTGGAGGTTGTCTGAACAATGGCGATTGTGCCGATGGCATTGCCCTTTGCCAGAGCTTCCGAGATGAAAAAATCCGCATGCCCGAGCAGAAAGCGGCTGGTGCCAAATTGTAGAATCGTTGGCTGGTCGGTCATGAGTTCCTCCTCAAAAAATGTTTTGAAATAGCTATGCCAATGGCCAAAATTGGTCAAGCCACTCTTTAAAAGCCGTCTAAATCCCGGTGCGACAAAACTGACAAACCGGTCAATATTCAATGATTACAGCATAATAGGGTATCTTGCACTTTTAAGAACTTCAAAATATGGTAAGGCCAATTTGGGAGAGAGCATGAGCGAGCATATCGGCTCCGTGGAACCGCGGAGGCTTTACCAACAGATTGCCGACCGGGTCAGGCTGCTGATCCGCGAAGGACATTTTCCAAGCGGAAGCAGACTTCCCGCTGAGCGCGAACTTGCGCAGCAGTTGGGTGTTTCGCGCCCCTCTTTGCGTGAGGCACTGATCGCGCTTGAAATTGCTGGCAATGTCGAAATCCGTATGGGCTCGGGCATTTATGTTGCGTCTGAAGAGACGCGACATCCGGCGCAGGGCGGTTCGATTGGTGAAAGCCCGCTTGAAATCATGCAGGCGCGTTCGCTGATTGAAGGCAGTGCTGTCGTTATGGCTTGCAGCCAGATCAACATGGAAGCGCTCGAACGCTTGCGCGGTAATCTTGATGCGATGCGTTTGCAGATTGAGGCTGAACGTAAGCCGATTGAACTCGATCGCCAGTTTCATCTCATTATTGCAGAGCAATCGGGCAATTCGATTGTGACCCGCATCGTGCGCGATCTGTTTGACGAGCGGCATAGTCCGCTGACCGCGCACATGCGCACCCGATATGAAAACGCCGAAACATGGGCCTATGCTTTGGCGGAGCATGAGAAGATTTATGCTGCACTGGAGGCGAGGGATCCGCTTTTGGCGCAGGCAGCGATGCGCACGCATCTGGATACATCAAAGCAGAGATGGATGGAAAACGAGCCCCGATAATGGGGTTCATATTCGTCGCTGTGGCGGTTTTGGGAGTGAGGTCAGAACAATGAATGATAAGGTTATCCCGGCTGTGACGCCGGTAATCCTTTTACATCCGTCCGATGATGTGGCGGTGGCGCGTATTCCGGTGCGCGCAGGCGACCCGATCGGGCTTGCGGGTATCATCGCACGCGATCTGATCGGGCGCGGTCACAAGGTGGCTTTGCGCGACATCACGGCCGGCAAGGAAGTGCATAAATATGGCCAGGTGATTGGCGTTGCAACCAAGGACATTGCGGTGGGCGAGCATGTGCATCTGCACAATCTTGCAATGCTTCCTTCCGAGCACGAGCACCAGTTTTCGGTCGATATTGAAGAACGCGGCATGTTGCCGGAAGCAGAGCGTCGCCACTTCATGGGCTATGATCGCGGCTTTGGTGGTGTCGGTACACGCAACTATATCGGCGTCATTTCTTCGGTAAACTGCTCTGCGACCGTGTCTCGCTACATTGCAGATTATTTCAACCGCATGGGCGGGTTGGATGGGTTCGACAACGTTGATGGTGTGGTGGCGCTCACGCATGGCAGCGGGTGTGCACTCAACACCAAGTCGGAAGGCTATCGTCTGCTGACCCGGACCATTCAGGGCTATGCTAAACATCCCAATTTCGGCGGTATTCTGCTGATTGGCCTTGGTTGCGAAACCAACCAGATCGCGCCAATCATGGAACATTATCGCATGGAAGAAGGCACGCGCCTTCGTACCATGACGATTCAGCAACACGGCGGTACGCGCAAGACGATTGATCATGCAATTGCCGAGATCAAGGAAATGCTGCCGCTGGTGAACTCTGCCAAGCGCACGCCGCAGCCTTTGTCGAAGTTGAAAGTGGCGCTCGAATGCGGTGGTTCTGACGGCTATTCCGGCATTTCTGCAAATCCGGCGCTGGGCTATGCATCCGATCTGATTGTGCGCAATGGCGGCACGACCGTTCTTTCGGAAACGCCGGAAATCTATGGTGCCGAACATCTTTTAACGCGCCGCGCAGTCACGCCTGCGGTTGCGGAAAAACTGCTCCAGCGCATCGATTGGTGGCGCGATTATACGGCACGCAACGGCGACGAGCTGAACAACAATCCATCGCATGGAAATAAGCTCGGTGGTTTGACCACCATTCTTGAAAAATCGCTCGGTGCTGTCGCCAAGGGCGGCTCCATGCCTCTCAAGGCTGTCTATGAGTTTGCTGAAACAGTCACGGAGCAGGGTTTCACCTTTATGGATACGCCGGGCTATGACCCGGTTGCCGTGACCGGACAGGTTGCGGGTGGCTGCAATGTCATCTGCTTTACCACAGGACGCGGATCTGTTTCGGGATTCAAACCAGCGCCTTGCATCAAAATCGCGACCAATTCCGAAATGTATGAGCACATGAAGGAAGATATGGACATCAATTGCGGTGGCATCGTCACAGGTGATGAAACCATTGAAGAGTCCGGCACGCGCATTTTCGAACACATTATCGCGGTGGCTTCCGGTGAGCAGACTCTGAGTGAAATCTACGACTATGGCGATAACGAATTTGTACCTTGGCAGGTTGGCGCCGTAACTTGATCTGCCTCATGCAATAAATGACAGGAATATTCTGATGGTCAAAGCTCTGCGTATCGAGAGCGAGAACATAACGCGTTTTGCCGAAATTCCCGAAGCGCCACTCTTGCCCGGTCATGTCCGGGTGAGCGTGAAGCATGTGGGGCTTTGCGGCAGCGATTTGAATACGTTTAAGGGGCTTAACCCACTGGTGGAATTGCCGCGCATTCCAGGCCATGAAATCGGCGGCGAGATCATTGAGGCGGGTGAGGGCGTGAGTGCGGCCTATGCCAAGGGCAGACGCGTTATTGTGTTGCCTTACACCAATTGCGGAACCTGTTCGTCCTGCCGCAAAGGCCGCTTGAATGCCTGCCGCTATAACAAGACGCTTGGCGTGCAGCAGAATGGTGGACTGGCAGAACAGATTGTGTTGCCAGCCGAAAAGCTGATCCTGAATGAGAGCCTCGCACCTCGCCATCTTGCACTGGTCGAGCCGCTTTCCGTTGGTTTCCATGCAGTCGAACGCGGACGTGTTCAGGCTGGCGATACCGTTGCCGTGCTTGGCTGTGGTATGATCGGCATGGGCGTGCTGATTGGTGCGGTTGCGCGTGGTGCCAAGGTTATCGCCATTGATCCGAGTGCTGAAAAGCGTGAACTGGCATTGAAGTTTGGCGCAACGCACGCACTGCCGGGTGGTGAAGGCGTGGTGGCTTCCGTGCAGGAACTCACCAATGACGATGGCGTGGATATCGCTTTTGAAGCGGTCGGACTGCCGATCACTTTCACGCAGGCGGTTGACCTTGCAGGCTTTGCGGGTCGTGTTGTTTATGTCGGTTATTCCAAGTCACCCGTGACCTATCAGACCCAGTTCTTCAATCTCAAAGAACTCGACATCATGGGCTCGCGCAATGCGACGCTCACCGATTTTGAAGCTGTCATCGCGCATCTCGAAAAGCTCGGAAATGATGCAGACCTGCTGATCTCGAAAGTGTTTCCTTTTGAAGACGCGGAACAGGCGCTGCCTTATTGGGATGGCGACCGCAACGTTTTGAAGATCATCATCGAACGCTGCTGAAATCGAAGCGCATCTCCATGCCAGGGAAGGAACGGCATGGAGATGGTGCGGAGGAACCCGGCCTATTGGCCATAAGTTAAGGACCCTAACGGGAGGATACCCATGAAGAAGTTTGTTACCGGCGCAATCGCGGCTGGCATGTTGCTGGCCGGAAGCATGGTGGCATATGCTGCCAATGTTTCGATCAAAGTTGCCTATGAAAACAATCCCGGCGAGCCTTTTGATGAGGTGATGCATTACTGGAAAGACGACCTTGCCAAGCGCAGCAATGGCGAAATCACGCTGGAACTTTACCCAAGCTCGCAGCTCGGCTCCAAGAAGGATGTAACCGAGCAGGCCATGATGGGCCTCAATGTTGTGACGATCTCCGATGTTGGCTTTCTGGCAGAATATGACCCGGATCTCGGCGTGCTTTATGGCCCGTTCCTGAGCGATGATCCGGCAGAGCTTTTCAAAGTTTATGACGGCGAATGGTTCAAGGGAAAGAGCGAAGAACTGAAGAAAAAAGGCATTCACATTGTGATGCCGAATTATCTTTATGGCATTCGTCAGATCATTTCCAAGAAGCCGATCCGTACACCTGAGGACCTCAAGGGTATGAAGATTCGTGTGCCGAACAACGTCATGCAGATCAAGACGTTTGAAGCCATGGGTGCAACACCGACCCCAATGCCACTGGGGGAAACCTTCCCGGCGCTCGCGCAGGGTGTGATTGATGGCGTCGAAAATCCGATTTCGGTTCTCTATGGCCAGAAGTTCCAGGAAGAAGCCAAGTATCTCAGCAAAGTCGGTTATCTGACCAACGTGGCTCTGATTGTCGGTGGTGAAGCCTTCTTCTCAACGCTGCCTGAAGAGCAGCTCAAGATGATCCATGAGTCCGCATATGATGCCGGTCTCTACAGCCAGAAGCTGACAATCGAAAAAGACAATGAGATGATCGAAAAGATGAAGGAGGCAGGCGTCGAGGTTATCGAAGTCGATCGCGCTCCTTTCAAGGCGCTTGCTGAAACGGTCTATACGCAGTTTCCTGAATGGTCGCCGGGTCTTTATGAAAAGATCAAACAAGAGCTGAAGAACTGATCCATCTCAATTCGGATATTGCCGTGCCGCAGTTTTGCTCCGGCACGGCATCTGCATGGAATTTAATCCGATGAAATACTTTGAAAAACTGATCGACTGGCTTGCAGCAGCCCCGCTGTTCATATTGCTTGCATTATTTAATGTGGCGGTGGTGATGCGCTATTGGCTGCATCAGCCGCTGCAATGGACAGAAGAAATTTCTGGCTTGCTGATGATCTGGATCATCATGCTGGGCAGCGTTGCCGCAGAACGGGACAACCAGCATCTTGCCATTCCGATGCTTGTCGATATTTTGCCTGAAAAGTTCCGGGTTGTGATGAATTCAATCATCTCAATCTTTTCTGGCCTGTTTTTGCTCTATGTGTCCTACGCCGGATACAAGCTGTCGGTTGCCGCTCAGTTCAAGGTGACTGACGTGCTGCGCATTTCCTATTACTGGATTGATATCGCGGTGCCTGTCGGCTTTGTCCTCATCGCTCTTTATATGTTTACTGGCGCTTTCAAATCCTTGCGCGCCGCGTTTGCGGGAGGCAAGGCATGAACCTGACCACCATCGTTCTCATCATGCTGGCGCTGATCGCGCTGAATATGCGTCTTTACGTGGCTATTCTGATTGCGGTCTTTACCTATTTTCTGTTCTTCAATCAGATGCCGATTGCCATCGCAGTTCAGCGTTTCATCAGCCCGGCACAGAACACGTCGCTGCTGGCGATCCCGTTCTTCATTATGCTTGGCACCGTTATGTCGCACACGGGTATCGCCGAGCGTTTGATCAAAGTTGCAGATATTCTGGTCGGCCGTATGCGTGGCGGCATGGCGCTGACAAACATCATGGTTTCAACCTTGATGGGCGGTGTCAGCGCGTCCAATCTTGCAGACAGCGCCATGTTAACCCGCATGATGGTGCCGGAAATGGTCAAGCGTGGCTATGACAAGGCGTTTTCATGCGGTGTGACGGCTGCTGGTTCGTTGATCACCCCGATTATTCCTCCGGGTATTGCTTTGATCATCTATGGTCTGATTGCTGACGTATCCATCGGCAAGATGTTCATGGCTGGTATTATTCCGGGCATTCTGGGAGCGATCATACTGATGATTGCGGCTTATGTGACCTCTGTGAAGCGCGGTTATAAGCCAAGCCGCGACCGGCCTATGAGCGGCGCTGAGGTCGCTTCGACGCTTGCATCAGCATGGCCTGCGGTTCTGCTTCTCTTTGCTATCATCGGCGGTATTCGCATGAATATCTTCACGCCGACGGAAGCGGGGGCGGTTGCTGTTACGTTGGTTCTGATCATCGGCTTTGTGATCTACCGCGAAATGCGCGTGTCACACGTGGTGGATTCTCTGATCGAAACCGCCAAATCCACGGCCTCGGTCATGCTGGTTATCATGGCGTCATCCGCGCTTGCATGGGTGTTTTCGCTGGAGCAGGCAGGTCAGTCGCTGATGCAGCTGATCTCAACATTCACCAGTAATCCCTATGCATTTCTGCTGGCTGTTAACGTGATCCTGTTGATCCTTGGCGCGCTCATTGAAGGCACGGCGCTGATGATCGTTCTGGTGCCGCTCTTGATGCCGACAGTAAAGGCGCTTGGCATTGATCCGGTTCATTTTGGCATTATCGTTATTGTGAACCTGTCAATCGGCACACTGACACCGCCGGTTGGAACGGTTATGCTAATGGTATGTAATATCGCCAAGGTCAGAGTGGGAGACTTCACCCGCCAATCTTTCAGCATGTATATGGCGTTGTTCATCCTGTTGGCTCTGATCACATATGTGCCGTTTATCTCGACATTTCTGGCGCATTGATTGATAGAGAAATGGAAAAAGGGCGAGGAGATTTCCGCGCCCTTTGTTATTTCACTGCACCCAAAGCCAATCCTTTGATGAGATAACGCTGCAACCAGACAAACAGCACGGCAACGGGCAGGGTGGCAACCAAAGTGGCAGCCATCACATAATGCCACTCGACGGTGTAGCGACCAGCCACCAGCGAGAAGACCTGAATAGGCAAGGTATAGGTTGCCTGACTGCGCAGCATTGTCAGTGCCACAACAAACTCATTCCAAGCATTGATGAAAGTGAAGATTGTCGTTACCGCAATTGCCGGCAAGCAAAGCGGCAGGAACACTTTAACCAATGTTTTAAAGCGACCCGCACCTTCCATCCAGGAAGCTTCTTCAAGGTCTTTGGGAAGGGTATCGAAATAACTTTGCAGCATCCACACCGTAAATGCGACGTTGAAGGCCATATAAACCGCACCGACCGCCGTAACACTTTCAATCAGCCCATAGGCTGCCAGCAAGCGAAACAGACCAAGCACCAGAACGATGGGCGAAATCATCTGTGAAATCAGCAGGAATTGCCGGAACGCGCCGTCACCTGCAAAACGAAAACGCGACATGGCATAAGCGGCGGGGATTGAGAAAACAATGGCGCCAACCGAGGCAATCACAGAGACGTAGAGCGAATTGAGAAGCGCTGTGCCGAAGCCCGTGCGCACCCACATTTCCGAAAAATTCTGCCAATGAAATTCACTCGGCCACCATGTCGGAGAGAGAACTTCCTGCGGTGGTTTGACGGCGGTCAAAAACATGACAGCAAAAGGAAACAGCGTCAGAACAACGAGCGGTGAAAGAGCCAGCCATGCGAGGAGTGTACGTTTCAGCTTGGGTTTGTTCATGCTGTTTCCTTCCGCATGGCAAGGCGAATGTATATGGCAGTGAATACCAACAGGATTGCCAGCATGATGAGCGATACAGCCGAGGCTTCACCGAGTTTTCCGAGGCGGAAGGCCAGCTTATAGAGATGCGTTACCAGAATATCGGTCGAATTTGCTGGACCACCTTGCGTCATGACCCAGATGATCGGAAAAGAGTTGAAAACATAGATTGTGTTGAGCACAATCGCGATATTGATAAAGGGTTTGAGCAGCGGAAAAGTGATCTCGCGAAACTGCTGCCATGGGCTGGCACCTTCAAGAGATGAGGCTTCGTAAAGATCATCAGGAATGGATGAAAGACCACCGAGAAAGATGGTCGTGGTGAAAGGCACAGTCACCAGAATGCCGACCAGTATTTGCATGGGAAAGGCGGTTACGGCGCTCGCCAGCCATTGAATATTGCTGTCAATCAGCCCCAGATTGCGCAGTGCAGAATTGAGCATTCCACTTTCGCCATTCAGCGCCCAGCGCCAAACGATAGCCGTCATGGTGAGCGAAACGGCCCATGGCAGCATGACGATAACACGCGCCACGGAGCGCCCGTAAAAATCCATATTGAGAATGATCGCAACCGGAATGGAAACCAATAGAGCCCCACCGACAACGGCTATGGTCCAGAAACCTGTGCGCCAAAGGGCATTGATGAAGTCGGGGGACGTGAAGAGTGCTGAAAAATTGGCCCCGCCGTTAAAATCGCGCAATTGCCCAAAGCGGTTCACATCATGGGTCGCAATTTCAATGAGATTAACGACCGGCCAGAAAATCACCACCGCAGCCAGAAGCAGGCTTGGCAAGATCAGGAAATAGGGCAGTGTGCGATTTTGCATCAGCCATAAACCCCATGTGTCGGTTGAAAAAAATGCCCCGGCAGCACGTCCTTGCACTGCCGGGATGACTGGAGCTTATTTCTTCAGGATTGCATCGGCCTTAGCGGCAGCATCTTTCAGGACGGCCTCCGGCTCACCCTTGCCGAGATAGATGCTCTGCATGGCATTGGACGTGATATCCGCAATTTCTTCCCAACCCGGAATGACCGGTGCAAAACGTGCATCGGGGAGCAGTGCTGTGAAGGCCGCAAGATCGGCATTATTGACATAATAATCCATCTTCGCTTCTTCCTTGTTCACCGGAAGAAAACCTTCGCCCTGTGTAAACTTGGCACGCCAGTCTTTCTGGAACAGGAAGTCGAGCACCTTCCATGCTTCTTCCTTGTTTTTGGAATTCTGGAACATAATCACGGAATCGGTCACACCATATGTTCCGCGCGCACCAGTCGGGCCAGCAGGGATCGCCGCGACACCATATTTCAGGTCCGGTGCTTCTTCCTTGATTTGATTGGACAGGAACGGCGCAGTGATCATCATGCCGACTTTGCCCTGCTTGAAGAGGTTCTGAACATCTTCACGCGCATAAGACGTGACGCCGGGCTGTGTCTGTCCGTTATCGATCATGGATTTGTAAAGCTTGGCGGCGGCAAGTGCGCCCGGCGAACTCAGGCCAGATGTGCCGTCCTTATTGAGGATTTCAGCCCCTTGTGACCACATGGCATAGTAATAATAGACGTCGGTCTCGATTTCCTTGCCCTGAAGGCCAAAACCATAGTTCTCACCGCCAAGCGCCTTGATTTTCTCGGCAGCGGCTTGGACTTCATCCCAGTTTGTCGGAGGATTGGCAACGCCTGCTTTTTCAAGCAAGTCCTTGTTGTAATACATGGCGCGTGCCGATGCTGCGATCGGCAGGCCGTATGTTTTGCCTTCCAGAACCGAAGGCGACAGGAATGTTTCGATGAAGCGATCTTTGAACGCATCATCCATATAACCATCAAGTGGCTCTGCAATTCCCTGTTGAACGAAATCGATCAACCAGCGTGTGCCAATAATGGACAAATCGGCATTGGTGCCCGCAGAAATATCGGTGGTGAGCTTTTGCAGCAAAACATCCCATGGCACCACTTCGAAATTGAGTGTGATGCCGGGGTTCTCGGCTTCAAAGGCCTTTTTGACTTCTTCGAAATATGGCCCGGTTTTGGAGCTGTATTCTGCGACCGTCATACGCACTTCGCCAGCCTGCGCAAACGCGCTCATTGCCAGAATGCTTAAACCAGCCAGAAAGCCGGACTTCCATTTTGCTATCATCATGTTTTCGTTCCCCTTTTTGCGACTGCCCAAGGCAATTTCTGCTAAATTTTTGTTATTTTCTTACATTATCGGCAAATGAGCGGCTTTCAAGTAAAAAGTTTTGTTGCAAACTTACATTTTGAATTTTAGTCTGGTCCCAATCAAAGGCGCAAAAAGCGCTATATAAAAGGGGAATGAAGTGGAAAATTCAGGCGATTTTGCCGGAAAATCCGTTTTGATAACCGGTGCTGGCGGTGGTGTCGGTATAGCACTCGTGCAGTTATTTGCGGCGCGTGGTGCGCGCATTGTCGGCTGCGATTTGACGCTTGACGCAATGCAAGGCGACTTATTTTCTGCGCGCCATGCGTTTGATCTGGGTGCGCCTGAAACTTTGGAAACGGCTGCCCAACACATTATCGCGACAAGCGGTGTGCCCGACATTGTTATCAACAATGCAGGATGGACGCGCGCCGATACATTCGAAGCGCTCGACGAGGGGCGGATCTCCACGGAAATTGACGTCAATCTGACCAGTGTGGCAGTGTTTTCGACTGCGTTGGCGCGATCAATGGCCAAGCGCGGAAGCGGCAGCTTCGTCTTCATCTCATCGATCAATTCACTCATGCATTTTGGCAATCCGGCCTATGCCGCAGCCAAGGCGGGTATCAATGCTTTTGTGCGGGCGCTTGCGGTTGAATATGGTGCCTATGGCTTGCGCGCCAATACGGTTTGCCCCGGATCAATCCGCACGGCTGCATGGGATCATCGCATTGCAAAAGACCCGGCAGTTCTAGACAAATTGCGGCGGCTTTATCCTTTGGGGCGTATCGTCGACGTGGCCGAGGTGGCCGAGGCGGTGGCATTTTTAGCATCAAGTCGCGCCTCTGGGATAACCGGCACGGTATTGCCGGTCGATGCCGGGCTGATGGCCGGGTGCAGGCCTTTTATTGACGATATTTTAAGTGGGAGCTGAGTGATGAAAAACGTTTCCTTGCGCGGGGTTACGAAGACTTTTGGCCAGCTTGATGTGCTCCACCGCATTGATCTGGATATAGAGGACGGTGAATTTCTTGTTCTCGTCGGACCGTCAGGATGCGGAAAGTCCACACTTTTGCGAATGGTTGCGGGATTGGAGCCGATCACCGGGGGAGATCTTATCATTGGTGGTGAACGCGCCAATGATTATCCGCCGCAAAAGCGCGACATCGCAATGGTGTTTCAATCCTATGCGCTGTTTCCGCATATGACCGCGCGGGAGAACATTGGCTTTGGTCCGCGCATTCGTGGCGAGGATAGGGCGACAACGGCGGCCAAGGTCGATAAGGCCGCAGGCATACTCAATCTCCATTCCTATCTCGACCGCTATCCACGCCAGCTTTCCGGCGGCCAGCGCCAGCGCGTGGCCATGGGGCGCGCTATTGTGCGCGAGCCATCGGTATTTTTGTTCGATGAGCCATTATCCAATCTGGATGCGCAGTTGCGCGTGCAGATGCGCACAGAAATTAAAGCCTTGCATCAAAGGCTTAAATCAACAGTGATTTATGTAACCCATGACCAGATCGAAGCCATGACAATGGCCGACCGGATTGTCGTGATGAATCAGGGAAAGATTCAACAGATTGGTGCACCGCTCGACCTTTATGACCGACCCGCAAATAAGTTCGTTGCAGGTTTTATGGGGTCCCCATCCATGAGCTTTATTCCGGGTGCGTTAATTGAGGGTGAGAAATTCCGAACCACGGCGGGCGAAGAGATCAATGTCGCCGTTAAGTCTGTGTCGGGACGAAGTGCTGAATTGGGCGTGCGGCCGGAAAATTTTATTATTGCAAAAGACGGTGAGGGGCTGACGCTCACCATTGAAGTGGTGGAACCAACCGGACCTGAAACTCACGTTTACGGGAAAATTGCCGGCGAAGCTGTGCGCGCTGTTTTTCGCGAGCGAATTCACCTTGCACCCGGAGAGCGAGTCCCTGTAACGGCAAGTCCGCAACATATTCATCTGTTTGATAAGGAAAGCGGCTTGCCGCTTTAAGCCAGTATGAGCAAGATCGCCGACATCCTCTCACAGCTTCACGCGGTGGCGCAGGATGGGTCAAAGTCTGAGCGGAGAATGGCAGCCCTGGTGCTTGCCGAGCCGGATTATATCTCCAAGGCTGCGATTTCCGAAATTGCCCAGCGCGCCGGCGTCAGCGAGCCAACGGTTACACGGTTTTGCAGAGCATTGGGTTGTGACGGGGTTCGCGATTTTAAATTTTTTCTCGCACAGGCATTGGCGATTGGCGGACAATATTTGTCGGCAGAAGCGCCTTCGCGGGATGTGCGTGAGGCGCGCATTGCGCTTGCGATTACAGATGGCGCCATTTCTGCCATTCAGCGCGCCAGTGACAATCTCGACATGTCGGTGATTATGAATATTGCCGGGCGGATTGCCGTTTCGGGTTCTGTTTTGTGTATCGGTTCAGGTGGAATTTCCTCAATGATGGCAACGGAAATGCAGAACCGGCTTTTTCGGCTTGGCATTCCGGTGGTGGCGCAGATTGATGGGCAGTTGCAACGCATGTATGCGGCAATTGCTGAATCCAAAACAATGGTGATTGCCTTTTCCGTTTCTGGCTATGCGCGTTCGGTGATTGAGGCGGCAGAGGTGGCAAAGCAATATGGTGCTGAAACTGTGGCAATCACGGCACCGGGTTCCGATCTTGCAGGAACCGTTAACACGGTTATTCCGTTCCTCGTGAATGAAGATGGTAATCTTTATAAGCCGACGTCTTCGCGCTTTGCTTTGTTGGCAATTGTGGACATGATTGCGACAGCCACTGCGGAGATGCGCGGTACTGAAGTGCTTGAACGTCTCAGACGCATCAAGCAGAGCCTGAATATGCTCAAAGTGGATGATCCGAGTTTACCACTGGGAGACTGACTGCCGGGAGACAGAATGAATGACAAGGCCTAAAACAATTGGTGAGATTGATACACCTGCCATCCTGATTGATGTAAATCGTGTGCAGGCAAATATAATCAAGGCACAGGCTCATGCCGATAAGATCGGGGTAAAGCTGCGCCCGCATATCAAAACGCATAAATTGCCTTTTTTTGCACGCCGCCAGATTGAGGCTGGTGCAGTGGGCATTACCTGCCAGAAGCTCGGCGAAGCAGAAGTGATGGCTGATGCAGGCATTGTCGATATTTTTCTGCCCTATAATATTTTAGGCAAGGACAAGCTTGATCGGCTTTATGCCCTTCATCAGCGTATCACGATTTCCGTGACGGTTGATAATTTCACCAGCCTCGAAGGCTTGGCTGAACGTTTTACCAATGCAGGGCGTCCTCTAAAAGTCCTGATTGAATGCGATACAGGCATGGGGCGCTGTGGCGTGCAAACGGCTCAGGAGGCATTGGAACTGGCGCGCCGGATCCATGAGAGCAAGGGGCTTAAGTTCGGCGGTCTCATGACCTATCCGGCAACAGGCAAAGCCGCTGAGGCTGAGCAGTGGCTTTTTGAAGTGCGTAATCTCCTGGCTGCAAATGGTCTTGAATGCGAGACGATTTCGAGCGGTGGCACGCCGGATATGTGGTATTCACCCAGAGAAAGCGTGATCACCGAATATCGTCCGGGCACGTATATTTACTTTGACCGCTTTCAGGTCGCAAAAGGTGCTGCAACGCCGGATGATTGTGCATTGAGCGTACTTTCAACGATTGTCAGCCATCCAACGGCGGATCGTGCGATCATTGATGCAGGTTCTAAGGCGCTGTCCAGCGATACTTTGGGCCTTGCCGATTTTGGCGAACTGGCAGGGCGACCCGATGCGCGCGTGACGGGCCTGAGCGAAGAGCATGGAACGGTGAAGGGTGATATTGCCGGTTTGAAAGTTGGTGACAAGGTGCGCGTCATCCCTGATCATGTCTGTGTTGTTTCCAATCTCTTCGACGAAGTGCATCTGATTTCAGGCGATGATGTCATTGATATTCTGCCGGTGGCAGCACGCGGTAAGCTGAAATGACGAACAGGACCAATCCATTTACTGGTGACAATGACCGCGCGCAGATCTGGGAGATGCTGGTCGGTCGCGATATTGAGGCCTTTGTCTCCCAGAATTGGGAGCTGGTGGCCGATGATTTCGATGAAACGCGCTTTCTTGGTATTCACGCACACGGTGAAGAAAATCCAGACAAATGGGATGCCGCTTTTCCGACACTCACGGCCTATCGTGATGAATGGCTGCGTCAGGCGGCTCACAGTGCAGCGACCGAATATGCCGAATCTCTTGCGGAAGGCATATTTCGCGCAACGCGACTCAGCGTGATTGACATCACCGGCGACGTCGCAATTGCACGAAAAAAATTCGATGGAGCCATCGCAAAACAGGACGGAAGCCATGATGTGCTCGACTGGCAGACACTTTATTTCTGCCGGCGAGATAGAGGCCGATGGCGCATAACGGGCTTCGTTGGATATATGGTTAATCGATAAATTAACCTTCGCACAGCAAGGCAATTTTTGGGGCGCATATCGACTGATTTGCGCCCTTTTTTCTGCCGGATGATATTGCGTAAGATAAAAGTATAATCATACAAATTTACTGTAATTTTGTGGAATTATAGTCTGCGAATACTAAATTACACGATGTCGCAGCCAATAGCATATTTGTCGCAGTTCGCTCCTGCGCAACCCTTTCACAGCATTACTATGATTGTGAGGCTGGCAGATTAACTCCGGTCACCGGATAGGTCTGCTAGCCCTCATATTTCGTAGCGTACCCCATCAAAAACGAACAAGGGGACGGGGTGCGCAAAGATGAATCCGTGACGGTGGGTGGACATGTCTGGAAATGGCCTATATAAATAGAACACACCAAACGCTAATCATTCATTGTGGGCTGCTCACTGCCTGCAAGTTGCGCATGTCAAATTCGCGCATGAATGAGCAAATAATGATGTTAATAAGGAGATTAAACCCGCCAGCACAGCGGGGTTAAACATAATGCATGGTATTTTATACAAGGAAGATAGTATGAAGTCGCCTGCTAAGACAAAGATAAGCTTGAATGGCGTGTTTAAAGTCTTCGGCGACGATCCGGAGCGCGCAATGCAGGAATTGCGCGCAGGTAAATCAAAAGCCCAGATACACAGTGATCATGGTGCTACAATCGGCGTAGACAACGCGAGTTTCGATATTAAAGAAGGCGAAGTATTCGTCATCATGGGCCTTTCAGGTTCAGGTAAATCGACGCTGTTACGCCTGCTAAACCGGCTTATCGAACCCACAGACGGTTCCATTGAAGTTGATGGCCGTGACATTGTCAAAATGTCGAAGCGCGAGCTGATTGATCTTCGTCGACGCGACATGAGCATGGTTTTTCAGTCTTTTGCCCTGCTTCCCAATCGAACCGTATTAAACAACGCTTCATTCGGACTTGAAGTTGCGGGAATGGGCGAGGCCGAACGGCATGAAAATGCATTGAAAGCGCTGGCAGCGGTCGGTCTTGAGCCTTACGCGCATTCGATGCCGGATCAGCTTTCAGGTGGCATGAAGCAGCGTGTTGGTCTGGCCCGTGCTTTGGCGAGTGAGCCGACAATTCTATTGATGGACGAAGCTTTCTCCGCGCTAGATCCGCTTATTCGTACGGAAATGCAGGATGAATTGAAGCGTCTTCAGGCTGAAAACAGCCGCACGATCATTTTCGTCAGCCATGATATTGATGAAGCCATGCGTATTGGCGACCGTATTTGCATCATGCAACATGGTAAGGTCGTCCAGGTCGGAACGCCAAACGAAATCGTTTCGGCGCCTGCCAATGATTATGTGCGTTCATTTTTCCGCAACGTTGATGTTTCGCGGGTGTTCAAAGCTGCCGATGTGGCGCGTGAAGACGAATTGATTGTCTTCGATCCTGCACAATTGTCTTCGGCATTGGAAAAGCTGGATGCAAGCGGCAAGTCATATGGCGTGCTTCTTGATGCGGATCGCATTTATCGCGGTGTGGTCACACGCGATGCGCTTCTCAATGGCGGTGTCAAGGCTGATGGTGAACATCCGGACGCTGCTGTAGCGATACCAGCGGACGCGCCGCTTTCAGGGCTTTTGATGCGCGTGGCTGAAAGCCCGTGGCCGGTGCCTGTCACCGATCGGCACAATCGCTATCTCGGCGCTATCAGTAAATCGGCATTGCTTGAGACGCTGGGCCGCACGGGTTGAATTGCGCCCCACACGATCTCAGGTTTTCGGGCATTTGCCCGGCCATAGGTAACTCGATCTGAAATGGACGGTAAACCATGGATTTGAATTTCAGTATCGGCGGATGGGCGGATACAATCGTCAATTATATCCTCGATCATTTTACGCCCGCGCTCAATATGATCGCGGCCACCATCGGCTTTGTAACCGACGGTATTCAAAACGCACTTCTGGCAATTCCACCCTATGCCGGTATTGCTATTCTCGCTCTGCTCGCGTTGTGGCGCGTTGGCTGGAAATTTGCAGTTTTCACGGTGTTGGCACTTGCACTCATCATTCATATGGGGCTGTGGATTGGCACCATGGAAAGCCTGTCGCTCGTGCTGGCCTCAACGATTATCGCGGTGGTCATTGGTATTCCGCTTGGCATTGCCATGGCGCGCAACGACACGGTCGCATCCGTTATTCGTCCGGTACTTGATCTGATGCAGACCATGCCAGCATTTGTCTATCTTATTCCGGCTGCAATGTTTTTTGGCCTTGGCGCTGTTCCGGGTACAATTGCGACGGTCATCTTTGCAATGCCGCCGGTGGTGCGTTTGACCAATCTCGGTATCCGCCAGGTTGATGCCGAATTTGTCGAAGCGGGTCTCGCATTTGGTTGCACATCACAGCAGCTGCTCTTCAAGGTTCAACTCCCCAACGCCATGCCGTCCATCATGGCCGGTATGAACCAGACAATCATGTTGTCGCTTTCGATGGTGGTTATCGCATCGATGATCGGGGCTGGCGGTCTTGGTAATACGGTTCTGACGGGCATCCAGCGTCTTGATGTCGGCAAGGGCTTTGAAGGCGGCCTTGCAGTGGTCATTCTTGCCGTCATTCTTGACCGCATAACGCAAAGCTTTGGCAAAGGAAATTCCGGCGGCGTGCTGGGGTTCTTCAAAAAGCTGTCCTTTATGAAAAAGACCAGCGAAGAGCCATCCTCGTCATCGTTCCGCAAGCAGGAAGCATGAATAAAAATCGGGAACAGATTCAATCCAAAGGAGAAACTATGTTCGGTAAACTGACCAAAATTGGCCTCGCAGCCGTTGTTGCAGGCAGCATGACTGCCGGAGCAGCTTTCGCGCAGGATAGCAAAACCGTAAAAATTGGTTGGGCCCCATGGTCTGATGCAGAATTTGTAACGAAGCTTGCTGCAAAGATTATTCAGGACAATCTTGGCCAGAAGGTTGAACTGGTCCAGACCGATGTTGCACCGCTTTATCAGGGCGTAAGCCGCGGTGATATTGACGCCATGATGATGGCGTGGCTGCCGGAAACGCATGCCGATTATTACAAGCGTGTGGAAGACAAGGTTGAAAATCTCGGACCGCTTTACGAAGGTGCGAAGCTTGGCTGGATCGTTCCGGATTACATTCCTGAAAGCGAAATCAGCTCAATCGAAGACCTTAAAAAGCCAGAAGTTCGCGAGAAGCTGAAGGGCGAGATTCAAGGCATTGATCCGGGTGCTGGCCTTACCCGTCTGTCTGAAGAGGCAATCAAGAAATATGGCCTTGATTACAAGCTCAATATTTCCAGTGAAGCCGCGATGCTGACGACGGTTGATCGTGCGACACGTTCGGATGGCTGGTTTGTCGCAACGTCATGGAGCCCACATTGGATGTTCGGCAAATATAAGCTGCGTTATATTGCTGATCCTGAAGGTGCATTGGGTGGTGCGGAGCATGTCGATGCGATTGCCCGCAAAGGCTTCAAGGAAGATAACCCCAAAGCGGCCGCTTTCCTTACCAAGATGAGCATTCCGATCAGTGAGCTTGAAACGGCAATGTTTGAAGCGCAGGAAACATCTTATGAAAAGGCTGTCGACAAATATATTGCCGAGCATCCTGATCGGATCAAGGAATGGCTTGCTGAATAAGCAGCCCAGATAATCGATAAGCCCGGTTTATGCCGGGCTTTTCTTTGTTTATGGCTTTGCAAAGGAACTTCAAATTAGACAAATTTATAACAAGAATGAGGTTGCATATCAGCGCAAACGTGCGTTAAAGTTGTCCAGTATTATATATCTTCGTCTGGCTTTGAGAGGCTTTGCCTTGGAAGATATACTTTTAGCATCGACCACCTTTGGCGGGGGGCGATGCATTCGGGAGCAGGTTCTTGGGGAGGAGCCTGCTCCTTTTCATTTGGAGCCGAGTTTATTCCAGCCCGCAGGCGCGCAAAAACAGCGTCGAGACTTCCTTTTCGATGCGATCGAGGTCCAGAGGCTCGTCTTTACTCAACGACATCATACTGCGGACCTGTGCTTCAAAATCTGCATAATGTTGGGTAACCGCCCAGATATGCATCTGAAACAATAGCGGATCCACCGGCTTGATGCGTCCATCATCAACCCACGACTGAATGAGCTTAACCGCATTGTGGGTTGCAGAGACGTGTTTTTTCCAATGACGGCTCAGGAACGGTGCGCCATTGGCGATTTCGGTCGTGAAGAGGCGGGAGGCCTTTGGATTTTTTTGGCTGTATTTAAGTTTTGCGCGAATATATTGCCGGATGACCTCTGCCGGGTCTTCTTCGCTGCTGACGCCTAAGAAAATATCCTCCCACTCATCAAGGATGAAGATAAGAATATCTTCGTAAAGCTCTTCCTTGCTTGAAATGTAATAATGAAGCTGCGGCTTGGTCAGGCCAGCACGCTGGGCGATGCCCTGCGTTGATGCGCCGACCAGCCCTTTTTCAGCAAATTCATCGATAGCGGCTGTGCGAATAGCACCCTGAATGCGACGCCTGCGGTCGAGAACCTTGTCTCGTCCGGTCAGTTCGTTCTCATCATTCTGGTCATCTATTGTCATACGTGCCAGCCGCTATCTTAATTACAGGCACTTATTGGCCCAGTTGCTTCTTGATGTCGAGACCTGCACCTTTGTTAACAAAGGCATCGGTTGCAACCTTGGTCATATCCAGCTCATCGCCGCTGACGATGCCAGACTTGCGCGCCAGCTCGTAAAACGCCTTGACGCGGTTCATATCGATGGCGCCGATACCTTTTTCCAGCGTGTCACCGCTGTCGATAAGCTGCAATTCTTTAAGGCGTGCAAGCTCCGCATCCAGCGTTTCCCTGCTCATATCCGCGTTGTCTTTGAGGATCAGCTCATAGGCCTTGCTGTTGTCGCCATAGAGAAAGTTGTTCCAGCCTTCGATTGAGGCTGTCACAAAGCGCTGCACCAGTTCCGGGTTTTCTTCGATCAGCTGCTGGCGCGTTTCAATGGTGTTCGCGTAGGTGTTAAAACCCTGATCAGCCAGCAGGAAGGTTGTGACCTTCGCGCCTTCTTTTTCGGCATAGATCGGTTCGGCTGTAGCATAGGCCTGCTGTACGGTTTTCTTGTCGCCAAGGAACTGCGCAAGGCTGTAGCCATAAGGACGGAGTTGCTCATCCTTGAAGCCGAATTCCTTGACCAGCCATGGCCAGAACGAGAACTGGCCGTCTTTGGAGATCAGGATCGTTTCCGCATTGGCGAGGTCTTTAAAATCTTTGTATTCGCCTTCATGTGCCATCAGTGCCTGCGGGTCTTTCTGATAGAAAGCAGCCACAACAGTGGTAGGCACGCCATTGGCAACATTGTTGAACGACAAAAGCAGATTGCCCGTCAGCAGAAAGTCGAGACGCCCAGCGGCCAGCATTGGGCGATTGTTGACCTGTGGTCCGCCCATTTCGATCTGTACATCGAGGCCATATTTTTCATAGGTGCCATCGGCAACGGCCTGATAGAAGCCGCCGTGACCGGCCTGTGCCAGCCAGTTGGTGCCGAGTGTCACCTTGTCGAGTGCATAGGCCATCTGTGCGGAAAGGCCCATGGTGAATGCAGCAAGTCCTGCAACGAGTGTCTTTTTCATTTTGGTTCCCCTTGATTAATTCTTCAATGCCATGTCGGCGGTCCAGCCACGGGTTTTGCCGGGATTAAGCAGTCCATAAGGATCCGCCTGCTTCTTGAATTCGATCTGCACGCTGTCGATTTCCTTCATGCCACCATCTTCGATGGTATAGGCGTGAGGATCGTAAATATCGCAGCCGTCAACCTGTTCGAGTTCATCGATCAGGCGGTACATTTCATCACGGCCTTCAAAGCGCACAAGCGGCAGGGCGAAAATCTGCACTTCGCCTTCCAGGCGCGCCATTTCATGATGCATATATTGAGTGTCGCCGTAGCGTTCGATCTGGCGTGTCACCACATCGACGTCGAACGGCCGTGGATAGGCCACCTGCAAATAGGTCCAGCCCGGCTCAGCCTTCAGCGCCTGAAGAGTGGTGTGGTTCCAGCCGCATTCGTAAGCAGGCTGTAAACCCGCCTTGTGCAACTCATCCAGTGTCATCGAGAAGGAAACTTTACCGCCAAACTCTGTGGCCAGCCGTTCGAAACGCGCCACTTCTTCCGGCGCGATCATTGCAAAAACTGCATCCTTGTCGGACGGGAAAAGATCACCAAACTTGGTGTAGAAACGTGCAAATCGACGATCGACCGTTGTCAGCAGATAACAGTCGAGATTGTCTTCGAGCGCTTTAAGGCAGAATTTCAGCGTTGCCTCATAAGTATCGAATAATGCAGCAGTATGCACCCATTCGGTCGCTTTAGTGAGTCCGATTTCAAGTTCAAGAATGATACCGTTGGTGCCATAGGCGTGCTGCACCTTATGGATGTCGCGGCCTGTAAGCTCGATAATTTTCGGCTCCGGTTCAACGGTGAGAACCTTCACAGAAAAGACGTTGCCGTCATCGCGTAACATGCCGTGACGCAAGGAGCCGATTCCACCCGATCCGCCTGAGAAAAAGCCGCCAATGGTGGCAATGCGCCGGGTCGAGGGATACATCAACAGTTCCTGTCCCGTTTCACGCACGGCATCGTCGAGGCGTGAAATACGTGCGCCACCTTCAACGCGAACCTTGCCGGGTTCGATTGCGATGATGCGGTCGATCTTGGTCATATCGAGAATGACGCCGCCTTCAAGCGGAACGCACTGGCCGTAATTGCCGGTGCCGCCGCCGCGAACGGTGATTGGAATGCGAAGTTTGGCTGCTGCGCCCGCCACGCGGCGCACTTCATCCTGATCTTTCGGGATGACGACGAGGTCGCCCAAATAATGGCCGATATCTTCCGTCAGGATCGGGCTATACCAGAAATAATCGCGGGACCGCAGTTCGACCTGCTTGGGGTCGTCATAAATGCGGATGCCTTCGATTTCGGCGCGAAACGCTGCCCAGTCATAGATGCGCTGTGGTGCGGCAGAATTCATGGGGTTCTCCGATTAAATTTTTATACCATCGCGCCAGACGACGCGACGCGCCTGCGGACGGCTGATGAGATCATTAATGTCTGTGGCGTCATGCCAGATGAAATTGGCGCGCCCACCCTCAAACAGCTCTTGAACGCGGTCGCTTCCGATGAAGCGGGCGGGCAGGGTGGTGATGCTGTCGAGCCATTCATCCGGCTCAAGGTGGCAGACCGGTGCTGCCAGACGCAGAACCGAAAGCGGATCGTAATCGCCATAGGGATAGAAAGCGTCACGCACATTGTCGGAGCCAAGCATGGCGTCCATGCCCGCATGACGCGCTTCTTTCAGCGGTGCTACACCGCGAAGACGTGGCGACTTTCCGCCAAGCCTGTCTTGCAGATAGAGATTGGATGTCGGCAGAGATACAAGTGCAGTTCCCGCATCCGCGGCAGCATTAAGAATGCGGCTTAGTTCTTCCGGCGAACGCAGCGAAAGCGAACAGGCATGACCGCAAAGAACGCGGCCCGCCATCTTGTAACGCTTGGTTGCAGCGGCAATGAGCGAAAAGCCATCCGCTTCCAATTCAAGCCCTTCATCGACGTGAAAGTCGAGCTTGAGATCATGCCGGACGGCCAACCGAAACATTTCTTCGATTTTGGCATCAAGATCAGCATTGCGATAGAAGAAAGCACCAAGCACGCCGCCATCTTTTGCCATCCGATCGGCAATTGCTGGACCTGCTTCAAGCACAATATCGCCATGGATAAGCGCTGCAAGCTCCAGATCGATGCGGTCTTTCCATTCCTGACGCAACTCGTTCAGCACTGGCCACGCGGTCGGCACATCTGGCGTTGTCCAGTCAATATGGGTTCGCATCGCGCCAACGCCTTGCGCATAGGCTGCTTCAAGACCGCGTGTGGCGCGTGCGCGAATGTCTTCGGCATTCCAGTTCTCGCGGTCGATATTCATCAGATCAATGGCATCGAACAGACATTCGACTTTGGCGCTGCCGCGCTCGGCAATGCGGCCAATGGTGAATGTCTTGTCGAGATGCACATGCACATCAGCGAAGAGTGGTGTGATAAAGCCGCCGCCTGTTGCTTGCGAAGGCGTTAGCGATGCAATGCGCCCGCCATCGATTGCGATGTCGTAGTAACCGCTGCTTCCAGCAATTGCGACGCCTTTGAGCATATCAGTTTCCCCGCTTTTAACGTTCACGTCGAATCTCGCTTTCGTGCCAGCGTCCCAGCACAAGGCGCGACAGCCAACTTGTTATCAGGAAAATCACAATACCAAGTAGTGAGACGAGGAAAAGTGCAGCAAACATGCGCGGAATTTCATTGCGGAAGCTCGATTCCAGAATGCGTGACGCGAGGCCCGTGCTTTGTCCGGCGCTGCCTGCAACAAATTCAGCCACCACAGCACCGATAAGCGAAAGGCCACCGGCGATCTTGAGCGCCGCCATAAAATAAGGCAGGGCGCTTGGCGCAAGCAGATAGCGCAGTCGCTGCCACGGTGAGGCGCGATAAAGCTTGAATAGATCACGCAGATTATGATCCGCGCTACGCAGGCCGATGACTGTGTTTGACAGGATCGGGAAGAAGGCCACGATCCACGCGCAGATCAGCAGGGCTGAAAACGTATCGCGCACATAGATCAGGATCAGCGGTGCAATGGCAATCACCGGCGTTACCTGAAGAATGACGGCAAATGGAAAGAAAGCCATTTCGATTGGTCGCGACAGTGCGAAGATCATGCCGAGCAGAACGCCGCCGACAATCGCGCAGAGCAGCGAAATCAGCGTGAGCTTAACTGTAAACCACATGGAGTTCATCAGCGATGGCCCGTCTTTGATCAGCGTCTCGCCGATGAGCGACGGAGCAGGGATCAGGTAATGCGGCACATTGTAATAGCGCACCAGTCCTTCCCAGATGCCAAGTGCGATGATGATCGCAAGCGTTGGCATGATGATGCGCAGATTGCGCTCACGACGGGCGAGGCGTTGTTGCTCAGAGTTCAGAACAGGTGTTTGGTTTTGCATTTCCCTGTCCTCAGTGGTCAATGTCTTGCGACGAAAGCGTTGCGGTGAGTGCATCGGAAACGCGGGCGCAATCTGTTGCATAAGCTTCCGTGGTGCGGAAATTTTCAGCGCGAGGATAGCTGCCTTCAATCGCAATATCCGCAACCACGCGTCCGGGGCGTGCAGCCATGACGATGACGCGGTTTGAGAGATAGACAGACTCATAAACGCTGTGCGTGACAAAGATCACGGTCAGGCCGTGTTCTTGCCAGAGCCGCAAAACATCATTGTTGAGCTTGAAGCGCGTCATTTCATCAAGTGCCGCAAAAGGCTCATCCATCAACAAAAGGCGCGGACGTGTGACCAGTGCACGGGCAATGGAAACGCGCATTTTCATGCCGCCCGAAAGCTCACGCGGATAGGCATCGGCAAAGCGGGACAGCCCCACCTGTGTGAGCACTTCTTCGACGCGCGGCGTGGCATCTTTGCGCGACATGCCGGAAAGACGCAGCGGCAAATAAACATTGTTGAAAACGCTGGCCCACGGCATGAGCGTCGGTTCCTGAAACACAAAGCCGATGTCCTGCGCACCAATGGGGCCTTTGCCCGGTGCGTGGCCATTGACACGAATGTCGCCTGCCGAAATGGATTCAAGGCCCGCGATCATGCGCAGCGCTGTGCTCTTGCCGCAGCCCGATGGGCCGAGGAAGCTTACGAATTGACCTTGTTCAATCTTGAGCGACATATCGCTGACCGCAATGACGCCCGTGCCATATTGCTTATAAACGCCGTTTATATCAATCAGGGAAGATGGTGTTTGCGAGTTGGGGGCCACGCTCATCGTCCTTACCAAGCAGGTTGGTTATCAAGCCACGAGAGCGGCGCTCGTTCAATCTCGGCCAGAACTTCGACGAGCCGCTCGGCAGCAAAGTCGATGGTCTTACGACCTTTTTCGGCAGATGCGAGCGTAGCATCGCCAGCGGCGCCGTAAGGATTGATGTCCTGTATCTGCCAAGCGGGCTTCGCTCCACCGCCGAGTGACAGATGCTTGTAATCAGAAGCGAGTGTTTCGGTCAGTGTGCGGAAATTCTGTGCCTTCGACATGTCCACCAGATCGGGGTGTAATTCGAGCATGACCGAGGTTTCCATGTCACCGGCATGAATGCCGTGCTTGAGATCGTGCTCGCTGTAAACGCCTTCCGGCATTCCGAGGCCAAACCAGTTGACGCTGAACACCATCATATTGTGTTTGATACGCAATTCGCGCGCCACAATGTCCATGACGGTGATCTGGCCGCCATGGCTGTTGAGCAGTGCCATTTTGCGAACGCCGCTTGCGGCAACGCAGGCGCCAATTTCACACCACATGCGAATGAGAGTCTCTGCCGAGAATGTCAGCGTGCCGGGGTAAAGGCTGTGCTCATTGCTTTTGCCGATGGCCTGCGTTGGCAGAAAAAGCGCGTGGCTCTCA
The DNA here is from genome assembly GCF_039674265.1 of Brucella sp. TWI559. Classification (NCBI taxonomy): domain Bacteria; kingdom Pseudomonadati; phylum Pseudomonadota; class Alphaproteobacteria; order Hyphomicrobiales; family Brucellaceae; genus Brucella; species Brucella sp. TWI559. Next base: position 285,805 of record NZ_JBDJNE010000002.1, read on the forward strand.
TTGGGCAGGCGGGCAATGGTTTCTTTGACCATGCCGTCCACAATCGCTGCATCCACCGCCAGTGGCAGATGAGGCCCGTGCTGTTCAATTGCGCCGACGGGCAGAACCGCCACGATCTTCTCACGCTCGAGGCGGGAAAACGCTTCGCTCGTGTACTCAGACCAATATCTTTTCAAGGTGGTGGCTCCTGCATTCTTGGGAGGCGGTAAAGCTTTTTACTAAACAATCTGACCGATCGGTCAAACTAAATGTTTAAAAAAATAGCGATGCATGCAATTAAGGTGTGAATCCGTGACGATTTCGCCACGCGACAGCCCGCCACATGATTATGATACGCGGAAAATCCCCGGAGGTCCGATGGACAACAGATGCATTATTATTGGTGCGGGCCATGCAGGTTCGCAGGCTGCAATCAGTCTGAGACAGGAAGGCTATGCGGGCGAAATTGTCCTGATCAATGATGAGCAGGACATCCCCTATCACAAGCCGCCGCTTTCCAAGTCTTATCTGAAAGCACCTGAAAGCGGGATTTTGGTGCTGCGCCCAGAGAGCGCTTATCGCGATAATAATATTGAAATGCTTTTTGGGCGCAGCGTTGAGCATGTGTCTTTGACGGATAAGACTGTCACGCTTGATGACGGCGAGGTGCTCAATTGGTCGGAGCTGGTTTTTGCGACCGGTGCGCGCGCCCGCATTCCTGATATGCCGGGCGTTGATCTGAGTGGTGTTGTCACGCTACGCCGTTTGGAGGATGCGCGCCGCATTGCCCAGATGATGCCACGTGTTGAAAATGTGGTGATTATCGGTGGCGGCTTTATCGGCCTTGAAATGGCGCATAGCGCAGTCGCTCTTGGCAAGAAGACGGTCTTGATTGAAGCCGCTCCTCGCGTACTGGGGCGTTCGGTTGCCACACATATTTCATCGCATGTTGAAACACGCAGCCGTGCTGCGGATATTACGCTTCTGACAGGTGTGGGTGTTGAGGCCATTGAAGGCAAAGACGGCCGCGTGACAGGTGTAAAAGCAGCCAATGGTACGCTTTTCCCGGCTGATATGGTGGTGCTGGGTACGGGTGCTGTTCCAAATGTCGAGCTTGCACGCGACACCGGACTTGTTGTCGATAATGGCATTGTGGTGGATGAGCATATGCGTGCGTCGAGTGAGCATGTTTATGCGATTGGCGACTGCGTGAGCTATGATCATTTCCATGCAGGTCGTCGCGTTCGACTGGAATCAGTGCAGAATGCGACCGATCAAGCCAAGCATGTTGCACGCTCGATTGTTGGTCGCGGCACCCCTTTTCGTGATGTGGCATGGTTCTGGTCGGATCAGGGTGACATGAAGTTACAGACCGCTGGCCTGTCATTCGATGCCGACCGTCATATTGTGTTGGGCAACCTCGAAGATAATGCGTTCTCGGTATTTCATTTCGCGGGCGACAAGCTGATTGCGGTCGATTCCATCAACCGTCCGGCGGATCACATGATCGCCCGGCGGCTTCTTGCAGCGGGTATCAACCCCACTGAAGACGATATTGCAGCGGGCGCTGCACGGCTCAAAGAATTGCTCGCAGCAGCGCCAAAGACTTAAGGATATAGAATGACTGTTTTGAAACATCTGCTGCCAGCCGATATGGCCGCACCTTTTGCTGCTTATAGCCATGGTGTGAAAGTAAATGCAGGGGCAGAGCTGGTATTCTGCTCTGGCCAGCTTGGCATTGCGCCGGATGGTTCCGTGCCGGAAGATGCAGGTGCACAGGCAGAACTTTGCTTTGAAAATATCCGCCGTATCCTGCGCGATGGCGGTATGGAATTTTCCAATGTCGTGCGCATCAATGCTTATGTGACGGATCGCGCTTATATGCGTGCCTATATGGATGTGCGGGACCGTCTGTTTCCGCAGCCTGCACCAGCCTCGACACTGATGATTGTTTCCGGCTTTACGCGCGAAGAATTCAAGGTTGAAATCGAGGTCGTGGCTGCCAAATAATCTGCTTGTTTGCGGCTCATTTGAACAAAAAATAACACCCGCCGCGGGAGGAGCGGCAGGTGTCATTTAGGGTAAGACCGGAATGGGAGGAGGAGGTCCGGTCTTGAGATCACCGAGGAAAATGGGAGGAGGGAACACCCCGGTGAAAACTCTGAAAACTTTAGAACCGCGTGGTTTTAAGTGTCGCGGTTCTTATTAGGCTTAAGCCTTTTGATGGCGCGCTCTTAGCGAGCAGCAGCCTTACGTGCAACGAATGGAATTTCCGAAGGCATAATGCCGAGGTCGTTCAGTTCGCGTGGGCTCAGGCGGCTCAGTTCGTTTACAGTGTTACGGTAACGGCGCCAGTTGTTGTACGAGCGGATCAGGTTCATTTCTCTCACCTAGTCAAAAATCAAATCTCTTTGTTGCCCACAGCATATAGGCTGCTCGCTTCGAAAGTTGCAGAGCCAGATTTGCATAGCTGCTGTGCAATTTAGCCTGTCGATTGCATGGATTTTGCGCGACTTGGTCATTTTATAATCACAATCATCTCACCACATGACCAAATCACTGATTTTAAGGCGCTCCACCGACATAATCCTTTCTAAGGTGTTAATGGATAGGTCGGTCCATGCTCGTCTCGCTCCTACTTAGAAAGTTCTTTTGCATAACGGGTGCGTGCAGATTTTTGTCGCAAAAATCCGGGAATTTGTCGGTTGAAGGCAACAATTCTGCATGACTCCCAAAGCGGATTGAGATAAGTCAATCATGTCGTGTGATGGAGCGTTGTGTTTTACGAGATCGTTCTGTCACTGTTTGTCTGCGGGAGAGAGCTGATGCAAGTTGGCCACCGAAGGGGAAATCGCCCGAAATCTCTCAGGTACAAGGAACCGCAGGCGGGTAAGGCAACTCTGGAAAGTCGGGGGAAACCCTGCGCCGAAGGTGTAAGTGTAGCTTTATAGCTATGCGAGTCTCTCAGGCTTGAGACAGAGGGGCACGAAGCAACCGCATTTCGCGGAGGCATACGTGCGACTCTGGAGTTGTTATGGGCGATACCGCACACTTGAATACCCTGCCTTTGCAGGATCTGCATGAGGAAGCTGGCGCACGCTTTGGCGGTTTTGCTGGCTGGAATATGCCGATCACTTATCCGCTTGGCGTTATGAAGGAACATCTTCACACGCGTGAGCATGTCGGCCTTTTCGATATTTCTCATATGAAGCTGATTGAAGTTTCGGGCGCAGACGCAATTGCGCTTATTGCGCAAACCTGTCCGCTTGATCCATTGGTTCTGAAAACCGGCCAATCGAAATATACGTTCTTCCTCAATGAAAAGGGCGGCGTTCTTGACGATCTTATTGTCACGCGTCTGGGTGAGGACCGGTTCATGGTTGTTGCCAATGCCGGCAATGCGAGCGCTGATATTGAACACCTCAATGAAGCGGCATCTGGCAAGGATGTAACGGTCAATCCGCTGGATCGCGTTTTTCTGGCCATTCAGGGGCCGGAAGCCGAAAGTGTCATTACGGATGCCGGTCTAAAAGGTGCCGAGCTTGGCTTTATGAATGGCTTTGAACCCAATCCTAACTGGTTCATGACCCGTTCGGGCTATACCGGCGAAGACGGTTTTGAAATTGGCTTGCCTGCCGATGAGGCGCGTGCGCTTGCAACCAAGCTTCTGGCTGACGAACGCGTCGAATGGATTGGCCTTGCCGCTCGCGACAGTTTGCGTCTTGAAGCCGGCCTTTGCCTGCATGGTCAGGATATTACCCCAGAAACCGATCCCGTTTCGGCTGGTCTTACATGGGCGATTAGCAAGCCTGTGCGTGAAAAGGCTGCCTTCCATGGCGCCAAAGCCGTGCTTGACGCGATTGCCAAGGGTGCAACCGCCAAGCGCGTTGGCCTTAAGCCGGAAGGCCGTCAGCCTGTTCGTGCTGGTGCAGAACTTTTTGACGAATCCGGTTTTCAGATCGGCACTGTTACATCGGGTGGCTTCGGCCCATCCGTAGGTTTTCCGGTTGCCATGGGTTATGTCGAGGCAAGCCTCGCAGTGCCTGGTACCCGCATTTTTGCTGATGTCCGCGGTAACAAGGTTCCCGTTGATGTTCACGCACTTCCCTTCACACCGCATCGCTATCGCAAAGGATGATTTCCATGGCCAATATCCTGTTCACCGAAGATCATGAGTGGATCAGCGTCGAGGGTGGCGTCGCCACTGTCGGCATCACGATCCACGCACAGGAGCAGCTGGGCGACCTCGTATTCGTCGATCTGCCGGAAATCGGTCGCACTGTTTCCAAGGGCGAGAGCATCGTCGTTGTTGAATCGGTCAAGGCCGCTTCCGACGTCTATGCACCGGTCGATGGTGAAGTCGTTGAAGTGAACGAAGCCGTTTCAAGTGACCCGGCTCTCGTTAATCAAGCTGCAGAAGGCGATGGCTGGCTGTTCAAACTTAAGCTTTCCGATGAAGGCCAGCTTTCGGGGCTTCTCGACAAGGCCGGTTATGACAAACTCGTAGGATAAAAAAATGACGGTAACTGTTCTACCCTTTGTTGCCCGTCATATCGGGCCACGTGTGGAAGACGAGCGTGCAATGCTTGCAGCGCTCGGCCTTCCTTCCATGGAAACACTGATTACGCAGGCTGTTCCGGCATCCATCCGCCTGAACCGTGCGCTTGATCTGCCGGCAGCTTTGAGCGAACACGCAGCCCTTGCGGAGCTTAATGAAATCATGGGCCGCAATGTGGTGAAGAAAAGCTTCATCGGTGCGGGCTATCATGGTGTGCAGACACCACCTGTCATTCAGCGCAACCTGTTTGAAAATCCAGCCTGGTACACGGCTTACACGCCTTATCAGTCGGAAATCAGCCAGGGCCGTCTGGAGCTTCTGTTTCACTTTCAGACGCTTGTTGCCGAGTTAACCGGTCTTCCGGTTGCCTGCGCTTCGCTCTTGGATGAAGCGACAGCCATTGCTGAAGCTGTGGGCGTTGCCATTCGTCATCATCGCGACAAGCGTGAGCGGGTTCTGCTTGCAGGCGATCTGCATCCGCAGAGCGTTGATGTGATCAACACCCGCGCGGAGCCACTTGGCTGGCAGGTTGAAGCCGGAAGTGTTGTCGATGATAACACCGCTGCGGTCGTCATCCCATGGCCGGATACGCGCGGTGTTTATGGCGACTTCACTGCTGTCATTGCCGATGCCAAGGCCAAGGGCGCTCTTGTCATCGCTGTTGCTGATCCGCTGGCGCTGACCATTCTGGAAGCCCCTGCCAAGTGGGGCGCTGACATGGCTGTCGGCTCCATGCAGCGCTTTGGCGTTCCAATGGGCTTTGGTGGTCCACATGCTGCGTATCTCGCAGTATCCGAGCCGCTGACGCGTATCATTCCGGGCCGTATTGTCGGCCAGTCGGTCGATGCGCATGGCCGTGCCGCTTATCGTCTGGCACTCCAGACCCGCGAGCAGCATATCCGCCGCGACAAGGCGACTTCCAACATCTGCACCGCGCAGGCGCTGCTCGCCAATATGGCAGCAGCCTTTGCTATCTGGCACGGCCCGACAGGTCTTCAAGCCATTGCAACGCGCGTTGCTACTTTTGCATCGCGTTTTGCAACGGGCCTCAAGGCTGCGGGTGTCGAAATTGCAGGCGACAGCCTGTTCGACACGGTTACGATCAAAGTTCCGGGCAAAGCCGCAAACTTTGCCGCAGAAGCCGATAAAGGTGGTCGTCTGATCCGCATCATCGATGCGGATACGGTTGGTGTGACCTTTGATGAAACCTCGACCGAAGACGATCTTGCAGCACTCGCCATTTTGTTTGGTGCAAAGCCAGTTGGCAACGACGATCTGCTGGTTCCCGGCAAAGGACGTGGTGAAGGCTTCCTGACACAGGACGTGTTCCATTCGCACCGCTCCGAAACCGAGATGATGCGCTTCCTGCGTCGTCTGGCCGATAAGGATCTGGCGCTTGATCGTGCGATGATCCCGCTTGGCTCCTGCACCATGAAGCTCAATGCGGCAGCAGAAATGATGCCGGTGAGCTGGAACACGGTTGCCAATCTGCATCCGTTCGCACCTGCCGCGCAGACGACCGGCTATGCCAAGATGACCTCGGATGTCGAAGCATGGCTTTGCGAAGTCACCGGCTTTGCAGGCGTATCGCTACAACCAAATGCTGGCAGTCAGGGCGAATATGCGGGTCTTCTCGCAATCCGCCACTATCACCAGGCACGCGGCGAAGGTCATCGCAACATCTGCCTTATTCCATCCTCTGCACATGGCACCAATCCTGCCAGCGCATCGATGGCTGGCATGAGCGTTGTGGTCGTCAATTGCCGTCCGGACGGCGATATCGACATTGATGATCTGAAAGCCAAGGCTGAGAAGCATCGCGATAATCTCGCGGCCTTCATGATCACCTATCCGTCGACCTATGGCGTGTTCGAAGAAGGTATCAAGGCTTTCTGCGAGATTGTCCATGACAATGGCGGTCAGGTCTATTTCGACGGTGCAAACCTCAATGCACTCGTTGGCCTTGCGCGTCCTTGCGACATTGGCGCAGACGTCTGCCACATGAACCTGCACAAGACCTTCTGCATTCCACATGGCGGCGGCGGTCCGGGTGTCGGTCCCATTGGCGTGGCCAAGCATCTGGTGCCTTATCTGCCAGGGCATGTTGATCTGGGTTCCAAGCACGCTGTTTCCGCAGCACCGTTTGGCAGTGCATCCATTCTGGTCATTACGTGGATGTATATCCGCATGATGGGCGGTAACGGTCTCAAGAAGGCAACCGAGGCTGCAATCCTCAACGCCAACTACATCGCGCATCGCCTGAAGGACGCTTATCCGATCCTTTATACTGGCGCGCATGATCGTGTGGCGCATGAGTGCATCGTGGATACGCGCGTGCTCAAAGACAGCGCAGGCGTCACCGTGGAAGATGTTGCCAAGCGCCTCATCGACTATGGTTTCCACGCACCGACCATGTCATGGCCGGTTGCCGGAACGCTGATGATTGAACCGACCGAGTCTGAGCCAAAGTCGGAAATCGACCGTCTTTGCGATGCGATGATTGCCATTGCAGGTGAGGCGAAAAAGGTTGCCGATGGTGTCTGGCCGAAGGATGATAATCCACTAGCCAACGCACCGCACACGGCAGGCGATACACTGGCGTCCGATTGGACACATCCCTACACGCGTGAGGAAGCCGTGTTCCCGGCAAGTGCGCTGGGTGGCGACTTTGACACGACAGCAAAATATTGGCCGCCGGTCAGTCGCGTTGACAATGTGGGGGGTGACAGAAATCTTATCTGTTCTTGCCCACCCGTTACGTCTTACGGCTAGTAACACTTTGTTAAGCGAGGGAACGGAGCGGTACTCTATCGCTCCGTTTGAGATAAAATTTCCGGTTCTTCCTGTTGGAATTGTTTATCAGCAAAAGAACAGGAAATGGCTTTTGAGTGCCGGAATGATGATGAGAACTCTGTTCCCATTCAATCATTTTTCAAGAACATTATGCATGATCATAAAAAGCGCTGCGGGAACGTGGCGCTTTTTTATTTTTGTTCTAACTTACTGAAATTTAGGCAAAAAAAGAGCCGGACTAAAAAGTCCGGCTAAGTTATGAAGGTGCCATAAAGGCAAACCTCCAGAGGGGAACACTTACCGCGCGCAATGGGAGGAGGCGCAAGCGGTAAGCACCTGTCATATGGACCCGTTGACACTATTCTTCAAGCCCTAAATGACGAAATTTTTGACCATTTCGGAAAATTCTGAAACTTTTTGATTGTTCAACAATTTTTAGGCGATGATTGGTCAATATTAGTGGCCATTTCTGCCACGAGAGTGCTCCAAATCGAAACAATCACCTGTTCCGTCGCCGGTACGTTGCGACTCAGAAATTGCGCCCAAAAGTTCTGGCAAGGATTTTCAGCACTTCATGTCTGCAAGATATATCGTAAGCACATTGGCATCAATGCGAATGAAGAATCCGGATCACACTCAAGTCATGAACAGAGGCCGTGTAGAGGTCATCTGGCGCGCTGGCTGCGTTTTTATCGATCATTTCGCATCTGTAAAAGCCATAGTTTTTAGTCTTTTCAAGAGCTTATTCAGGCTCCCTCAAACTAGGCAGAATGTGATCATTCTCTTATTGTTGACTCTATAAGCTTTTGAAATGGTTAGAATAATTCTAAAACATTCCTATGTAGGTCAAGTTCATTTTGCTTGCAGTGCTGATGGCATGGATATAAAAAGATGACAAATAAAGGAAGGCTTCTGCCGGTTTTAAGAGAGTTAATTGAGGGGCAGGTTGACAACTCTGTCTTTTGGATAAATTTGAATGCTCGTACCATTTCTCATTATGTTCCGCGAAGGCGTGGAAGCAGCGCTGATCGTTGGTATCATCGCAAGCTACCTGCATCAGACAGGGCGCAGCGCATGGATGCCCGTTGTCTGGATCGGTGTCCTGCTGGCAATCGCTTTATCGCTGGCTGTCGGCGCAATTCTCCAGCTTATCAGCGCAGAATTCCCGCAAAAGGCACAGGAGCTTTTTGAGGCTATCATTGGGCTTATTGCTGTTTTCGTGCTGACTTCCATGGTTTTCTGGATGCGCAAGGCTGCCCGTTCCATCAAGGCTGAGCTGCATCATTCTATCGATGCAGCTTTTGAAACGCCGACACATAAGGGCTTCGGTCTTATTCTGATGGTATTTTTTGCTGTGGCGCGCGAAGGGCTTGAATCGGTCTTCTTTCTGCTTGCTGCATTCCAGCAGAGCGAAGGCGGCGCTGCGCCGCTTGGTGCGCTGTTGGGTGTGGTTCTGGCAGCGTTTGTTGGCTACGGCATTTACCGTGGTGGCCTCAAACTCAATTTGCGGCGCTTTTTCCGCTGGACCGGTGTTTTCATCCTGGTCATTGCAGCGGGCATTCTGGCTAACTCCGTCATGGCGCTTCATGAAGCCGGCATCTGGAACCACTTCCAGACGGTCGTATTCGATATGAGCGAAATCCTGCCACTTGATAGCACCCTTGGCTCGGTTCTGGCCGGTATCTTTGGCTATATCGCGACACCGACGATCAGCGAAGTGGTTGCCTATGTCGGGTTCCTTGTGCCTGCGCTCATAATTTTCCTGATGCCGCCTTCCGCACCTGCACAAAGTGCTGCCGCCAAGAACGCAGCTTAATCGAAGAGATTTTTTATGACCCAGCCGAAAAGCCCGAAATCTACTGCACCATTCTCGCGCAACCTTGCGCGCGTGGTGCTGGTGCTGGCCATTGTTCTGGTGTTGGCGGCGGGTGCTGCTTTCTATTACGCCTCGCGCGTTTCAGATAAATCGCGCCATGCAGATGGCGATGGCAAAGTGCAGATCGTGGTCAATGCGAAAAGCTGCGATCCAAATGAGTTGACAGTTCCTGCAGGGCGCACGGTTTTTGAAATCGTCAACAAGTCGGACCGCTCGGTTGAGTGGGAAATTCTTGATGGTGTCATGGTGCTCGAAGAGCGGGAGAATATCGCGCCGGGCTTCAAACAAACACTGTCAGCGAAGCTTTCGCCGGGCGAATATCAGATTACTTGTGGCCTTCTTTCCAACCCGCGCGGCAAGCTGATCGTAACGCCATCGGCAAGCAGCGAAGCTGAAAAAGGCAAGTTGCCGTTGACGGCATTCCTCGGTGCACTGGCTGAGTATCAGATTTATCTTGCAACCGAAGTTGTCGAATTCCAGAAGGCCGTTGCAACGCTTTCCGATGCCATTTCTAACGGCAATATCGAAGCTGCACAGGCCGCTTATGCACCAGCACGCGAGGCTTACGCACGTATCGCTCCAGTTTCAGAAGCTTTCTCTGATCTTGATACAGCAATCAATGCGCGTGCTGATTTCTTTGAAAAGCGTGAGCAGGACCCTGCCTTTGGTGGCCTGCATCGTATCGAATATGGACTGTTTGAACAAAAATCGCTGGAAGGTTTGCAGCCCGTTGCCAATAAATTGGTAGAAGACGCGGCTGGCCTGAAGGATCGCATTCGTGCGTTGCGTATTTCGCCTGACCGAATGCTGGCGGGCACGTCATCGGCGCTCAATCGCTTTGCGTCCACCGCTGCGGATGCAGGCGATGATCGTTACGCACATACAGATTTGCAGGTATTTGCAGGCCTTGTTGAAGGCGCCGCCAAGACAGCGGACGTGTTGCGTCCGATCGTCGTCAAAGTCGATCACAAGGCATTTGAAGGGATTGATGCTCAGGTGTCTGTCGTGAAGGCGCTGCTTAGCGCTCAGAATGGCAAGGCATATAACACGCTTTCCAGTGATGAGAAGGCGAAAATCAAGGACGGCGCGATGGCTCTCGCCGACCAGTTTTCAAAACTCCGCGATCAACTTGGAGTGGATTAATGTCCAAGAAATTTTTCAAGAACGAGAATGTTAAAAAAGACAGCGTAGCATCGCCAGAACGCCGTGCAATTTTACTCGGTGCCGGTGCTACGGGGGTTGCAAGCGTGCTTGCATCGCAAGTGGCTCATGCACGCTCTTCCAACAATTCACTTTCTTCAGAGAGCGTAACCAACGCGCCTGAAAGCGACAAGTTGCAGGAGAGCCAGCCGTTTTATGGTATGCATCAGCCCGGCATTGTGACGCCGCGTCCAGCAACTGGTCTTGTCGCCTCGTTCGATGTTCTGGCGCGTGACCGCGCAGACCTTGAACGCATGTTCAAGCTTTTAACAGAGCGCGCAGCCTTTCTCATGAAGGGGGGCAAGCCACCAGTGCTTGATCCGAAATTCCCGCCTGTTGATTCCGGCATTCTCGGGCCAACGGTTACACCAGATAACCTCACGATCACCGTGGGCTTGGGGAATTCGCTCTTTGATGATCGTTTTGGGCTGAAGCCGTTCAAGCCAAAGCACTTGCAGCGCATGACGGGCTTTCCCAATGACGCCTTGCAAAAAGATCTCTGCCATGGCGATCTGGTAATCCAGTTCTGCTCGAACACCGCAGACACCAACATCCATGCGCTGCGCGATATCATGAAGAACATGCCTGATCTTCTGATGGTCCGCTGGAAACAGGAAGGCTCTGTTCCTGTGCAGCCGCCGCATTCTCCAAAAGCCAAGGAAAGCGCGCGCAATTTCCTCGGTTTCCGCGATGGTTCTGCCAATCCCGATGCCGCTGACAAAACGCTTATGGATCGCATTGTCTGGATACAACCCGATAAAGGTGAGCCGGAATGGGCAGCAAATGGCAGCTATATGGCGGTGCGTATCATTCGTAACTTTGTCGAGCGCTGGGATCGCACCCCGTTGCAGGAGCAACAGACTATTTTCGGGCGCGAAAAAGATAGCGGTGCACCGTTTGATGGTAAAACCGAAGCTGATGTGCCTAATTATTCAAAAGACCCAGAGGGCAAGGTTACGCCGATGGATGCGCATATTCGGCTGGCCAATCCACGCGATGCCAATGCCGAACAACATCTTATTTTGCGTCGTCCGTTCAACTATTCCAATGGTGTCACGAAGTCCGGTCAGCTCGATATGGGGCTACTGTTCATTGCTTATCAGGCCGATTTGGAAAAGGGCTTTATCACTGTTCAGAAGCGCCTCGATGGCGAGCCTCTGGAAGAGTATATCAAGCCGATCGGCGGCGGTTATTTCTTCACGCTACCCGGCGTGAAAAATCAGGATGACTTTTACGCACGCGCACTCCTGCAGGCGAGTGGGCCGCAGAATGCGCGCGGGTGAAGGTCTTATCACCACGGAGAGGTAAATATGAAATATCGTCTGCCATTGCTCGCGTCGGCTTGTGTCGTCGCTCTGTCTCTCAGCTTTGGTGCTGCAAAGGCCGAAGTTTCCCCACTCGATCTCGTTCAGCCAATCGCTGACTATAAGATTTATGTTCAGGATAATCTTGATGTGCTCGTGAAGGACACAAAGGCTTTCACCGACGCAATCAAGGCTGGCGATCTTGCAAAGGCGAAAGAGCTTTATCCATCCTCGCGCGTTTCCTATGAAAAGATCGAGCCGATTGCGGAACTCTTTGCTGATCTCGATGCGTCGATTGACAGCCGCGCTGATGATCATGAAGATGCGGAAAAGTCGGACGATTTTACCGGTTTCCATCGTCTGGAATATGGCTTGTTCGCGCAAAACTCAACCGAAGGCTTGGCGCCAATCGCGGATAAGCTCTACGCAGATGTTGTTGAGCTTCAGAAGCGCATCAAGGACATGACTTTCCCTCCTGAAAAGGTTGTCGGTGGCGCCGCAGCTTTGATGGAAGAAGTCGCTGCAACCAAGATTTCAGGTGAAGAAGACCGTTATAGCCATACGGACATCTGGGATTTCCAGGCCAATGTTGATGGTTCCCAGAAAATCGTTGAACTGTTCCGTCCGTTGATCGAAAAAGAAAATCCTGAGCTTTTGAAAAAGTCGGACGCAAACTTCAAAACTGTCAACGACATTCTTGCGAAATACAAGAAGGGCGATGGCTACGAATTATACGACAAGCTGACTGAGGAAGATCGCAAAGTTATGGCTGGCGCCATTACCACGCTTGCAGAAGACCTTTCGACCTTGCGCGGGACGCTTGGTCTGAACTAAGGCTTTCGTGCTGCACGGAAAATGGCGGGCATTGCCCGCCATTTTTATTGAAAAAATCAGATCGTGAAAAAAGTATTGTTTTACAATGCGCCCGGATAGACTCTAACCGGGCGATTGTCTTTGACCGACTCCATAACCACAAAAGTGGACGTGCTTGCCACATTCGGCAGGCTGGAAATCTTTTCGCCCAGCACCTCGCGGTAACGCCGGATGTTGGGCGTTCGCACTTTCAGCAGATAGTCGAAAGAACTTGCAATCATGTGGCATTCTTCAACTTCACGTATTTTGCGCACGGCAACATTGAAGGCGGTAAGTGCGCTCTCGCGTGTGTCCGATAGTTTGACCGTCGTGAAAGCAATATGATCAAGGCCAAGTTTTTCGGGATCAATGGCTGCGCGAAACCCGATAATATAGCCTTCATCGACCAGCCGTTTGACACGTGCCTGACATGGTGTCTTTGACAGGCCGACTTTTTTTGACAACTCGGTCATGGCAATGCGACCGTCGTCGCTCAAGACCTCAAGAATGCGTCGATCGAACTGATCCAGATCGTCTACAGAATCTATTTTTCGCATTCATTTTGCCTTTTTTCGTTATAATAATAAGACTGAATTTCCTTCATATGGATCAAATGAAGACAGAATGCAATTTGCGCCGATGATAGTGTGCAATCACATAAAAGCATAGTTAAACTGGGCGAGAGCCTGTTGTTGCGAGCATTGCACCATGACTGATAAACTATCCGCTCATACCACTCCTGTTTTCCAGAGCTTCGCGCCGCCAATCCGCGAGCAGACACCTTTGCGCAGGGCCATCACCGATGCCTATCGCCGGCCTGAGGCTGAATGCGTGTCTGCGCTGGTTCAGCAGGCGGCCCTGCCTGAGGAAACGGTTAAGCAGGTTCGCGAAACAGCGCGCAAGCTTATCGAAGCGCTTCGTGCCAAGCATAAGGGCACAGGCGTTGAGGGGCTGGTGCATGAATATTCGCTGTCCAGCCAGGAAGGCGTGGCACTGATGTGCCTTGCCGAAGCGCTGCTGCGTATTCCGGATATGGCAACGCGTGACGCCCTGATCCGTGACAAGATTTCCAATGGCGATTGGAAGTCCCATGTCGGTGGTGGTCGTTCGCTGTTCGTCAATGCTGCGACATGGGGCCTTGTTGTCACCGGAAAGCTTACCAACACCGTCAATGATAGCGGTCTTTCGGCAGCTCTCACACGCCTGATCGCCCGTTGTGGCGAGCCAGTCATCCGTCGCGGCGTGGATATGGCTATGCGCATGATGGGCGAACAGTTTGTGACTGGTGAAACTATTGATGAGGCACTGAAGCGCGCAAAAACGCTGGAAGAACGCGGGTTCCGTTATTCCTACGACATGCTCGGTGAAGCAGCCACGACTGCTGCCGACGCAGAACGTTATTACAAGGATTACGAGACTGCGATCCACGCGATCGGTCGCGCTTCCGCAGGTCGCGGCATTTATGATGGTCCCGGCATTTCGATCAAGCTTTCAGCACTGCACCCGCGTTATGCGCGCGCGCAGAGCGAACGCGTCATGGATGAGTTACTTCCAAAGGTGAAGGCGCTCGCAGCCCTTTCCAAGAAGTACAATATCGGCCTCAACATCGATGCTGAAGAAGCAGACCGTCTGGAGCTTTCGCTCGATCTTCTGCAGAGCCTGATTGAAGATCCTGATCTGGCTGATTGGGAAGGCATCGGCTTCGTGGTGCAGGCCTATGGCAAGCGCTGCCCGTTTGTGCTTGATTTCATTATCGATCTTGCCCGTCGCAACAATCGTCGCGTCATGGTTCGTCTCGTCAAGGGCGCTTACTGGGATGCCGAAATCAAGCGCGCGCAGGTTGATGGCCTTGAAGATTTCCCGGTTTACACCCGCAAGGTTCATACCGACGTTTCCTACATTGCTTGCGCCCGCAAATTGCTTGGCGCCCGTGATGTGATCTTCCCGCAGTTTGCAACACATAATGCGCAGACGCTTGCCACGATCTATCATCTGGCAGGCCCGGATTTCCAAACCGGCTCTTATGAATTCCAGTGCCTGCATGGCATGGGCGAGCCGCTTTATGACGAAGTTGTCGGTGCATCGAAGCTGGGGCGTCCAGCTCGCATTTATGCGCCGGTTGGTACGCATGAAACGCTGCTGGCCTATCTGGTCCGTCGTTTGCTCGAAAACGGTGCGAACTCTTCCTTCGTCAATCGCATTGGCGACAAGAGCGTGTCGGTTGATGAACTGATTGCCGATCCTGCGGAAGTCGTTCGTTCGATGGCCGTTGTCGGTGCGCGTCACGACCAGATTAACCTGCCGGAAGGCCTTTATGGCATTCGCAAAAACTCGTCGGGCTTCGACCTTTCCAATGAAGAGCAGCTGGCGGAACTAAGCGAAACGCTCAAAGCCAATGCTTCGCGCGTCTGGACTGCGGAACCGCAGGTTGCTGGTGCAAAAATTAAGGGTGAAAGCCGCCCGGTTTTGAACCCCGGCGATCATGCGGATGTCGTGGGTACGGTTACGGAAATCGCCGCCGACGATGTTGCGCAAGCAATGAAAGCGGCTGAGAAGGCAGTTGCAAGCTGGTCCAAAGTTTCGCCCGCTGATCGTGCGGCCTGTCTTGATCGCGCGAGCGACATCATGCAGCGTGAAATGCCGGAACTGCTTGGTTTGATTATGCGTGAAGCTGGCAAGTCCATGCCAAACGCGATTGCAGAAGTACGCGAAGCCATCGACTTCCTGCGTTACTATGCCGAACAGACCCGCCGCACGCTAGGCGTTGCGCACAAGCCGCTTGGTCCAATTGTTTGTATCAGCCCGTGGAACTTCCCGCTGGCAATCTTCACCGGACAGATTGCGGCAGCCCTTGTTGCCGGCAATCCGGTTCTGGCAAAGCCTGCTGAAGAAACCCCGCTCATCGCAGCGCAGGGCGTTCGCATTCTGCACGAAGCTGGCATTCCAGTTGATGCTTTGCAACTTTTGCCGGGTGATGGTCGCATTGGTGCAGCCCTTGTTGCAGCACAGGAAACCTGTGGCGTGATGTTCACCGGCTCGACAGAAGTTGCTCGTCTCATTCAGGCGCAACTTGCCTCGCGCCTGCTGCCAAATGGCAAGCCGATCCCGCTGATTGCGGAAACAGGCGGCCAGAATGCCATGATTGTGGATTCGTCCGCTCTTGCCGAGCAGGTTGTGTTCGACGTGATCGCTTCAGCTTTCGACAGCGCCGGTCAGCGTTGTTCGGCTCTGCGCGTTCTTTGCCTGCAGGAAGATGTTGCGGACCGCATTCTGACCATGCTCAAGGGTGCGCTCAAAGAACTGTCCATTGGCCGCACCGACAAGCTGAAAGTGGATATTGGCGCTGTCATCACGGCGGAAGCCAAGGACATCATCGAAAAGCACGTTCAGACAATGCGCGATATGGGCCGCAAGGTCGAGCAGCTTCCGCTTGGGCCGGAAACGGACAAGGGCACCTTCGTTGCCCCGACCATCGTCGAGATCGACAGTCTGCGCGATCTGAAGCGTGAAGTGTTCGGCCCGGTTCTTCATGTGGTGCGCTACAAGCGTGATGACATGGATCGTTTGATCGATGACATCAACGCAACCGGTTATGGTCTTACCTTCGGTCTGCATACACGTCTTGATGAAACTATCGCTCACGTTTCTGATCGGATCCGCGTCGGCAATGTCTATATCAACCGCAACGTCATCGGTGCGATTGTGGGCGTCCAGCCTTTCGGTGGCCGTGGACTGTCCGGCACGGGCCCGAAGGCTGGCGGCCCGCTTTATCTCGGTCGCCTTGTTGAAACAGCGCCAATCCCGCCGCGCATGGCTTCGGTTCACAGCGATGCAGCACTCAACGATTTCGCAAAGTGGCTTGGCAATCGCGGCATGAACGAACTGGCGCAGGCTGCTCGTGAAACCGGCAGTGCTTCTGCACTGGGTCTGAATATCGAGCTTCCGGGGCCGGTCGGTGAACGTAACCTCTATGCGTTGCATCCACGTGGACGCATTCTTCTGGCTCCGCGGACCGAATCCGGCCTTTATCGTCAGCTGACAGCAGCACTGGCTACAGGCAATGAGGCTGTCATCGATGAGACTTCGGGCCTGCGCAATGTTCTGAAAGACTTGCCTGCAAGTGTCGCTGCTCGTGTTGTCTGGACAAAGGACTGGCAGGCAGATGCACCTTTTGCAGGAGCGCTTGTTGAAGGAGAGGGCGAACGCCTGATCGACATTAACAAAAAGCTGGCAGCATTGCCCGGACCATTGGTTTTGACACAGGCAGCAAACACTGCACAGCTTGCGCAAAATGCAGACTGCTACTGCCTGAGCTGGCTGCTTGAAGAGGTTTCGACCTCCATCAACACAACAGCCGCAGGCGGCAATGCGAGCCTGATGGCGATTGGTTGACAGCATATTTTGATCACGCGCAAGAGGCGGCCTTCGGGCCGCCTTTTTGTTTAAAATAACAGTAGATGGCTTGTTAGAATGGAATTATTGGATTGTTTTTATAATTTTCAGAATAAAATTTACAAACGACATTGACACAGTGGTTTAAAAGGCAAAGACTGTGCACAGGCTTGCAAAAAGCTACAGCGTGGAGGCGCTGCATAACAAGTGGAGTTAGAGCGCAGATCTGATGCAATCATATCGAACGCGCTCTAAAGGGAGGAATATGATGCGTTCGGCACTTATGGTTGCGGCGTTTGCCGCTGGCGTTTCTTCATTTGCATTTCCGGCTCTTGCTTCGGGCAATCTTAACCTCATCTGTTCGGCAGATGTGGTCATCTGTGAGCTGATGAAGAACACATTTGAAAAAGACACCGGTATCAAGGTGAATATGGTTCGCCTGTCTTCCGGGGAAACCTATGCCAAGGTGCGTGCTGAGGCGCGCAATCCGAAGACCGATATCTGGTGGGCCGGCACCGGTGATCCGCATTTACAGGCTGCTTCTGAAGGTCTGACGCTTGAATATAAATCGCCAAAGCTCGACGAATTACAGGATTGGGCAAAGAAACAGGCGGAAAGCTCTGGTTTTCGTACCGTTGGCGTTTATGCCGGTGCGCTCGGCTGGGGCTATAATACCGAACTTCTGAGCAAGAAGGGCCTGAAAGAGCCACTTTGCTGGGCCGACCTGCTTGATCCGTCCTATAAGGGCGAAATCCAGATGGCCAATCCGAACTCTTCCGGCACGGCCTATACTGCGCTGGCCACGCTTGTTCAGTTGATGGGCGAGGATAAAGCTTTTGATTATATGGCAAAGCTCAATGCCAATGTTTCGCAATACACCAAGTCGGGTTCAGCGCCCGTAAAGTCGGCTGCGCGTGGTGAAAATGGGATCGGCATTGTGTTCATGCATGATGCGGTTGCGATGACTGCCGAAGGCTTCCCGATCAAGTCCATCGCGCCGTGTGAAGGCACTGGCTATGAAATCGGCTCCATGTCGATCATCAAGGGTGCCAGAAATCTCGACAATGCCAAGAAATGGTATGACTGGGCGCTGAGCGCCGAAGTGCAGTCGAAGATGAAGGATGCAAAATCCTTCCAGCTTCCATCGAACAAGAACGCCGAAGTTCCAAAAGAGTCGCCGCGCTTCGAGGATATCAAGCTCATCGACTATGATTTCAAAACCTATGGTGAGCCAGCCAAGCGTAAGGAAATTCTGGACCGCTGGGACAAGGAAATTGGTGCAAAGGCCAATTAAGGCATAGCCGCACTCTCCGTTATAGCGCTCTCGCCATTATGCTGGCGGGAGGCGGATAATTGCATCCACTTTGCGGCAATGCCCGAAGCAGGAAAGCGGATAAATCATGAAACAGCATAATCGCAGGCTTGATGTGGTTCTGGCGCTGGCTTTGGTCGGGTTCCTCATTCTGCCATGGTATCGCGTCGAACAAGGCTTCTTTTCCTTTAGCTGGGTAGAAGGATTATTCAGCGAAGCTGATCTCGCTCCAGCTATTCTCCAGATTTTTGCATATAATCGGTTGTGGCTCGCTGTTCTTGCAGTGCTGATGCTGGTGTGTGCTTTTGCGCGTTTTGCAGTGCCTGCTGAAAGGCGCACAATGGTTTTGATCGTTGCCAGTCTGCTTGGTGTCGGTTTTCTGGCCATTCAGGGATTGGCAATCGGCTTTACTGGCTGGAACTGGGCCATAAGTGAAAACCTGTTGGGCCAGCTTGCTGAAGGACAACCAGCTTTTGGCGCGGGTGCCGTGCTGACTGGCCTATGCTTTCTTCTGATTTTTTCGTTCAGTCTTGCTGAACGTGGGGTGATGAAAGGGGACGCATTTGTTGTCTCCTCCATCACCTTGCTGGTCGCACTTGTCAGCGTCTTCGTGTTTTATCCGATTTTCAGCATGTTCAGCGCGTCCGTGCAGGATTTTGACGGATCATTCAATCCGGATGGCTTCATTGCCAATATTCAGGATTCTTCAATTTGGAGCCTTGCCTGTGTGATTGGTGAAGGCCGTTGTGGTGTTGCATGGCGCACGCTCTGGCTGGCATTGATGACCGCGTCCGGGGCAACTCTTCTGGGGCTGGCTTTCGCGCTTGTTGCAACGCGCACGGGCTTTCCGTTCAAGAAAGGGCTGCGTATTCTCACGGTACTGCCGATCATTACACCACCCTTTGTTATTGGTCTGGCGTTGATCCTGCTTTTCGGTCGCGCTGGCGTGGTGACGGAACAGATTTCCAACCTGTTTGGTGTTGAGCCTGGCCGCTGGCTTTATGGTCTTACAGGGATATGGATCGCGCAGGTGCTATCCTTCACGCCGATCACTTTTCTGGTTCTGATTGGTGTGGTCGAAGGCGTGTCACCTTCCATGGAAGAGGCATCGCAAACCTTGCGTGCTGATCGCTGGCGCACCTTTAACAAAGTGTCGTTGCCATTGATGGCGCCGGGCCTTGCCAATGCGTTTCTGATTTCCTTCATCGAAAGCATGGCCGATTTCGGCAATCCGATGGTTCTGGGTGGCAGCCACGGCGTGCTTTCGACCGAGATATTCTTTGCCGTAGTGGGTGCGCAAAACGATCCATCGCGTGCTGCTGTTCTGGCTATTGTGCTGCTCTGCTTCACGCTGTCTGCCTTCCTCATTCAGCGTCTGTGGCTGTCCGGCAAAAACTTTGCAACCGTTACCGGCAAGGGCGATTCCGGCATGCATGCGGGCTTGCCACATGGGTTGAAGGTCGGTGTCTATGCCCTTGTTATTCCATGGATGGTCTTCACCGTCGTTGTGTACCTGATGATCCTGATTGGCGGGTTCGTGCGCACGTGGGGTCTCGATAATTCGCTGACATTCGATCATTATCGTCGTGCTTTTTCGGTTGCATGGACGGATAGCGGATTTGCATGGACGGGTGTTGCGTGGAACTCGTTCTGGACGACGATGGAAATATCGCTGATCTCGGCACCGCTTACTGCCGCAGTAGGTCTGCTCACTGCCTATCTGATCGTGCGACAACGCTTCTTTGGGCGCAACGTGTTTGAGTTTGCACTGATGCTGAGCTTTGCCATTCCGGGTACGGTCATTGGTGTCAGCTACATCATGGCCTTCAACCTGCCGCCGCTTGAAATGACCGGCACGGCGCTGATCCTGATTGCCTGCTTCGTGTTCCGCAATATGCCGGTTGGCGTGCGCGGTGGTATCGCGGCCATGAGCCAGCTCGACAAAAGCCTTGATGAAGCATCGCTCACGCTGCGTGCAGGCAGTTTCCGCACCATCCGTAAGGTGATCCTGCCGCTTCTGCGTCCGGCGATTACGGCTGCACTCGTCTATTCCTTCGTGCGTGCGATCACATCAATCAGTGCCGTGATCTTCCTTGTTTCGGCGGAATACAACATGGCGACCTCTTATATCGTCGGTCTCGTCGAAAATGGCGAATTCGGTGTGGCGATCGCTTATTCATCAGCCTTGATCGTCGTGATGGTTGTGGTCATCGCAACCTTCCAGCTTCTTGTCGGCGAGCGCCGGTTGCGGCGTGAAAACCGTGTTGCCACGCTTAAGCCGATCAAAACCGTTCAACAGGAGAAAGCCGTATGACCACGATCCGTCCCGGCTCCGTGACCTTTCAAAACATAACCAAGAAGTTCGGCAATTTCACCGCTTTGCCCGATCTGTCGCTGACGGTTGAACCCGGTACGCTTGTAACGCTGCTTGGCCCTTCGGGTTGCGGTAAAACCACGACCCTGCGCCTTCTGGCAGGGCTGGAGCATCCGACATCGGGCCGCATTCTGATTGGTGGCAAGGATGTAACCATGCTACCCGCCAATGAGCGCGATGTATCCATGGTGTTTCAGTCCTATGCACTGTTTCCACACATGAGTTCGCTCGATAACGTCGCTTACGGACTTGAATCTTCCGGATTAAAGAAGAAGGAGGCGCGTGAGCGGGCCGAGGAAGGGCTGAAGCTCGTTGGCCTTGCCGGTATGGGGCATCGCCTTCCCGCCGAGCTTTCTGGCGGGCAACAACAGCGTGTAGCCGTGGCCCGCGCGCTGGTGCTGGAGCCGCAGGTGCTGCTGCTTGATGAGCCGCTTTCCAATCTTGATGCGCGTCTGCGCCGCCGCGTGAGAACTGAAATCAGGGAACTCCAGCAACGGCTTGGTTTTACAGCAGTTTATGTCACCCATGATCAGGACGAAGCTTTGGCTGTGTCCGATACAATTATTGTCATGAAAGACGGCGATATAGCGCAGCAAGGCAGTCCGCGGGATCTTTATGAGTCTCCCGCATCTGCCTTCATCGCAGACTTCATGGGCGAGGCCAATGTCGTGCCCTGTGAAGTCGTCAGCGCAGAAAATGGAGAAGCTGTCATTCGTATCGGAAAGCTCAGTCATCGCCTTGCGTCATCAAATGCAAGGCTGGGACCAGCACAGCTGGCGGTTCGCCCAAATGCGGTGAGCCTGCAAGCTCAGAGCGGCGGAGATTTCCCGGGACGCGTCGCGCATTCCGCCTATCTCGGTGATCATATCGAATATGAAATCGAGACCGAACACGGCAAGCTTTTCATCGTCGATCCGGCTGTGGAAGAAGCGCTTCCGCCACAAACGGATGTGGCGATCCATTTCAAGCCGCGCGGCCTTGCCATCATCAATCAGTAGGCGCATGAACCATGCGCCTTTATTCCCTCGGACTGGAAACCAAGCATGACATCAGACATTTCAAAAGAGCTTGAAGCACGGTTTAAGCTTGCGCAGGACATTGCGCGCGAGGCAGGTGCACTGGCACTTGATTACTTCAATCGTCGCGAGACGCTGGTGATTGAAACCAAGCGTGATCCGCAGGATGTGGTGTCCATCGCTGACCGCAATGTCGAGCAGTTGATCAATGAACGTGTATCGGCAGCTTTCAGCGACGATGGCTTTTTGGGCGAGGAGTATGGGCTGCATGTGGGCAGCTCAGGCTATACATGGGTGGTTGATCCCATTGATGGCACCAGCCCTTTTGTCAACGGAATGCCGAACTGGTGCGTTTCCATTGCCGTGCTGAAAGATGGCGAGCCGGTGATCGGTGTTATTCAGGCACCTTGCTTTGATGAGCTTTACGCATCCGCCAAGGGGCAGGGTGCAACGCTTAATGGCAAAAAGCTTGTGCTTGATGAAACGCGCACAATTCGCAACGCGGTGACGGGCATTGGCGCCAATAATTACGTAACGCCGCAGGTTGTTGCGAAAATTGTGGAAGATCTGCTTGAAGCAGGCGGTACATTCATTCGCAATGGCTCTGGTGCGCTGATGATTGCCTATGTGGCAGCAGGTCGCTTGGTGGGTTATTACGAGCCATATATGCACGCTTGGGATTGTATGGCGGGTTTTTGCCTCGTCCGCGAAGCAGGCGGCTATGCGCATCCATTCCCAACGGAAGGGGAGCAACTGACCAAGGGTAACAAGGTTTTTGTTGCAGCACCGGGTGCTGTGAATGATCTTAAAAAGGTTGCACAGCTTTAAAAAACAAGCCCCGGAAATCCGGGGCTTATCTTTATGTTGATGGGTTATCGCGCTTATAAATCCAGTCGTGATCAGGGTGGTTTTTAAATCGCCATTTGCGGATGGGACCGGCCATGACGTTGAGATAATACATCTCATAACCATAGGGCGCGCCGCATGGGTGATGCCCCTTTGGCACCAGAACGACATCACCGTCAGAAACGGCCATGGTTTCATCGAGACTGCCATCTTCGGTGAAGACCCGCTGAATACCATAACCCTGCGATGGGTTGAGGCGATGATAATAGGTTTCTTCCAGATAGGTCATATCCGGGAAGTTATCTTCATCATGCCGGTGCGGCGGGTAGGATGACCAGTTGCCCTGTGGTGTGAAGACTTCCGTTACCAGAAGGCTGTCGGCGACATCCCGGCCTTCCATGGCAATGTTGAAGATGTTGCGGGTATTCGCACCGTGTCCACGCGTATCGAATGTCAGCCCTTCCGGTCCGAGTTTTTGCGCTTTGCGGCCCGGTTTGCCGGGTGCGGTGCAAACAGCAAGCACGCAATCGGTTGTTGCTAACGCATCCCAGTCGCTTTCAGCGGGCACATAAAGACAATGCGGAGCGAGTTTTTCAAACACACTCATCCGCTCGCCCATTTCGCCGAAATCTTCTCCAGATGCTTTGAGCCTTGCCTTGCCTTCGACCAGTACCAGAATGACTTCCCGGTCGCCGGTTTTCTCAGAAGCGCTTTCACCAGCTTTCAGGTGATAAAGGCCAAAACCGACATAGCCCCAATGGGCGTTTTCCGGCGTGATGTCGTGCACCTTACCATGCTTGCCATTGGGTTTGCGTAACAGATTGGCCATAGCTCAGTCTCCTTTGTCTAACCCTGCTTCGCGCGCAAATGCTTTGAGCGATTTCAGCCCTAGCGACTGATATTCAAATGGATTGCGCACATCTGGGTCCTGCTCGGCTTCGATCACAAGCCAGCCGTCATATCCATGTTCGGCCGCAATCTTGAGCACTGGAACGAAATCAACGCCGCCTTCAGGATCACCGGGAACCGTGAATACGCCGCGGCGCACACCTTCCAGAAAGGACAGGCTCTGGTCGCGTACCTGTGCCGCAACCGTAGGGCGCACATTCTTGGCATGGATATGCCGGACACGTTTCATATGGTTCTTTGCAACGCGTTCAGGATCACCGCCGCCAAACAGGCAGTGGCCGGTATCGAGCAGCAATTTGGCATGTGGGCCGGTATGTTTCATCAGAAGGTCAATCTCGTCTTCGCTCTGAACAATCGTGCCCATATGATGGTGATAGACGAGTGCAATACCCTGTGCGCTCGCATATTCGGCCAGTGCTTCTACACCTGCACCAAACTCAGCCCAGCGCGCTTCTTCCAGCACCGGGCGTTCGGAGAGTGACTTGCTATCGTCGCCATGAATGGCGTTCGACGTTTCGCAAACGATAATGACCTTGCAGCCCATTGCGTTCAGAAGATCAAGCGCTGGCTGGATTGCAGTCTTCTCATCCGCAACGGAATTGGTAAGAAGATTGAGTGAATGCCAGCCGGAAACATAGCGCAGATTACGAGGTTCGAGTACTGCTTTAAGTTCTGCTGCAACTTGCGGAAATTTATGACCTTTTTCTATTCCGTCGAAGCCGATTTTTGAAGTCTCATCAAGGCATTGATCAAGGCTTATATGCGCGCCAAGGCTGCGATCATCATCGTTCGACCAGGCAATCGGGTTGGTGCCATAGAGGATCATCGGTCAGTTTCTTTCTTTGATCTGAGCTTCATAATTTTCACGAGCGGCGCGTACTTGTTCGCGGTCCGAGACTTCCGGCACAGCCACGTCCCACCACCAGCCGCCGGTTTCAGGCGTCGGGTAAGGATCGGTATCGATGACGATAACTGTGGTGTGCGGGCTATTACGGGCTTCGGCCAGGGCATCCTCAAGCTCGAGGATAGAACCGACTTTTTGACTCACGGCACCCATCGCAGCCGCATGGGCTGCGAAGTCGATGTTGGATGCATTCACATGGGTTGTGTGGTCGAGCAGATTGTTGAACTCGGCACCGCCGGTCGCCATTTGCAAACGGTTGATGCAGCCATAACCGCGATTATCGGTCAGCACGACTGTGATCTTGATGCCCATCATCACAGAGGTCGCAAGCTCGGAATTGGCCATCATGTAGGAGCCGTCACCGACCATCACGATGACGTCGCGATCCGGTTCCGCCATCTTGATGCCGAGTCCACCTGCAATCTCATAGCCCATGCAGGAGAAGCCATACTCCATGTGATAGGACATGGGGCGACCGGCTTTCCAGAGCTGGTGCAATTCACCCGGCATGGTGCCAGCCGCGCACATGACGACGGTATTTTCTTTTGACTGACGCTGCACTGCGCCGATCACCTGCATGTCTGTGGGAAGCTGGTTGGCATCACCGGGGGTCGCCGTGAAACGGTCCGCTGCTTCAAACCATTTATCTTTTAGACTGCGGTCGAGGGAGGGGCGTTTATAGCCCTTCAAAGAGTGCGACAGTGCCTCCAGCCCGATCTTCGCATCTGCTACAAGCGAGATCGAACCTTGTTTGTGACTGTCATAAGGTTGAACATTGAGCGAGAGCAGCTTTCGGCCCGGATGTTTGAACAATGCCCACGAGCCAGTGGTGAAATCCTGAAAGCGTGTTCCCACCCCAATGACCAGATCGGCGCTTGCTGCAACTGCGTTGGCACTGTCTGCACCAGTAACGCCGACCGGACCGAAATTGAGCGGATGATCCCAAGGCAAAGCCGATTTGCCGGCCTGTGTTTCGATAACCGGAATATTGTGGGTTTCTGCAAAGCTTATCAGTGCTTCATGGGCACCCGAATAATGCACGCCGCCGCCCGCAACGATAACCGGGGTCTTGGAAGCTTTGATTGCGGCAATTGCCGTTGCCAGTTCATTTTCATCGGCTGGCGGTCGCCGCCAATGCCAAACCTTTGGCGCGAAGAACTCTTCCGGCCAGTCATAGGCTTCGGCCTGCACATCCTGACAGAGAGACAGCGTGACAGGTCCGCAATCCGCAGGATCGGTCATTGTACGGAAAGCGCGCGGCAAGGCAGTCAGAAGCTGCTCGGGGCGGGTTATGCGATCAAAATAGCGGCTTACGGGGCGGAAACAGTCGTTGACGCTAACCGTTCCATCGTTGAAATCCTCGATCTGCTGCAAGACGGGATCGGGACCGCGATTGGCGAAGACATCGCCGGGAATGAACAAAACCGGCAGACGATTGACATGGGCGAGTGCCGCCGCTGTGACCATATTGGTTGCGCCGGGGCCGATCGAGGAGGTGACAGCGCAAGCGCGTTTGCGACCCAGTTGTTTGGTATAGGCGATGGCCGCGTGCGCCATGGTCTGCTCATTTTGACCGCGCCACGTCACGAGCCTGTCGCGAATGCCATGCAGTGCCTCGCCAAGCGCCGCCACATTTCCATGGCCAAAAATCGCCCAGACACCAGCAATAAAAGGCTCGCCTTCGGGTGTCATCTGATTGGCAATATAGCGCACGAGAGCCTGTGCCGCTGTCAGTCGAACGGTGTTCATCTTTCCTCCCAGCGGAAATCCGCTTTCTCGTATTTCAGATTCAGGCCTCCACCTGTTTCCGAGATGCGTTTATTTCTGTCGCAGCCTATCCCAAAGATCGCAGAAACCGCGATAACGTTTTGCCATTTCGCCAACGGCATCCGTATCGCTTATCTTATCCGCAAGCCATTGCCGCGCGACATCTCCCAGAATGGTTCGACCAATGGCAAATCCCTTCACCAGATCAAAGCCAGCTGCAACTTTCAGGCTTGCTTCCAGCTCCTGTGCAGGCGCATCAAGCCCCAGAACGACAATGCCGCGCGTATAAGGATCATTGCGGGTTATGGCATCGCAGGTGTTTTGCCATGCCTGTTTCGTCGTAAGCGGTTCAAGTTTCCACCAGTCCGGATAGACGCCAATTTCATAAAAGCGTTCTATGACTTTGGCGGTGCTCATGTCATCGACAGGGGCAACCTTGGATGGAATGACTTCCAGCAGGAACTCCAAGCGATTACGCCGAGCGGCAGTGAAAAGCCGCTGCACGGTTTCTTCCTGCTGCATTTTCACAGTGTCACTGTCATCCGGGTGATAAAAGCAAAGCACTTTCACGACATGCTCAATAGGCCATTCAACAAGACCGCCGCAATCGGTACCGAGTTCGGGTTCTAGTTCCAGTGGTCGCGAGCCGGGCCATTCAGTTGGGCGTCCGATCCAAAGGCCAGTTCCAGCAGCACGATAAAGCGCGTCGCGCCCAAGCCTGCTGTCACAAAGGATGCCGTAGCCGTTTTGCCCGTCTGAAACCTCTAATGCAGCATTCAGGCATAATTCTTTGAATTGTCCGACTTTTTCATCGCTCGCACCGGCTTCATGGGCCATCTCTTCAAGCTGAATACGATGATCAAAAGCGAAGACACGTATATGCGGCCAGTCGCCGTTGCGGTTGGTTGACCAGTGCACCTGTTCGAGCGCCTGATCCTTGCGCAAGGCCTTGTCTCGAATGCCGCTTCGCAAGAAATATTGTAGCTCATCCCAGCTTGGATAAGCAGGGGTACAGCCATGACGCGATACGGCAAAGGCACCACAGGCATTGGCGAACTTCAGGCTGGTCGGCCAGTCTTCCCCCTTTAGCCAGCCGCGCAAAAGGCCAGACATGAAGCCATCACCCGCACCAAGCACGTTGAAAACTTCAATCGGAAAGCCTTCACCCGATTGTCCCTCGTCGAGATTGTCGGGAATGTTGCCTTCAAAAACCACAGCGCCCATCGGCCCGCGCTTACAAACCAGAGCGGCCTTGGTAACTTCGCGAACGGCGTTGAGCGCCTCAAGCGTATCGGTCGAACCGCCCGCGATATGAAACTCTTCCTCGGTGCCGACGATGAGATCAAACAGGTGCAATGTCGATTGCAGCTTCTTGGTGACGGCAACGGATTCTATGAAGCGGTTCTCACCATCACCATGGCCGGACAGTCCCCAGAGGTTGGGGCGGTAATCAATATCGAGCACCGTCCGGCTTTGATTTTCTCGCGCCAGCTTCAAAGCTTTGAGTACTGCTGCTTCCGTGCGTGGATGCGACAGGTGCGTGCCGGTTGCCAGCACGCATCCGGCCTCGGCAATGAAGTCTGGATCAATATCATCCTCGCAAAGCGCCATGTCGGCACAGTTCTCGCGATAAAAGATCAATGGGAAATGTTCCTGATCGCGGATGCCGAGGATGACAAGTGCTGTCAGACGCTGCGGATCGGTAACAATGCCGCGTGTATCCACGCCTTCACGCGCAAGTTCGTTGAGCAGAAAGCGCCCCATATGCTCGTCACCCACGCGGGTTATGAGGGCAGATTTGAGACCCAGCCTTGCAGTGCCTGTTGCGATGTTGGTGGGGGAGCCGCCAACATATTTGTTGAAGGATGACATGTCTTCCAGAAGACCGCCAACCTGTGCGCCATAAAGATCTACCGAAGATCGGCCAATCGTAATCAAATCCAGCCGCTTCATGAAAGCCCTCCCTGGCGCATGTTTGTTTTATAGCTTGGAATGGCTGCTCGTGACTCAGAAGGTGCAGCAACCGTTCTATTTTTTATTAAAATAGATTTATTATTCTATTTCAACTGAAAAATAGAATGGTGATCTGCTTTTACGCGAGATTACGTTTAAGACTGGCGTGACGTGCCGACAGCCACTGAAAGCGTGATGGCGAGACAAAGCGTTGCCGAAAGCGAGCGGAACGCACCAAAATCAACTTCCGAAACCAGCAAAGACTGTGTGGCAAATCTGCTCATGGGGCTGACAATCGTGTCGGTGATCGCAATAACATCAATGCCACGCGCATGTGCACTTTCTGCCATGGCGATTGTTTCAGGGGAATATGGCGAAAACGAAATGGCAATCAGTACATCTCCTTTGCGGATTGCGTGCTGGTTTTCGAGCTTGCCGACAGTGCTGTGCAGCATGGCCGGAACCTGCATTTTTTCAAGCGCATAGGCGAGATAGCTTGCAACCGGAAATGCCCGGCGAACGCCAATAATATGGATGGTCTCAGCACGCGCGAGACGTTTGACTGCATCTTCCAGCGCTTGCGGCTCAATGGTTTTCAGAAGACTTTCAAGCGATGTGCGTCCCGCTTCAGCAAACTCCGCCAGAAGGGCGGGGGGGCTGCCTGCTGCGGTTTCGCGCAGATGTTCAAGACGCGTGGAATAATCGGGCCAGCCACCAGCATAGGATTCGCGAAACAGCTTCTGCATTTCCGAAAAGCCGGAAAAACCCAATATCTGGCAAAAGCGCATGAATGCCGAACTCTGAACGCCTGCGCCTTCTGCCATTTCCGCGACCGTCGAAACAGCAATGCGATCCTGATTGGCTGCCACAAAGTCCGCGCATTGTTTCAGGCGCTTGGGCAGGCGGTCTGCGACTTCGAGCAGTCTTGCCTCGAAGTCCTTGACACTGGAAGGTGCATTTGGTTGCGCAGCAGGGGCTTGTTCGGTGTGCATCGCCATCCTTTCAGACACGGTCTCTTGACATCCTGTATATCACAATCTAGCAAAATAGAATAAATATTCCATTACACTTCATTTCCTGCAATAGTCGGGAAATATGCAAAACGGAATAGGGAAACTGTTTATCGGTCAATCGAGGATGACCGTTTTGGGAGGTTGAAAGCAATGGTAACACGTCTTGCTCTGCTCGGTGCTGGTCGTATCGGCAAAGTACATGCGGCTGCAATTGCATCGGACAGGCGGGCGCAACTTGTCGCTGTTGCAGACGCCAACCCTGATGCAGCCAAAGCAATCGCTGATGCAGCAGGCGCGGAAGTGCGCACCATCGACGAGATTGAAAAATCAGCCGATGTGGATGCAGTGCTGATCTGCACACCCACCAACACTCATGCCGATCTGATTGAGCGTTTCTCCCGTGCTGGCAAAGCCGTGTTTTGCGAAAAGCCGATCGATCTCAACATTGAGCGCGTGCAGGCTTGTCTTGGCGTTATCAAAGAAACCGGCGGTAAGGTTATGCTCGGCTTCAACCGCCGTTTCGATCCGCATTTTGCGGCAGTGCGCAAGGCGATTGACGATGGGCGGATTGGCAAGGTGGAAATGGTCACGATCACCAGCCGCGATCCGGGTGCGCCGCCTGCGGAATATATCAAGGTTTCTGGCGGTATTTTCCGCGATATGACAATTCATGATTTTGACATGGCGCGTTTTCTGCTGGGCGAAGAGATTGAAACTGTATCAGCCTCTGCTTCAGTTCTGGTCGATCCAAAAATCGGTGAGCTTGGTGATTTCGATAGTGCCAGCGTAATCCTGACCACAGCGTCCGGTCGTCAGTGTGTAATTTCCAATTCGCGCCGAGCTTCCTATGGTTATGATCAGCGCATCGAAGTGCATGGGTCGGAAGGTGCGGTTTCTGCAGAAAACCAGCGTCCGGTTTCCATCGAAGTGGCTTCAAAGGATGGTTATACACGCCCGCCGCTGCACGATTTCTTCATGACGCGCTACACGGATGCTTATGCTGCTGAAATCACCTCGTTCATTGATGCAATTGATGGCGGCAAGGCACCCAAACCGTCAGCGGATGACGGTTTGAAAGCCCTGGCGCTTGCAGAAGCAGCCCTTCTTTCGGTGAAAGAAGGGCGCGCTGTGAAAGTTGCGGAAGTTCTGGTCTAAGCACGCATTTTCATTTGCCTTTTTTCGAAATCGGTTGCGATATGCGAACATGGCTTATGAAATAGACACGCTGCCGCTCGACGCGCTTTTTGTGCCTGTGGCCAATGCCACAGCCGCACTTACAAGGCTTGACGAGCGGCTTTCCCGTTCTCCGATCCGCGATGGTATGCTGGAGCGTATGCATTTCCAGGACGCGGTTGCTTCCATGTGGCTTGAAGGTGAATTGGTCCATCTGGAAGACCTTGTTCTCCACGATGCACTTATGGATAGCCGCACGCCAAGTCATGCGCTGACAATCGCTCATTCCGTGTTGCGTTTGCGCAGGCAGATTGCAAGCCGCTCGGCGAGCTGGGTTTTAAGTGCTGCCGGTATCCAGCAATTGCTGGGCCGCAATATCGACGTGCGCACGGAAATGACCAAAGACTATGACGAACCGATGCCGGGGGATAGCGACCCTCTTTTTGACGATATTGATGCTCTGCTGGCTCGCACGGATGCTCTGCTCAAAGGGGTTGTTCAGGAAAAGCCAACACGACAATCGCCAGAGATCGATCCACTTCTTTATGATGATGACTGGAATGAAGAAGCGCGCTTGCAGGAATGGCGCGATGTCTTTGATAAAACTGCCGGTTTGCCACCGCTTTTGCGTGCAGCATTGGTGCATGATGCGTGGTTTTCTCTGGAGGTGGTACAGCGTTCATCATGGGTTGGCCGCTTGCTCACAGCGGCTTTTCTGCGCCAGTCAGCTATTGCCACAGGGCATTTGCCAGCGCTGAGTATCGGCTTGCGTCTTAAAAGACCAGACGAGCGTCGCGCGCAAAGCTGGCTTGTCAGGTTGAAAACTTTCTTGGCGTCCATAGAGGAAGGCGCAGAGGTGAGTATGAAAGAGCATGACCGGCTAATGCTTGCTCGTGAGCAGATGCAGCGCAAGCTCAAGGGCCGTCGTTCCAACTCGCGGCTCCCCCAGCTCGTTGATATGATAATACGAAGTCCGCTTGTCTCAACGCAGATGGTTGAGAAAGAGCTTGAAGTGACTTCACAGGGGGCGCTCAAGCTGATCGTCGATCTTAATTTGCGGGAAATTACAGGCCGCGGACGTTTTCGTGCCTGGGGTCTTTTGTAGCCTATCTTTTCATGCATTTGCTGCGCAGATGGGCCGCGAAAAGCTGAAACTCATTGCGCCGTGCGGCATTTGCCCGCCATACCAAAGCAAGTGAACGGAAATTATGTTGTCCTTCAAAAGGCACGATGCTGATTTCACTGCCACGCGTCACACCAGCTTTGATGGCCACCTCTGGCAAAAGCGTGACGCCCATCCCGAATTCAACAAGCTGTACCAGCGTCATGATACTTGTTGCATGAACATCACTGCCAGCCTGTGTGGGTTGCGAGCCAATGGCTGCCATCACGTGCTCGCGTAAGCAGTGGCCTGTTTCAAGCAGGAGAAAAGGCTGATCCTGAAGATCACTTGCGTCGATGCGATCACGGTTAGCAAGCGCATGATCTCTTCGCACTGCAAGAAAAAACGGATCTTTGCCGATTTCCGCAACTTCAAAGTCGTCAAGATCATAGGGATGAGCAACCAGTGCCACATCAAGCGTGCCAGACCGCAGGCTGTCGAGCAAAGTGCGTGTCAGTCCTTCGCGAACGCTTAATTGCAGTTCAGGAAATGCCTGAGCGGTCGCAGGAAGAACTTTTGGTAGCAAAAATGGCGCGATAGACGGAATCACTCCCAATCGAAGACGCGTCGTCAACGGGCGTTCAGCCTGCTTTGCGTATTCGGGCAGCTCTTCAATCGACGCCACAATTTCCTGCGCGCGGTTCAGAAAATCTTCCCCCGCAGGTAGCAATTGCATGCGTCGACCTGTGCGGTCGATGAGAGTGACCCCGATTTCAGCCTCCAAAGCCTGAATGGCAGCACTGAGCGTGGATTGGGTAACGCCAACCGCCTCGGCAGCGCGTGAAAACGATCCTGCTTTCACAAGCGCAATGAAATAATGGAGTTGGCGCACACTGATGTTGAGCATTTTCTGACACTTGCTTTCATCGTTTTAAACGATGGATTTGATCGTTTTAATCGCTTTGACCGAATGGGTTGGAATGCCTATATATAGGAAGCAAGCAGATAGTTCTGAAATTTCTGAATTTTCTGCATAACAACGAATTTACAGGCAGGTATGAGATGCTCGGTATCGGTGACAAGCTTCCTTCTTTCAAAGTAACTGGCGTAAAGCCTGGCTTCAACTTCCACGAAGAAAATGGCGTTTCGGCTTTTGAAGACATCACCGAAACAAGCTTTGAAGGCAAGTGGAAGGTTATCTTCTTTTATCCTAAGGACTTCACTTTCGTCTGCCCAACGGAAATCGCAGAATTTGCTCGTCTGGCTTCGGATTTTGAAGATCGTGATGCGGTTGTTCTCGGCGGTTCGACCGACAACGAATTTGTTAAGCTCGCATGGCGCCGCGATCACAAGGATCTCGACAAGCTGCCAATCTGGTCGTTCGCGGACACCAACGGTTCACTGGTCGATGGCCTCGGCGTTCGTTCACCCGATGGCGTTGCTTACCGCTACACCTTCGTTGTTGATCCCGACAACACGATCCAGCACGTTTACGCAACCAACCTCAATGTTGGTCGCGCTCCGAAGGACACGCTGCGCGTTCTCGACGCTCTGCAGACCGATGAGCTTTGCCCATGCAACCGCGAAGTCGGTGGCGAAACGCTTAAGGCTGCTTAATCTGCCTTCAATTGCATGAGACAAGGCGGGTTAAGGCCCGCCTTTTGTTTATCAAGAGCTGACAAATTAAAGAGGGTTCCATGTCCATTGATGATCTGAAGTCAAAAATCCCGGATTTTGCCAAGGATGTTCGTCTCAATCTTTCCTCTATGGCAAGCGATGAAACGCTGACTCCACAGCAGAAATATGGCCTGTTCATCGCCTGTGGTATTGCTTCGCGCAACGCTGATGTACGCAAGGCGTTGGTTGCTGAAGCCACTGGGAAAATTGATGCCACAGTTGTTCAGGCTGCAAAATCGGCCGCGACGATCATGGGCATGAACAATGTCTATTATCGTTTCGTGCACCTTGCCTCCAATAAAGATTATCGCACCATGCCAGCCAAGCTGCGCATGAATGTGATTGGTAATCCGGGTGTGGATAAGGTTGATTTCGAACTGTGGTCGCTGGCTGTTTCGGCAATCAATGGCTGTGGCATGTGCATTGATGCGCATGAAGACGTTTTGCGCAAAGCAAACGTGACGGCCGAGGTCATTCACACTGCAGCACGTTTCGCGTCGATCATTCAGTCGGTTGCCATTGCTCTGGAAGCCGCCGACACCGAATAGGTTTGAGTTCTCCAAAAAAAGCCCGCGCGGAGCGATCCACGCGGGCTTTTTTGTTGCGGTTCAATACAGCTTAGTTGTCGCGCTTGAACGAGATAAATGCGAAGCCAATCAGCGAGACGACGGCAGCAGCAGTCATGTAGTAGCCGACATAGGCAAAGCTATAATGGGTCGCGAGCCACGTTGCGATATAGGGGGCAACCGATGCGCCAAGAATGCCTGCCAGGTTGAAGGTCAGCGAAGCGCCGGTATAGCGAACCGAAGTCGGGAATGGTTCAGCAAGAGCGGCACCAATCGGACCATAGGTCAGCCCCATCAGCCCAAAACCGATTACGAGGAAGAGAAGAACGCCAGCTGTTCCGCTTAAGAACAATGGAGCCATGAGGAAGCCGTATAGACCAATGAGGAGTGTGACGACGATCATCACAGGTCGCATGCCGTATTTATCGGAAAGCAACGCTGCAACCGGAATGGTGAGGCCGAAGAAGATCACACCGACCATTTGCAAGATCAAAAACTCTTCACGGCTATAACCGAGTGCACGCGTGCCCCAACCAAGCGAAAACACGGTCATGAGGTAGAACAGAACGAAAGTTGCAACAGCGCCGATCGTTCCGAGGAACAGGCTTGCCTTATGCTTTTTGAAAAGTGTTGCGACGGGAACTTCAACGCGTTCAGCCTTGTCGATCGCCTTCTGGAATTCCGGCGTTTCAGCAATCTTCAGACGGATGAAGAGGCCAACACCAACCAGCAAAGCGCTCGCGATGAAGGGAATGCGCCAGCCGAACGACATGAACTGTTCTTCAGTCAGGAACTCGGCAAGGATCAGGAAGATGCCTGTTGCGAGGATGAAGCCGACAGGCGCACCGAGCTGTGGGAACATGCCGTACCATGTACGCTTGCCTTCCGGCGCGTTTTCGGTTGCGAGCAGGACTGCGCCGCCCCATTCGCCACCAAGGCCAAGGCCCTGACCCAGACGGCAGAGAGCAAGCAGGAGAGCCGCCCATACGCCGATGGATTCATAAGTAGGCAGGAAACCGATGGCGACTGTAGAAATACCCATTGTCATCAGGGCTGCGACGAGCGTTGCCTTGCGGCCCACTTTGTCACCAAAGTGACCGAAAAGAGCGCCACCAATAGGTCGTGCGAAAAAGGCAATCGCAAAGGTTGCGAGCGACTGCAGCAGCGCGGAGTTGCCGTCACTGGCCGGGAAGAAAAGGTGCGGGAAAACGATAACCGCAGCCGTTGCATAAATATAAAAATCAAAGAATTCGATTGTTGTACCGATCATGCTCGCGGCCAGAACGCGGCGCGCAGAATTTTTCTTCGGAACAACTGCCTGAGCTACAGTCATTGTTTCTATCCATATTTGTGGGCCGATAAATGTGTGGGGGGAGGCCCGAGATGTGCCTTCTTAGTGCCACAAAATACGAAACCGCAAGCTTAAAAGGGCTATCACGTAATTTTCTGATTTCGAATGTGGTGTTTTCGAAACAAAATGAACGCATGAGGTAATTTCAGGGAAAATGTCTACGGCCTTTCAATTGCCTTAAGCCAGCCTTAAGCTGAAACTCAGAACATGGAATCACTATGACTGTGCAAGCGTTCAGACGCAGCAATATTGGTATGCGTTTTCGCAAACATTCTGTTTTGCGCATGCCTTCCCGTATGCTGATAGCTCTGTTCTCGTTGTTGTTTCTGGTTTCAACCCAGCTTTGTTATGCCATGGCGCATGATCGACCGCAGACGATAACTTTCACTGACTGTCACACGACTGTGCCGGTTGCAAAGCATGATGGTGGGCATTCAATGCCGATGGATCATGGCAAGAAGGCATCTGCCACCTGCGTAATGATGAGCTGTGGCGGCATCATACAGTTTAACTCCAGTGTTGCTTTGTTCACGCCCGATCACGAATTCGGCCTGCCGCCACGCGTCGCAGCATTGAACAGCAGCGATCCCTTCGGCGTTCTTCGACCTCCAATATCCAGCCAGATCTGATCTTTTGAAATGCTGTCGGTTTTTCGGCCGCAATGAGCGCATTGTGAAGTTTTCGATGCGCGTTGATAGAGATTTATCTGGAGAATGATTATGAATAATATGACTCGCCGTCGTCTTTTGACGCTTGGAGTAAGTGCTGCTGCCTTATCCATCGTCCGGCCTTTTGAGACGTTTGCGCAAGGTACCCATCAGCATCACATGCAGCACGGTGCAGCCAGCACACAGGCAACAGTGCAGACTTTGCCTATTCCGACTTTAATTGAACCCGATGCAGCCGGTGTGGTGAAGCTGACTGTCCAGAAGGGCCGCCATGCTTTCACGCAAGGCAGCGATGCAGCATCTGCCGGAATAAATGGCACCTATCTTGGGCCGGTCGTTCGCCTTAAAAACGGGGAAGCTGTCACGCTTTCAGTCGAGAACGGTATGGATGAAGGCACAACGCTTCATTGGCATGGTCTTTTCGTTCCATCAGCTCTTGATGGTGGGCCGCATAATGTCATTGCTGCAGGCACTCGCTGGGAGCCGAAAATTACGGTCAACCAGCCCGCTTCGTTCAATTGGTTTCATCCGCATCTGCATGGTGACACTGCGCGACAGGCACATATGGGCATTGCCGGGTTGATGATCGTCAGCGATGGCAAGGATGGTGAGCGCGGTTTGCCTGAAACCTATGGCGTTGATGACATACCGCTCGTTTTGCAGGATCGCAGGGTGATCGATGGTGATAAGGGTTACCAGCCTGACATTATGGATCTGATGCATGGCTTTCGCGGCGACAAGCTTATTGTAAACGGTATTATCGCACCGCAAGCGCATGTTCCGGCGTCAGTGGTTCGGTTGCGTATTCTGAACGGTGCCAATGCACGCAACTTCTACATCCGTCTCAGCGACGGCCAGCCGTTGCACGTTATCGCATCTGATGGCGGCTTTATAAACAAGCCTGATCCGGTTAAGCGCCTGACAA
The DNA here is from genome assembly GCF_039674265.1 of Brucella sp. TWI559. Taxonomy (NCBI): domain Bacteria; kingdom Pseudomonadati; phylum Pseudomonadota; class Alphaproteobacteria; order Hyphomicrobiales; family Brucellaceae; genus Brucella; species Brucella sp. TWI559. Next base: position 322,315 of record NZ_JBDJNE010000002.1, read on the forward strand.
TCAGTCCGGGCGAGCGTTATGAGGTGCTGGTCGATTTTTCCAAATCGAAAGATATAATCGATCTGCTGACAGCCAGTGATGACAGTGGTGGCGATGACCAGCCTTTGATGCAGTTCATCATCGATGACAAAATCGAAGGTGCAATCAAAACCTTACCGGCAAAGCTTGATGGGCCGGAACAGCCGGATGAACAGCTTTCTGTTCGCAGACGGGCATATTTCTTCGATGAGCGTATGGCCGAGAACATGAAGCTTATGATGGGCGGCATGTCGAGCGATCCCCATTTTGGTCACAACATGGCACCCCCCAATATGGCAACTATGAGTGATCATGATATGCATAGCGGGCGAAGCAATGCTGATGCCGGGCCTGCGTTGCAGGCTTTAACATCTGGCGTTCAGATGGCGATTGCGAAGAAGCCTTTCGACATGAACCGTATCGATGCGGAGGTTAAGCTTGGATCGTGGGAGATATGGGAGTTAACGACGAAAGAAATGGCGCATCCATTTCATATTCATGGAGCATCGTTCCGCATCCTTACATTGAATGATGAGGCGCCGCCACAGCATCAATCCGGGTGGAAAGACACGGCGCTGATTAACGGCAAGGCAGAAGTTCTTGTGCATTTTGATCGTGACGCGACGCGCGATCACCCGTTTATGTTCCATTGCCATGTGCTGGAGCATGAAGACGTCGGCATGATGGCCCAGTTTGTTACGGTTTAAGTAACGAACTCACTAAATCCAGTGCGCGATATGGAACGGCGGCGGATCGACAACTGGTCTTTCGCCGCCGACCATATCAGCAACCAACCGCCCCTCGCATCCACCTCGCGAAGCCGCTTGGGCTGCATAAGTTTCGAACGGGAGCGATTCTTTTGTTGAAATGCCGTTCTGTAGCAACTTTATTCGCTGTTTAGCCGCGATATCACCCTCACCGTAAGACGAGACGCTTCGCATTTTGAACGTGTTTAAAGAGAGAGTTTGATTCTTAGCGATTATCCGCGGCTTTTCGCACATAGGTGGGGAAACTGCGCATCGAACAACATAGACACCGTTGAGCTCGCATAGATGCGGAGTATCAGGAGAAACTTTTTCAATTGTTGCTTCTAATTTACAACAAGTGGAAATTCTAATCGAAGATTATCCAATAGAATCAATAATTTAAATAAGAAACCTACAGAAAAACTGGAGCGGGCGAAGGGATTCGAACCCTCGACCCCAACCTTGGCAAGGTTGTGCTCTACCCCTGAGCTACACCCGCTCGCGCCAGTCTTCTCTGAGAGAAGTCGTTTCCGTTAGGCAGGCGCTATATGGACTAATGATTTGCGGATTGCAACAGGGAATTTTACGTTTCGACGAAGTTATTCACAAAGCTTCAAAAGCGATTGTCCTAAGTGGGTGGCAGTTCCCATCAGACCGTTGGCTGCGTCACTTCTGGCATGTGGGACTGGCTATGCGCGTTGACTTCACCAGTTCCAGCCTTGCGAGCGAACAAAGTGTGGATTTGGAGGACTGGCCGACAGCCTGCTGTTAATGCGCGTGGCACATCGTTCTTATCGAATCGTGTCTGCGCGTGCTGGCTTGTCGCATGTTGATCTGTTGGAAATTGTGATCCAGCATATGGAAAACGGTTCTGAGGAAATCAGGCGGTTGGCCATAAAATTCAGAGACATCACCGGAGCCGTTGCAGCAAAAATGCCCAGCTGTTTTGCGTAGGATAATGCGCGAAAACAAACAGATAGAGCATTTTCAATTGCTCAGTCAAAATAGGAAGCGCTTTAGCCAGTAGTTGCCAATTCTCATTTTCTAATCCGCTGAAAGCCTGTCAGGGGACACGCCGTTTTTGCATTGACTGATTTTGTATCCAGGATATTGTGTCCAAAAGTTGGGAGGCTTTTCTTTGGCAGTTTTTGAGTGGCGCAGTCAGACCCGTTTGCTGGACGAAGTGGCTGAAGCACTTCGCGAGCGAATCTATGCGGGCGTTTATGCACCGGGTGCGATTCTTCGTCAGGAGCATATGGCTGCTGAATTTGGCATCAGCCGTACACCGCTGCGCGAAGCTTTGCGTGTTCTTGAGCGCGACGGCCTGGTCATTCATTTGCCGGGACGGGGTGTACGTGTGGCTTCTGCCGATCTCACACGCCTCATTGATGCTTATGCCGTGCGTGAAGTGCTTGATGGTGTTACTGCCCGTTTTGCGGCTGAACGGGCGACGGATGCGGATATTGCGGCCCTGCGCGCGCTTGTTGCGGGGCAGGGCGCTGTCGTCGATCCATGGGACCCGAAAGCTTACACGCAGTCCAACGTTGATTTCCATATGGCGATTATGAATGCAGCGGGCAATGACTCACTCATTCCCTTTGTTCCACTTCTTCGAATGACATCCCAGGTGTTTGCGCCGTCTTTTTCACTCTCGGCTGACAGGGCACGTGAGGCGATCCGCGAACATGGCGCAATTGTTGAAGCCATTGCCGCGCGCAATGGCGAAGAAGCCGAAAAGCTGGCGCGGGCACATATTCGCGCAACCACGGCGAGACTGGAGGCTGAAAGACCTCTGCGGGAGAATGAAAATGAAACATGAAAACACAACCGACGGAGCAGGTCTTCTGCGCTATGGCAATTTCATTGCAGGTCAATGGCAGGACGCTGTCGGTGGCGAGCTTATTACCCTTAAAAACCCCTCCGACGGCAGCGATCTGGCGCTGATTGCACGTGGTACAAAAGCTGATATTGATCTGGCTGTCGCTTCTGCACGTTCAGCACTTTCGGGTGATTGGGGTAAGCTTACGGCAACGGAACGCGGCCGGGTTCTGCATCGCATTTCCGAGGAAGTGCTAAAAAACATCGACCTCCTGACTGATCTGGAATCAAAAGACGTTGGCAAGCCGGTGACGCAGGCACGCGCCGACGTGGTGGCACTGGCGCGCTATCTGGAATTTTACGGCGCTTCCGCCGACAAGGTGCATGGTGACACACTGCCTTATCAAAATGGCTTTACGGTTCTGAGCATCTATGAGCCACATGGTGTGACTGGCCACATCATTCCTTGGAATTATCCGATGCAGATTCTTGGCCGCAGCCTTGGTGCAGCGCTGGCCATGGGCAATGCGGCAGTGGTGAAGCCAGCCGAAGAGGCTTGTCTGACCATTCTTGAGTTTGCGAAAATTGCTGAAAAAGCCGGTCTGCCAACAGGCGCATTGAATATTGTAACCGGGCTTGGTGCGGAAGCGGGCGCGGCCCTGTCCGAACATCCCGACATCAACCACATCTCCTTTACCGGATCTGTCCGAACTGGTGAGGCTGTACAGGCGGCTGCTGCGAAAAACACGGTGCCCGTAACGTTGGAACTTGGCGGCAAGTCGCCACAGATCGTCTTTGCCGATGCGGACCTTGATCGCGCCGTTCCGTTTCTCGTCAATGCCGGCATTCAGAATGCGGGTCAGACCTGTTCTGCTTCATCACGTATTTTGGTCGAACGCAGCATTTACGAAGACGTCATTGCCCGAATGAGTGAACGCTATCGTGCTTTGACAGTTGGACCGGCCAGCACTGATCCCTCTGTTGGCCCAGTTGTGTCGCAGCGTCAGAAGGAAATTGTCGAGAGCTATCTTGCGCTTGCAAAGCAGGATGGTCTGTCCATTGCTGCTCAGGGTGAGATGGTCGCAGATGCGCCGGAAGGTGGAGCCTATGTGCTTCCGACATTGATCCGGGATGTGCCCGCTGATCACCGTTTGGCACAGGAAGAAATTTTCGGTCCGGTGCAGGTTATTCTACCTTTTGATACCGAAGAAGAAGCCATCGCGATTGCCAATGGCACGCACTATGGGCTTGTTTGCGGTATTTGGAGCAATGATGGCAGTCGTCAGTTCCGCCTTGCACACGCTATTCATTCCGGTCAGGTGTTCATCAACAATTACGGAGCCGGCGGTGGCATTGAACTGCCATTTGGTGGTGTGAAAAAGTCCGGTCATGGCCGCGAAAAGGGCTTTGAGGCACTTTACGGCTTTGCCTCGCTGAAAACGATCTCCGTGTATCACGGATAAATATCGCAGTTTCAGGAACAATGGGAACCGGTTTCCCGTCTGAAAATGCGCAGGAAATTGCATTTTGGAGAATGACAGTGTCGCTTGAAGGTAAGGTCGCGCTCATTACAGGAGCAGGTTCGGGATTTGGCGAAGGCATGGCGAAGCGCTTTGTTGCAGGCGGCGCGAAGGTCGTTATCGTCGACCGAGATAAAGTGGGAGCCGAACGTGTAGCGGGAGAAATCGGTGATGCAGCACTCGCTGTCGCCGCCGATATTTCGAGCGAAGCGGATGTGGATGCAGCTGTCGAGGCTGCAATTTCAAAATTCGGCAAAGTTGATATTCTGATCAACAATGCCGGTATCGGACATAAGCCGCAAAGTGCTGAACTGGTTGAGCCCGATGAGTTTGATCGCATTCTGGGCGTCAATGTGCGTGGCGTTTACCTTATGACGCGCAGGCTGATTCCGCATTTCAAGGCTAATGGGGAGGGGGTCATCCTCAATGTTGCATCGACAGGCGCGGGGCGTCCGCGGCCGAATCTCGCCTGGTATAATGCCACCAAAGGCTGGGTTGTTTCTGTAACCAAAGCGCTTGCAATCGAACTTGCACCGGCAAAAATTCGTGTTGTCGCGCTCAATCCGGTTGCGGGTGAAACACCGCTTCTGACCACATTTATGGGCGAAGACAGCGAAGAAATCCGCAAAAAATTTCGCGATTCCATTCCGATGGGCCGGCTTTTGAAACCTGATGATTTGGCTGAAGCTGCGGCTTTCCTTTGCTCGCCTCAAGCCTCTATGATTACAGGGGTTGCGCTCGACGTGGATGGCGGGCGTTCGATTTAAATAATTATAGGAAAAGGGGAGTCATGGGTAAGCTGCTGAAAGCCGGGCTGATAACAGCCACGATGCTGGCATCGATCAACGGTGCTTTTGCAAAAGACACACTGGTGGTTGGCGAAGTGCTGGAGCCGCCGGGCCTTGATCCGACGGCAAATGCTGCAGCTGGTATCAGACAGGTTACCTATGCCAATCTTTATGAAGGTTTGGTGCGTATTGTTGAAGATGGCACCGTCAAACCGCTTCTCGCGGAAAGCTGGACGGTGTCCGACGACAAGAAAACCTATACATTCAAGCTGCGCGAAGGCGTGAAGTTTCACGATGGCACGCCGTTTGATTGCGCGGTGGTAAAGTTCTCCTATGAGCGTGCAGTCGCCCCAGATTCCACCAATGCGCAGAAGGGCCTTTTTGAGCCGATCGCAAGCACACAATGTCCTGATCCTGCGACGGCTGTTGTCACCCTCAAACGCCCAAGTTCGAACTTTTTGTTCAATATGGGGTGGGGCGATGCGGTAATGATTGCGCCTAATTCTGCACCTGACAACAAGACCAAGCCGGTTGGCACGGGTCCGTTCAAGTTCAAGCGCTGGGTACAGGGCGATCGCGTAGAGCTTGAACGCAATCCCGATTATTGGGGCGAGCCTGCAAAGCTCTCAGCCGTCACTTTCCGTTTCATCAGTGATCCATCGGCTGCCGCAGCTGCCATTCTTGCTGGTGACATTGATCTGTTCCCGATGTTTCAGGCACCGGAGCTGATCAGCCGTTTTGAGAGTGATGACAAGCTGCATGTTGAAGTTGGTGATACGGCAGGCAAGGTTCTGCTGTCGCTTAACAATGCAAAAGCACCTTTCGACAATGTAAAAGTTCGTCAGGCACTGGCCCACGCTATCGACAGCAAGGGCCTGATTGAAGGCACTTACGCCGGGTTTGGTACGCCAATCGGATCACATTACGCGCCGGTCGATCCGGGCTATGTCGATTTGTCGGAAACCTATCCTTATGATCCGGCGAAAGCAAAACAGTTGCTGGAAGAGGCCGGTATTCCGGCTGGCACGTCAATCACCATCACGCTCCCACCACCGGCCTATGCGCGTCGTGGCGGCGAGATCATTGCCGCGATGCTGGCAGAAGTCGGTATTCAGGCCAATCTGGTGCCAATGGAATTTGCGCAGTGGCTTGATCAGGTGTTCAAGCGTTCGGATTTTGATGCGACGATCATCGCGCATACCGAACCGCGCGATCTCGATATCTATGCGCGTGATAAGTACTACTTCAACTATAACAGCCCGGAATATAAGGCGCTCTACAAAGCCTATGCCGAAGCTGGCAGTGATGAAGAACAACTCGAACTCGTCAAGAAGCTACAGGAAAAGCTTGCCGCCGATGAGCCGAATATCTTCCTTTATGCGCTGCCAAAAATTGGTGTGTGGAACAAGAACGTGAAGGGTGTGTGGAAGAATATGCCGATCCCGGCGAACGATCTCACACAGGCATACTGGGAAAACTAAAATGGTTTCGCCCCGATGCGTAATGCAAAAGGGCGAATACTGACACGAAGAATGGCTATGCGCTCCATAAAAACAAGGGGAAGGCGCTTGGCAGATTGGAATGTGGAAAGTGGGAAATCCTGCTTTCCAAGGAGGTCGCATTGCTGGCTTATATATCCGGGCGGTTCGTATCGCTCTTACTTACGACGCTTGCGGCTTCCGTCATCGTCTTTTTGCTAATGCAGGTTTTGCCGGGAGATCCCGCAGCCGTGATCCTCGGGATCAATGCGCAGCCGGAAACACTGGCTGCATTGCATCAGCAGCTGGGCCTCGATCAGCCGCTCTGGTGGCGCTATCTTTCGTGGATCGGTGGCTTTCTGAAAGGTGATTTCGGCACAAGTTACACCTATTCAGTGCCGATCAGTGAATTGCTCGGCCCGCGCATCATGGTCACGCTGCCGCTGTCTTTGCTTTCCATGTTGCTTTCGGTGGCAGTTGCCATTCCGGTGGGCGTTTATGCAGCATCAAAACGCGGCAAGACTGGCGACGTCCTTTCCATGGGCGTGGCACAGGTTGGCGTTGCTATTCCAAATTTTTGGCTCGGACTGCTCCTCATCCTTTTGTTTGCTTTGCAGCTTCGATGGTTCCCGGCTTCGGGTTTCGCTGGCTGGGAAGATGGGGTCTTGAACGGCCTTCGGTCGTTGTTTTTGCCCGCTTTGGCTCTTGCTTTGCCGCTTGCCGCCATCCTTGCCCGTGTCACACGCTCGGCGGTGATTGAAACATTGGGCGAAGATTTTGTACGCACCGCGCGCGCCAAGGGGCTGACACGCAAGGCGGCACTCTGGCGGCATGCGGTACCCAATGCACTGATCCCCGTTGTCACCATCATCGGCCTGCAATTTTCATTCCTGCTGGCGGGAACCATCATCATCGAGAATGTTTTTAATCTCCCTGGCCTGGGGCGTCTGGTGTTTCAGGCGATTGCACAACGCGATCTTGTGACCGTGCAATCACTGGTAACGCTGCTCGCCGCATCTGTGATTGCCGTCAATTTCATTGTTGATCTGGTCTATGGCTTCATTGATCCCCGCCTTTCGACAGGAGGCAACCGATGAGTGATGTTCAGGTGTCCGCCAAACCAAACCGCTTTCGGACATTGTTTTTAAGCCGTAGCCTTATGATTGGCGCGTTGATTACAGTTATTCTGGTGGCAATGGCTGTCGCGTCCTATTTTTGGACGCCCTATTCGCCAACCGCCATGAATTTCCGCGAAAAATTGCAAGGGCCAAGCCTTACGCATCTGTTTGGCACAGATAATTTTGGCCGTGATGTCTTTTCGATGATCATGGTTGGTGCGCGCAATTCCATCGCTGTGTCACTTATTGCTGTATTGGTTGGCGCGGGTCTTGGCATTCCACTTGGAGCGTTTGCTGCGGCGCGCGGCGGAATGATCGATGGTTTTGTGATGCGCATGACCGATCTGGCCTTTGCATTTCCGGCATTGCTGACCGCCGTCATCATCACGGCCATTTTTGGCCCCGGTGCGGTTAATGCAATGATTGCCATTGGTATTTTTAACATTCCGGTCTTTGCCCGTGTCACACGTGGTGCATCGCTCGGCCTATGGAAACGCGAATATGTGCAGGCAGCGCGCTGCGCAGGGCGCGGCGATATATCGATCACGCTTTTGCATGTACTGCCCAATATCAACCATGTGTTGATTGTGCAGGCGACAATCCAGTTCGCACTCGCAATCGTTGCCGAAGCCGGCCTGTCTTATGTTGGACTTGGAACGCAGCCTCCAATGCCAAGCTGGGGCAAGATGCTCAATGATGCGCAGACATTTATCTATGACGCGCCGTGGCTCGCAATTTTCCCCGGCCTTGCGATCACCTTCGCAGTTCTGGGTCTCAATATGCTGGGTGATGGTTTGCGTGACGTGCTTGACCCACGCGTGAGGAGGCAGAGATGACCACACCTTTGCTTGAAATGGACAACATGTCCGTCGAATTGCCATTTGGCGTGCGCACGGCTGACATCGTGTCGGGCATCACGCTTACGCTTAATCGCGGCGAACGGCTTGGAGTTGTCGGAGAATCCGGCAGCGGCAAGTCCATCACAGCCCTTGCCGCCATGGGCCTGCTGCCTGACCGAATGCGTGTGCGTGGTACATTGCGTTTCAATGGTCAGGATCTGGCGAATATGCCGGAAGCGCAGCTTTGTAAAATGCGCGGACGGCGCATGGCGATGATCTTTCAGGAGCCGATGACCGCGCTCAATCCGGTTAAATCCATCGGCGCACAAATTGCAGAAGGACGTCGACTGCATTTGGGTGAAAGCCGAGCTGACGCGGAGCGCAAAGCGCGCCAGCTTCTCGACCGCGTTGGTTTGCCTGCACCGCGCTTTAATCTTGATCTTTATCCGCATCAGCTTTCAGGTGGCCAGCGCCAACGCGTGATGATTGCCATGGCGATTGCCTGCGAGCCTGATCTGCTGATCGCCGACGAACCAACAACAGCGCTCGATGTGACTGTTCAGGCGCAAATCCTTGATCTGATGGATGATCTGATCAATGAAACTGGAACGGCCCTGATGCTGATCACCCATGATCTTGGCGTGGTTTCAGAAATGACCGACCGCATTGCCGTCATGTATGCAGGACGCATTGTCGAAACTGGCCAAACGGACGCTGTATTTCATCGCATGGCGCATCCTTATGCGCGGGGCCTTTTCGCAGCTTCTCCTCATGGGGCTAATCTTGTGAGAGATCATTCACAGCCGCGACAGCGCCTTGCCGCAATTCCGGGCGTTGTGCCAGACCCGCTGGCACGGCCGCCTTATTGCAGCTTCGCGGATCGATGTGCTTTTGTCGAAGGTGACTGTCGTCAAATCATTCCACCGCTTGATCTTATTGGTGAAAGCGAAGGAACAAGCCATCGTGCCGCCTGTCTTCATCCATGCGAAGGCGAGGTGATCGCATGAACAAAATGATTTTGCAGGTTCGCAATGTCGTGCGCGAATATCAGCTGCCGCGCCCATCCTTTCTTTCGAAACCTGGATCGCTGCGTGTTCTGCATGGCGTGAATGTCGAGATTGAAGCCGGACAAAGCCTTGGTATCGTTGGTGAAAGTGGATCGGGAAAGTCCACGCTCGCACGTGCCGTCATGGGATTGGAACGTCCCCAGTCGGGCCAGATTCTGATCAATGGTCAGGATATTTACGCCCTTGATCGTTCCAGCCTACGCGAAGCGAGAAAAGGGTTTCAGGCAATTTTTCAAGACCCTTATGGCTCTCTTGACCCGCGCCATACGGTCAGGCGCATTATTTCAGAGCCGATTGTGTCTCTGGAGCGCGGCACAAGTAGCAAAGAGCGTGATGAGCGCGTGGCGGAAGTGCTGGAAGCCGTTGGCCTGCCGAAAGCTTCCGCCGAAAAATATCCGCATGAGTTTTCTGGCGGACAACGCCAGCGTATCGCAATCGCTCGCGCATTGATCACCAAACCCGCGCTCATCGTTGCTGACGAACCCGTTTCGGCGCTTGATGTTTCTATTCAGGCGCAGGTTCTTAATCTGATGATGGATTTGCAGGAAAAATTTGGCCTCAGCTATCTGTTTATCAGCCATGATCTTGGCGTTGTGCGCGCAATCACCGACCGCGTGGCCGTGATTTATCACGGCAATATTGTCGAACAGGGACCGACGAACGAAGTCTTCGATAACCCGCAGCATGATTATACGCGCGCGCTTGTCGATGCTGTGCCCAAGCCGTTTGCAGGACGCCGCAAACGCGCACGGCGCGTTGATTCTACACTCAGATTGCCGGAATGAAATAAGGGAACACCATGTCTGAACTTGCCGATTTGTCAGCCGTCGAACTCGTCTCCGCTTATAAAGCCAAATCCCTTTCTCCCGTTGAGGTTACGCAAGCCGTTATTGAGCGTATCGAAGCTTATGAGCCAAAGCTGAATGCGCTTTGGGCTTATGATCCTGATGCAGCACTTGCATCGGCAAAAGCTTCAGAAGAGCGTTGGGCGAAGGCGACACCTGCCGGTCCGATTGACGGTGTGCCGCTGACGATCAAGGAAAACATTGCCACGCAAGGCACAGCCGTGCCGCTTGGTTGTGCGGCATTGCCGCTTAAGCCTGCTGCGGTTGATGCCCCGCCCGCAGCACGCACCCGCGAGTCCGGTGGTGTGCTTTTGGCAAAAACAACCATGCCTGATCTTGGCATGCTCTCGTCGGGGCTTTCGAGCTTTCATAAACTTGCACGCAATCCATGGGATCTGACTACCAATCCGGGTGGTTCAAGTGCCGGTGCAGGCAGTGCAGGGGCGGCAGGTTACGGCCCGTTGCACATCGGGACCGACATTGGCGGTTCCATTCGTTTGCCAGCAGGCTGGTGTGGACTGGTTGGCCTAAAACCGTCTTTTGGACGTATTCCGATTGATCCGGCATTTCTTGGCCGCGTTGCAGGGCCAATGACGCGAACTGTTGCTGATAATGCGCTTTACATGTCGGTGCTTTCGAGACCCGATCGCCGCGATGCCATGAGCCTTCCTTATCAGGATATTGACTGGATGGACCTCAATATCGATGTGAAGGGCCTAAAGATTGGACTTTGGCTTGATGCCGGTTTTGGCGAAACAACCGGTGAGGAAACCCGTTTGGCCGTTGAGGCCGCAGCCAAAGCTTTTGCGGATGCAGGAGCGATTATCGAGCCGGTTGAGCCTTTCCTCAATCGCACCATGATTGACGGTCTTGATCGCTTCTGGCGTGCCCGCTCATGGGCAGATGTCTCGAAAATGACGCCGGAAAATCGCGCTAAAATCCTGCCTTATATTTATCAATGGACGGAAACTGCGAAATCGCTGACCGGCGAAGAAGTCTATACGGGCTTTGCGCAGATTGATGCTATGCGCTACGCAGCATTGGCCGCATCGAACAACTTCGATTTTATTCTTTCGCCAACCTCACCGATGCCGACCTATCCGGCGGAATGGGCTTCTCCTGTCAATGATCCGCAGCGTCCGTTCGAGCATATCGCATTTACCGTTGCGATGAATATGTCGGAGCAGCCAGCAATTTCAATCAACTGCGGCTATACGTCGAAGGGATTGCCGATCGGATTGCAGATTTTCGGGCAGCGCTTTGATGATCTGGGCGTTCTTCGGCTTGCAAAAGCTTATGAGGATATGCGACCAGCGCAAAAGCCATGGCCTATCATTGCAGGATAGAAAATGGCCGCGTCATGCGGCCTTTTTCTTATTTTGGTCTGAGTGGCGAACGTTCTTTATAACGATCCACTGCGGTGAGCTTCTGGATCAGCGGATCGGCATCGCGCCACGCGTAAATCTCCGTGCGCAAATATTCGAGTTCGGCCTCGAGTTCATCTTCCCCGATTTCTGTCCACCAGGATTTCGGACGTCCATCGCTGCCATCTGACCAGCGATAGCGGCGCTCTTTCAGTTTGTCTTTCATTTCAAAAGGGCTGTTTTCGGCATAAATTCGCAGCCGCGATTTCTGGCTTGATTTGAGCAATTCGGCAAAAGGAGTGGTCTTTCCCGATTTTTCCTTCAAAACGGCAAGCAGCGCCTGACAATCATCTTCGGCCCGGTGACCATTATGGAAATATCCGCTCTGGCCGATCAGATAGCCGAGCTTGGTTCCTTCAAACCCGCGTGCAGTCCAATCGATTTCCTTGACCGAACAGGCCCAGGGCTTGTTCTCGAAAACCGGCGAAAAACGCTCCAGAAAAGGCCGGTCAAAGCCCGCATTGTGCGCGATGATAATGTCAGCTTGAGAGATCAGCGCTTCCAGCTTTGCGCGCGGAATAATCTGTCCTGCAACCATTTCATCCGTAATGCCGGTGATGCGGGTTATTTCTGCCGGAATGGGCTTCGATGGCTCCTGCAAGGCGCTAAAAGTTGCGCAGACATCACCAATTGATCCATCATCAGCATAGCGGAAGGCCACTGCACCAATTTCGATAATTTCTTCCTGCGCGGCACTCAGCCCTGTTGTTTCCGTATCGACCACAACGCCAAGCCGTGGAAAAGCGAGCTTATCAGCATCTGGCACGGTCGGCGGCGGATCAAGGCGCTGTAATATGCGATAACGCCCGCTGTCTTTAAGAAGTTTGACCATTTCCGCTTCATCAGGACCCGTCATTTTTCCGGTTCTGGCGCGGGCAGTGCGCCGTGCTGTCCGTTTTTCCTCATCCACAACGGGAGGAGTAAAGAGGTCGAACTGATGGCGCATTTCATTTCTCCGCAATAAGGCAGCATCCTTATGCCCTTTGGGATTGACAAGGCGTGAAGCAATAAAATGGCATTTTGTTAACTCTGTACCAAGCCCGCAATATAATTAGTAACAGGTAATACCGGTGACTTGGCTCCACTGGGCACCTGTTGGCGAGAGGGCCGCACAAATGTCGGACGAGATTCAAAGCGTCGATTTCAATCCCGATGAATAGATGCTGAGAAATCGCTACGCCGCAGACATAATCACTTACTGTATCTGTGGATAAAAATTCCCATAAAAGACACCCCGATGATCATGTACCCGCTCGATATGATTGTTTATCATCAATTATTAGTTTTCACTTATAAAATATACACTGAAACTTAAATTCAGATCTACTTATAATCAACAAAACTTACCTTGACTTTCCAAATTGTATATCATTCGAAGTAACATTGAATTTGAATTTTTAACTGTTTTTTAACCTGCAGGATTACACGTGAAGTTCGTCCCACCTTTGCTGATCATGCTATTTGCAACGACGATATGCGGCGTATGGATGCTGGATATGAAGCGCAGGCATATGCTGTTTTTCGGATTAAGCTTTGCAACTTTCACATGTGGGTTGCTGGTCCAGATATTGCAGGTTTTTCCGCGCCTTGAGGTTGCGGCCCTTGTGGCAACGGCGTTTTATCTTGCTGCCTGCCTTATGTTTTGCGAAGCGGTCATGCTGCGGCTTGGGAAGCAGTTTTCACCATTTGCAGGTAGCTTCATCTGCGCAATAACGCTGATTAGTATCGGTTATATGACGCATGCGGGCATGCCATACGGGGACATGACAACAGCTGCCAACTTTGGCTTGGGCTCTTTGCTGACCATTCTTTGTTTCAAGTCTCGGGAATGGCGCAAAGGCGATTGGGTTGAGCGTATTTTTCACGATGCGCTGATTGTCTTCGCAGCCCATTTCTTTTTGCGCAGTGTTTTCACAATTGGAATGCTCAATGACGTCTTAAGCCCTGAGCAGCTTGTCGAGTCGCGGTATTGGGGGATCGCCACGATCGGACTTTCCTTCGCAGGGGTATTGTTAGGTCTTCTGATTTTGGTGGTCGCAACCTCTGATGTCATCAACGAATTGCAGCATGAGCGGGATGCAGATCCCATGACCGGTATCCTCAACCGCCGCGGACTCGAACGATATGCTAACAAGTGGCTAGCCACGGAGGATTACCAAAATCATGCCATTATCATGGCTGACATTGATCATTTCAAGGCAATTAACGATGACTTCGGTCATGCCGCCGGTGATCAATTGCTGATAGAGTTTTCAAACCTGCTACGCAGCATCGCAGATGGCAGCAGTATCGTTGCTCGCATTGGCGGGGAGGAGTTTCTATTGCTTGTAAAAGGTACACCGGAGCAATGTGAAATGTTCGGCAATAGGCTTTGTAACAAAATTGCGCGCTATCCTTTTTCGGTTTTGCCTCCTGGGCGCCGGGCGACCAGCAGTTTCGGCATTGCAATGCTGCGCCAACGTGAGACGTTATGGGCAGCCGCCGAGCGCGCCGACATAGCTTTGATGCGCGTAAAAAAGCGAGGCCGTAATCGAGTGGGTGTTGAAGGGCACGAGTTCCCGAGTGCCGTCCATGCTGATTATCTTCTCACCGCTTGATATAATTGTTGAGCAAAATTTTCGTTATATCTCCTGCTAAAATTCGGAGCGTAAATAATTTAGTTACCATAATTCTTCATGCTGGGCATGGCTTTCCAGTCAGCGCTTCGAAGCAAACCTATTCGCTTTTTCGCCGAATTCTTGTTGCAAAGGGCTGGCTCGAAATTTTATTTTATTCGGGTTTAGTACAATGGCGCTGGTTACAGATACATTTGATTCAAGATTTCAGTTTAATATAAATATCTGGAAACCCTTTACTGCACAGCAGCGCAGCAAACTGGCGCGTTTTGTTACATTTACCTGTGCCGGGCTGATTGCAGGCAGCTGCATGATAGGGGCATTCGGCGTTATGGAAGCGGCTTTGCCTGCTTTTGTACCTTTCGCCCCGGTTATGCGGCGTTTACCCGAGGCCATGCCACGGCAGCTTGGAGTGGTTAATCACAAAATCGGTATAGATCATGTGATCCGTCAGCGTTTTATCGAAGCCTATACTGCCAATATGCCTTATTCCAATCTCGATTGGCATCGTAACAAGCTGGATCACGATGCCAATATTATTGCTGATATCGGCGCCGAAGGTATCGTTGAAGAAAAGCCGGCAGCAGTAGCGCCCATAATCGAACCTCGCGCTGAGCGCGTGCCGTTTACTCCGGCAGCCGAAGCAAGCCCGGCGGTGACAGTTGTCCCTCAAACTGCTCCTTATCGGGTTCCACTGCAGGCTTCTGCTAAAGCAGCGCCTGAATTGTTTGTGCCTGAAGATGTACCGCTGCCGTCGCGTAAGCCAGTTGTTGCACAGCCGCGCAAGCAAGAGGCTGCCAAACTGGCCTACGCACCGGCGACTGAAAAGACCGAAGAGCCAAAGCACGAGGGCCTTCTCAGACGATTGTTTCGATCACCGACTGCTAAGCATGCAGCGATTTATGATATTTCTGCCGCAACCGTCTATTTGCCGAACGGTGAAAAACTGGAGGCGCATTCAGGCATTGGCCCGATGCGCGATAATCCGCGTTCTGTCACACAGAAAAACCGTGGTGCAACACCACCGCATACTTACAATTTGCGGATGCGCGAAAGCTTGTTTCATGGTGTGGCAGCAATTCGCCTGACGCCGGTTGATGGCCGCAATCCACATAATCGCGATGGTCTTCTTGCGCATACCTATATGCTGGGACGAAATGGCGATTCCAACGGCTGCGTTGTGTTCAAGAACTACGAGCGTTTTCTGCGCGCCTTTAAGCGCGGCGAGTTTGATCAATTGATCGTTGTTGAACATATGAATCCGACGCCGTCGCGCGTGGCTTCAGTTTTATGACGGCAGGGATCCGATCCCAAGCACAGGGCCGGGCGGATGCCTGACCCTGTGCTTGGGTTTCATTATCGTTGGGCGACAGGACGTATCAGCGGCGTAACCCGGCGGATCGTAACACGTCGATTTTCCTGTTCCGCAGATTGCGTGCGGATTTTCAGAAAGCGTTCGCCATAGCCTTGCGTTACCAGGTTTTCAGCCGGGATGTCATAGACTTCGGTTAACAGGCTCGCAACCGATTCTGATCGCTTGTCAGAGAGAATAAGGTTGGACAAATCCGAACCGACTGCGTCTGTGTGACCTTCAATGAAGAAGGTTTCTCCGGGATCTTTCTGAAGCACTTTATGCATTGCATCCGCAACTTTGCGCAGGGTTTTGGCCTGAGACAGCGATATCTCCGCACTGCCTGTTGCAAAGTGAATTGTATCAAGATCGATACGACGCACCTTATCGCGTAGACGCGCTGAGTGTCTGACTTCGTCAATTGTATAGACGCGTTCGATGCGCTCCACAGGCGGCCTTGCGAGGAAATTATAGAAGTCCCGATCGGGATCGTCGGCAACATCGATGATATAATCACGAACCGGCACAGTCAGACGCATCGGCGGCAGATCATAGCCCACATCGACAATTGCCGCGCGCGGCCCATCATCATAGTCAGGCGCATACATCATCAGATATTCATTGCCATCATCATCTATACGGGATCGCTGAATAATATCGCCATAGCGATTATAAACAGTCACGATTTCATAACCGTCAGGGCGCACGATTGTTTCGCGCAAGCGTCCACCGGGGAGTTCGTCATAATAGGAACGTTTGGCATCGCGACGCAGGCGAGGGCGGTCATCCCCACGTACAAAGATACGATCTCCAGTTTCCAGAATGACGCGATTGTCTACCTGCTCTATAACTTTAACATTCGTCACGTTGTTATTGATGTTGTTTACATTATTGACAGTCGTATTATTCACTACGGTATTATTCACAACCGTATTGTTGATAATATTCGTTGTGTCCGGCACGGCAAAGACGGGGGCTTGTTCTTTACGAACCCCTTCTTCTCTGAGATTTGCTTCCATCCTTTTGGGCAATTCAGCCTTCAGAGTGTCAGGAATTGCAACCTGCGCGGCGGCATCATCTGTGGGTGGGACAATGTTTTCTTCTGCTGCACGCTGCTGTTCGCGCTGTTTGCGGCGCTCCTCGCGTGATTGACGCCCGCCGCGATTGTCAGCGTCTTTGTCGCTGTCAAGGATCGCCGCACCATTTTCGATCGGAAGAACCACAGTGTCGTCGGTCTTTGCGGGATCTTTGGCTATTTCCTGATTGTCCGCATTGGTGCGCGGATCAACGATTGCCTCTGTGGGGGCGGCTGGTTGGTCCTGCTGCTGCGCACGCGGCTGTTCGACTGGTTGCTCGGTCGGAGTTTTCACTGGCACTTCCGCCGGTGCTCGCTGCTCTGGTGCTGCCTGATTATTCTCATCGGGTGCTGCTGACTGTGCGGGCGGTTCGGGATTCGTCTCTGGTTCACGAACAGGCGCGTCCGGCTCATGAGTATCAACAGGTGCGGGCGGTGTTGCAACAGAACGCTGCTTCTCCGCCTCCTGTTTTGCTGCTTCTTCAGCAGCCTTTTGGCGGGCCTGCTCCTCGATAGCCTTCTGCTGCTCTTCATTGGCCAGCTGTTCCGCAGCTTGACGCTTTGCTTCTTCCACGGCCTTTTCTTGTTCGCGCGCTTGCTTTTTGGCTTCTTCCTGTGCGGCCTCTTGCGCTTCATCGGCGCGGCGCCGCATTTCCTCTTCTGCGGCACGCTGCTGTTCTTCAGCCTGCTGACGCGCCTGCTCGGCCTGCTTGCGCAATTCCTCTTCGTTCAAGCGCTGCTGTTCAGCTGCCCGCTGTTGCTCTGCGGCTTCGCGCTGAGCCTGCTCGGAGGCACGCTGCTGCTCCTGCGCCTGACGGTCGGCTTCTTCCTGAGCGGCTCTTTGCTGTTCCTCTGCCTGACGGCGGCTTTCTTCCTCCGCCGCACGTTGCTGCTCTTCGGCTGCACGGCGCGCCTCTTCTTGAGCGCGTCTGAGCTCTTCTTCCTGCTGTTGTTGCAGGCCCTGATCGTCAGATGGCTGGTCGCTGCTATCTTGCGCAAGCAATATCAGTGCATTAGGCGTTTCCGCGCGCGCAGGCTGCGTAATCATAGATACTGTGAGTGCCGGTAAGACGACCGTTGCAAGAAGCATCAAGCGCTTCGAACGAATAGACATGTCGCAGCTCCTTAGAGCATTTCCAGCAAAAGCGTGAGCCGATTTCACATTAGGAAATGCGTAGAATTCAATAAAATAGAGCGGCAGCTTCGGAAGCTTCTGCTTGTCCCGAGACCGCTCTATCAAAGGCGGATATTGCGGACATCACCTTTGGGTGATGTCCCTTGATGGCTACCATCGATATTTGCTAATTTAGAGCAAAGTGCGACAGCTTCACACAATCGTTAGCTGTTAAATAGTGAACTCAGCCTGAATGGCGATATTGCGGATTTAATTGCTTTATCAAATAAAATGAATGGCTTTCACAGAATGCTGCCGCAATCGTTTTAGTTGATGAGTCCTGAGCCTAAACGGCCGACTGTTATACCAGTGTCATCTATTTTTCTTATCAGCCTCTCCACACGCTTTACACAGTGGAGATTCTTGATATGCGCAGACTGCTTCTCTCTCTTGCCTCCGCAACCATGCTGACGACAGCGGCTGGCGCTGCAACCGTCTACCCGATTGACCGGGCGACAATCCTTGTTAATTCGCCTTTCGATTTCAAGGTTGAGTTCGATAAGGTCGTGAAGCCCGAGGACGTGAAAGTTACCGTCAATGGTCAGGACTACGAGGCTGTATTCGGCAGCAAAGCCGACTTTACCGCTGAAGAAAAGGGGACTGAAGATAAGGTTTTGGGTTCTGCGCTTATTCTGCGTGGCCTGACGATCGGCAAGCCAGGCGATTATAAGGTTGAAGTTTCCGCCGGTGATGAAACCAGGTCTGTCAACTGGGATGTTTACTCGACCGGCAAGGAAGCCAAGGCGAAGAATATTATCTTCCTGCTTGCTGACGGTCTCTCGGTTGCTCACCGTACCGGCGCCCGTATTATGTCGAAGGGCATGACTGAGGGGAAGGCCAATGGCCGCCTCAACATGGATGATATTCCGCCAGTCGCTTTCATTGGCACATCGTCCACCCATTCGATTGCAACTGACAGTGCCAACACCATGTCGGCTTATATGACGGGGCATAAGTCACGCGTGAATGCACTTGGCGTTTATGCTGACCGCACGCCTGATACCCAGGACGATCCGAAGGTCGAAACCATTGCAGAGGCTCTGCGGCGCGAAACCAAAAAGTCGATTGGCATTGTTTCAACAGCCGAACTTGAGGACGCCACGCCTGCAGCATTGGTTGCACACACACGCAAGCGTTCCGACAAGGCTGATATTGTCGGCATGATGTATAATGTGAAGCCGGACGTGCTTTTGGGTGGTGGGTCGGCTTATTTCCTCGCCAAGGATGTTCCGGGTTCCAAGCGCAAGGACGACAAGGACTATATCCAGTTGTTCAAGGATGCCGGTTACGCGCTGGTCACAAGCAAGGATGAGCTTGCTGCATCGGGTACGTCCAATCAGGATAAGTTGCTCGGTCTTTTCCATACTGGCAACCTCGATGTGACGCTTGATCGCGAATTCCTCAAGAAGGGCACGGTTGACAAATTCCCGAACCAGCCGGGTCTTGTGGAAATGACCAAGACTGCTCTCGAAAAGCTCTCCAAAAATCCGGATGGATTCTTCCTGATGGTTGAAGCTGCGTCGGTGGATAAGATGAGTCATCCGCTGGATTGGGACCGCGCACTGGTCGAAACCATTGAGTTCGACAAGGCTGTTGGGGTTGCCCGTGAATTTGCTGAAAAGAATCCGGATACGCTGATCATTGTCACCGGCGATCATACCCATGGCGTTGCGATCATCGGTACGGTCGATGATGAAAAGCCGGGGGATGAAATGCGCGAAAAGGTCGGCACTTATGATGCCGCCGGATTCCCGAACTACGAAGACACCAATGGCGACGGTTACCCGGATCGTATCGACGTGTCGCGTCGTCTGTTCCTTTCGGCCAACAACGGCCCGGATCATTATGAAACCTTCCGTCCAAAAATGGATGGCGCTTTCGTGCCAGCCGTTAAGAACGAGAAGGGCGAATATGTAGCCAATGAAGCCTATAAGGACGTTCCGGGCGCAGTCTTTGTTCAGGGCAACATCCCGAAAGAAGATGATAGCGGCGTTCACGCGGTCGACGATGTCGTTCTGCAGGCAACGGGTCCAGGTTCTGAGGAACTGCGTGGCTACATGGAACAGAGCGATGTTTACCGCGTGCTCGCTGACACTTTCGCGCTTGGCAAAACAAAGTCCGAGTAATCACGTTGAAATGAGGGCAGGCGGGCAAACCGCCTGTCCATTTATTCCGGGAGTACAAGATGCGCGCAGGACAGCATTTCAATCGCAGGCAATTCACGCTTGGCGCATTGGCAACCGTGCCCTTGATGTGCATTGCTAACAAGGCCAATGGCGCGGAGCAGCTTGGCTTCGATAATCTTTATAAAAGCTTTGGCGTTCTGGGCCTGGAATTCTCCGATCAGGTCAAAAACGCTTCCGGCAAAGAAGTGGCAATCAGCGGGTTCATGGCGCCGCCACTCAAGGCGGAGGCCAATTTCTTCGTTCTGACCGAAATTCCGATGTCGATCTGCCCGTTTTGCTCGTCGGATTCCGACTGGCCGGATAATATCATCGTCGTCTATCTGGCGTCCAAACAGACATTTGTGCAGTTCAATGCGCCGATCTTGACATCGGGCACACTGGAATATGGCTCCTGGACCGATCCAGAAACGGGCTTTGTCAGTCAAATTCGCCTGCGTAACGCTTCCTTCAAAACGGTCTGATGATGAACCTTATCAAGCATTTGGGGTTGTCACTCGATATTGCCAATCTGGAAGTGCGCTTTCCGGGGCTTGAGCTGCCGGTTCTTGCCATTGAAAAGTTCAATCTGGTCGCTGGTGGTCATCTGGCGATCACAGGAGCATCTGGCTCGGGCAAAAGCACGCTGGTCAATGCCATAACTGGCCTTGAGCCGATCAAGACTGGAAAAGTCGTCTGGGGTGGAACGGAAATCAGCAGCTTGTCTGCCTTCAAGCGCGATGCCTTTCGCGCCCGGAATATCGGGCTTGTGATGCAGGATTTCCATCTGTTTCCCGGCCTGTCAGCGCTGGCCAACGTGCTTTTGCCACTCAAACTGAGTGGCAGGGTGAAGGCTGAAGATCGCGCACGGGCTCTTCAATTGCTTGAAACGGTCGGTATTGCACGACCTGCCCAGCATATCGAAACCTTGTCGCGCGGTGAAATGCAGCGCGTGGCGATTGCGCGCGCGCTTCTTTCAAAGCCCGGTGTGATCGTGGCTGATGAGCCAACAGCAAGTTTGGATCAGAAAACCGGTGCCGATGTTGCAGAGCTTCTGGTGCGGCTTGCGAGCGAGGAGAAGGCGACATTGGTTGTTGTCACGCATGATCCGCAGTTGATGCAATATTTGCAGCGCCGCATTCGTCTTGAAGGTGGAAGGATTGCAAGGGACAGTGCGGAGACAGCATTATCATGATTGCATTCATTCTTGCCGATCTACGCCGTTTCTGGAGTGGTGCCGTTGCGATCATAGTTCTTTTGGCGTTGTCGGTTGCTTTAAGCTCTGTTGTCACTTTGCAGGAGAGGGCGGTGCGGCTTGGCACGGCGCGCGCATCGGACAAGTTTGACCTTGTGATCGGTGCTGCCGGAAGTGACACGCAGCTCACATTGTCATCCGTCTTTTTGCAACCATCACCTTTGCCGCTGATGTCTGGTGCGATGCTGGGTAAGCTTGCCGATGATGATCGCGTGGCTTTTGCGGCACCCATTGGCTTTGGTGACAGCGCAATGGGTTTTCCGATTGTCGGCACAACAACCGCGCTCATCTCGGCCTTGTCGCCGAAACTTGCTGAAGGCGCGCTATTCTCGCGTTTGGGCGAAGCGGTTATCGGTTCGGCGGTCGATCTGCCAGTCGGAGCCAAGGTCAATCCTATGCACGGCACTGTCGAAACCGGCGGACACGCACATACCGAATTGAGCTATCATGTAGCAGGAAAAATGGCACCGACAGGCACGGCATGGGATCGGTCCATTCTGGTGCCCATTCGCACAGTGTGGCAGCTGCATGGTATGGAGGCTCATGAAGAGCACACTCATGCTGACCATGATGACGAGATTAATACCGATGCCGCCCTTGACGAGAGTTTCGATGCCGATAGCCCAGGTATCCCTGCTATTCTCGTCAAGCCGAAGACCATTGCGGATGCTTACCGGCTGCGTCAAGAATATCGCTCTGATCGGACATTGGCGATCTTTCCGGCAGAGGTCCTCACGCGGCTTTATTCAACATTGGGGGATGCCCGCAGTCTGCTGCTTGGTATCGCCATCAGCACACAGGTCATTGTGGTTTTCGCCTTGTTGCTGGTTGCGGTCATGCATATCGGCGCGCGTAAACGTCAGATAGGGGCATTACGGGCGCTTGGTGCGCCGGTCCGCTCTATCATGGCAATTGTCTGGGGTGAGTTGTTTTTCCTGCTGCTTCTAGGGATATTTCTTGGGCTGGCAATTGGGTATGCAGTCGCACAAGCCATCACATCATGGCTTACGGCAACAACGGCGGTCAGAATGCCTGTGGAGTTTGCGATGAGCGATGTCTGGCTTGTTCTCAGCTTTATCGCTGTTGCAGCGGCAGCTTCAATGGTTCCGGCGCTGATGACGCTCCGCATGCGGATTGCCACTGCACTGCGATCATAAAGGCTTTGTGTAAGCTATGTTATCATTTGCAAGTCGCACTTCAAACAAGAACCCACCCCTGTTATAAGATTTGTTTTAGCAAGTTAAAGTTGCGACGTTCCCAGCAAAATAGAGATGCGACAGGTGCTGACGTTCAGCCCCCATTCCGAGAGGCTGGTCGGAGTTGCAAACGAGGAATGGGGGCGGGTGAGTATCCACCTCTTCGGCTTTAGCTTTCTCAGTAGCAATTGTTCTGTCAGCAGTTGATACTCGGCTCACCTGCATCGGGCAGGA